>DMXI01000664.1 GCA_003483885.1 Microscillaceae bacterium
GATTGGTGTGATTTGAAGGTATATTTTGGGTATTTGCCTTATCGCGAATCAGAAGAAATCCTGAAAAAAGCACCCAGCTTTTATAAGTATTTCCCAATGAAAACCGAAGTGAATAACTTCAACTTTATTCTGCATTCCAATTACTTCGATACGGCCACCGATCGCCAACGGATGGAAAACTACAACGATGCCAATATTCGTTTGTTTGAAGCTTTCAGTGAGCGATTAAAGCAACACTTTGAAAAAATTATTCCAGGCGAATTTGCGACCTATGCCGATATTTTTCCCAATATATTGCTGAGCGATGAACCTACTACTGAACGTACCAGTTGGCTGAATGCAATCTTATATCAGCCATTGTTTCAGTACATCAAAGAGCACATCCCTACCAAAGAATCGCACGCCATTAGCCGCAATAAAGTACTACTGAAAGATACCAACTTGCCTTTCCATCCTCGTCAGTTTGGGGTAGACAAGGAGTGGTTTTTTTGGGACGAAGCCGAAGACCCAAGGGTGGTGGAAGTAGCCATCGAAAAATTAGGACTCACTGCCTGGAATTTTGTGGATTTATTCCAACAAGGAAGTTTACCTGCTTTAAATCAATTGGTGGCTGGTGCCAAACCCGAAGAATATCAACTGATTCACGACGAAATTGTCCAAATAGACGAAGAAACCTGGACTGCTAATGGAGAGTTTTTATTGAATAAGTTTTTGAATATTCAATATTACAAATTCTCCAATGATCGCCATTATTCCATCAATGCAGTAGCCAATAGTGGCAATTTTATTTTGCTGCCTCAAGAGCTAGAACCCATTCGCGATATTTTGGTGAAGCTGGGCTTTATGGTTTCGGAGCGCACCTTTGCGCCCGAAGGTTCGGTGGTAGAAGATTTTATTCAGGCACGTATCCCTTATTTGGCCGACAAAACCCAGTTTTTTGACATCATCAACGCCAAAACTCAGAACAATACCCTCGAGCCTAAGGAAAAACGCTTGCTTTTCGCGACGCTGCTCAACATAGAAGGTATAGAGGTGGAGCAATGGCAGCAGTTTCAATTGTTTTGTAACAACGAAGGCCGCATTATGCCTCTAGGCGAAATGTTATCGGCCAGCAAAGAAATCAAGGAAGAGTGGCTTACCCCTTACAAAATCAATCAGGAAGAATATGCCCCTGATTTAGAGGAGTTCCTGACGAGTGTATCCGAGGTATATGCTACCCGCATTTATCCCGATTGGGAAAACATTGTACAACACCCTGAGGTGATCCAGGATGGGGCTGGTTTTTATGCCAGCGTGCAAAAATATTATGAAGCCGATAGCACTGGAGCTTATACTTTGGCCGAAGAAAAATGCATTTATACCATGCAGGGTTTTCAGTCAGCCGATTTTGTGTTTTTCAATGCTGCTCTAAGCGACATTGGCGAAATGGAATACTCAAGCTTGCAAATGGCCATCAGCAAGCTTACCAACTTACTAATGCCTGATTATCAGGTTTTATCGTATTTGGGAAATGCGCCATTTGACATTGCCAGCCAAGCTTTACCCGATCAAATTCAGCCTACTTTTCTGGAGCGCGACGAAGCTGATCACTTGTTGAAATACCTCAACCTAAGCGAGGAGCCATTGGCTAAGTTTCGAGAGCAAAAACTGTTTGTGTTTAGCAACGACGAGATGTATTCGCTGGACGAAATAATGGCCACCGAAAATGCCTTGTTTGTATTTGATAAACTGCAAGACCATCGTCAGGCATTGCTGGACTTTGATTTTATTTTGTCTGAGATCAACCTGAGTGAGTATCCACACCTGGAAGAAAGCCTGCAAAGCTATTTGCCTTATTTAGAAAATGCCCAATTGTTGTTTGATGGGTTTATCCAGGCCAAAATGGAAACTGATGAGCTTAAAGCCAGCCAAAAACATAAATTGTTTGGTTTGGTAAAAAGCCTGGAGGCTATAGAACTTGCGCATTTAGAATTATTTAGCAACCAACAAGGGCAAATCCAGCCTTTGAATAGTTTGTTGGCTTCTTCGTTGGAGGTAGGCGTATGGCTACAGCCTTTCAAGATCAAAAAAGAAGATTACGACGAGGTATTGGACGAATACCTGCTGCAAGATCCTGCGGATATTTATACCCAGCTCATCGTTCCGCATTGGCAAACCATTAGCGAACAAGTAATAGCCGATGACTTCCCAGTGGAGCGTTTTTATGAGCAATTGCAGGAATATTTTGCCCAATCCAAAGAAAAACTAGGCAATGCCGTGGCTTCTCTTGAGCTGCAGCAATTGCCTTATATCTATACCAAAGAAGGATTTAAAATCCGTGAAGAGGTTTTTTATCATCCTCAAATGCCAGCGGTACAAAACTATGAGCAATTGGCTGAGTTGGTACACAAACTGACCGGTTTACAAGTGCCAGATCAAAAGGTACTGACAGCCTTTGCTCCAGTAACTGCACTGGAAATTGCTCAAGCCAACGATTTTGGAGAGTATTTGGTAGAAAGCAACCAAACTTACTCGGAAGAAGAGCTTAAAAGTTGGTTGGAATTGATGGTATTGACCGAATACCCATTTTTTGAACAAGCTTATTTGGAGCCTCGCTTTGATAGCTTCCTGATTACCCCTCACGAAAATATCCTGTATCAATTTTACACCGAAGATGAGGTCATTGATGAATTGATTGCTTTCAAGGCTTCATTCAAGAAATTGCCTACACCTTTTTATCGCCCTGAATTGGTCAATTGTGGCCTCATGCTGGACGGTTTACCAATGTACAAGGAAATTCTACGTTTGACTGGTTTTTCGGAAACCTTGTTGCCTTATGTATACCAAGGCGATCTGGAGATCAAAGCTGATTATTTGGAACAAATGGAGGCATTGGAGTTACAGCAAACTCCTGGTGGACAATACGACGAGCAGTCGTTTGAGTACCGTTGCCTACGCTTGGCACTTGAGCTATACCAGTCCGAAGAAGTAGATTTTGAGGTAGAAGCATTCCGAGAAAAAATACGCATTGATGGCCAATACCAAATTCGGGAAGTAGCGCTAAAAGATGAATTGTACGAAGGACTCAAGCTTTCGGAAGTACTTCCTGAAGCAGCACAGGGTCAAGATATTGCGGCTCAAATCACGTCTCAGTTGATGGAGTTTCCAGACATTGATTTTATCAGCCAGGTGATTTTCCGTCCCGAGGCACGCGATAAAGCTGAAATTTTTGAAGCCATCCGTAACCAAGACGATCAGTTGATCTTGAATGGGGCACAGTTGGCATTTATGATTTTGTATAAGCAGGAGGGAGGAGACTTTTTGTTCCACGAATTCAATATTGTGGCCAGCGACGAGCGACGCTATCCAGCCCAGTATTTTTATTATACCCATCCACATAGCTTTGTGCGTACCGATGCTATATTGCAGCCTCAATACCAAAACGTAACCCAATATTTGGGCATAGACGAGCAAAATCCTGGCTACACCATCAACCCAAGCTTTATGATTGGGCGCTCTCCTTACTTCGAAGATGGAGAATTGGTTTGCCCTTCGTTGAAAGAAGAATTAACCGCTGAAGATCAGCAAGCTATCACCGAGTTTTTGTTTGACCAATGGAGCAAAAACGACGCTATTCGGGAAATCATTAGCCAGACGGTTTGGTCAGAAATTAATGATACACCAGTAGCGCAAGTATTGGGGTTTGTGCCTAACCTGTTGGTGTTGCAAGATACGGAGGGCATTCCAGCTTATTTGCAAAAATGGCTGCAAGCCGACGAAGAAACTCAAGAAACTAAAACTGAATTTTTGAAAGATTTGGGCGTAAACACTGGCGATTCACCCGCAGTACGTTTGCGAAATTTCTTGACCAAAGGAGGAACCTGGGATTTGGAAGAAAGTCCCATGAGCGACTTTGATACGGTATTGTTGGTAGGAGCACTAGAGTATATGCAAAAACAGCAAACTGTTTTTGCTGACGAGACTCGTTTACAGGTATTGAGCGACGTGTATCATCAGTTAGATTATGATACCTATTTGGGGGAAGTACCTATGATTTATGTACATGGTTTCAAAGATCAGTACACGCATTACATACTATTGCCCAAGGCCGAAAACGATTTCTACTTCAACGAAAATACCTTGAATCATCTAGAGGGACACGATATTACATTGCTGCAAATCTTTACCATTTTGCAAAAGCAAGGCAAGCCTTTGATGCCAATGGAGGTATATCCGAAAAAATGGGGGAAAAAGAGTGCCGAACGTATTCATTTGTCCAGCCCCAAACTAGATGTAGACAAGCTCCTGACTCGAGCTAAAGAATGGGATGCCAAGTATTATCAAAACTGGCGCAATATCACTGAGGTAGATCATCGAGTGTTTTTCTATGCCGATACTTTGCCTTACAGTTTGTTTTTCCAGGAGGAGGCCTTGTATACCGAAGAACGCGAAGAAGGCTCTATTACCGATGATGAACACCGCCTTTTTATAAGTCAGAAGGTTAGTCAAAAGAACAACCAGGCGGTAGATGAACTAGTGAAGGCCTTTTTACCTTCGAGCGAATATGTAGGCTTTTTGGAAGCCAAAGCTCAAAGCTCAGGTATTCCAGTTACCCCGATCAATGTGCAATCAAGCATCGAAGAACCTGAGAAAAATATTCCACCTAAAGGTATTTCGTCTAAGTTGGCCCAATTTATTATTGACAAAGGGCTGACCGATGAAGACATTAGTGCTTTAGAGGAGTTTTTGTCGAATCGGAAGAAGTAAAAAGATAAAAGCGGCTGACGATTTATCGTATTTAAATACGATAAATCGTACAAAAAACTTTCTTTTTTCTTATGGTTTATTCAAATAATGAAAATTTTAAATTTTTATTTAGTTGATAATCAGTGGATTGGAAAATATTTTTCCTTCCAAAAACTTATTGGTATCTGGTT
>DMXI01000323.1 GCA_003483885.1 Microscillaceae bacterium
TTTTACAGCATCTTTCAACCATTATGAGGGCAGTAGTAGGCTTTTAGGCCCTGAATATCTTGCCTTTAGCCCCCTCCTGGCAGGGCTTTTCTGAGAAGTATTTCAGCAAAATTGCCAAATTTTAATTTATCAAAATCTACATATAGTTATATAAAAAGGTGAAAAAGTAGTATTTACTGATACGTAGTTTGGGTAGAAAAAATCTTGAAATTTTTCAAAAAAATAATTTTAAAACACCTACATTTTGCGTAAAAATCATAGAGAATTTTAGGTGAACCATTAGTTTGCTTATGCAGTTATACAATAAGTCTCTGAAAATTTACTTCGTATTATCAGAATATAAATCTATTTTTGAGGTTGTTATCAGGATTCATCAGTTGAAATCGGACAAAAGTTAAGACACACCATTTTTCCTTAGTGGGAAACCTATTCAAATGAAAGAATTAAGCTATTTAAATAAATACCTACTCAAATATAAGTTTCATTTATTACTGGGTACCGTATTCATTATTATCACCAACTTTTTTGGTATTCTTCCAGCGCAAATCGTGAGGCATGCCTTTGACCTCATCAAAGAATCGATTGATTTGTATATGCTGTATGCTGGCTTTGGCGCTCAAGCCAAAATGTATGGCATGTTTGCTTCTACAGTTTTGCTGTATGGCCTCTTAATATTGATGATGGTACTCATCCGAGGATTCTTTTTGTTTCTGGTTCGCCAGACCATTATTGTTATGTCTCGCCGAATAGAGTATGATCTAAAAAATGAAATATACGAGCATTACCAAACCTTACCATTGAGCTTTTACCGAAAAAATAACACGGGAGATTTAATGGCTCGTATATCAGAAGATGTAAGCCAGGTTCGAATGTATTTAGGCCCTGGTATTATGTACGGTATCAACCTGATCGCCCTATTTATTATGGTGATCACCTACATGTTTATGGTAGATGCCAAGCTGGCTTTATTTACTTTGTTGCCCCTCCCCTTTCTTTCTATCAGTATTTACTACGTCAACAATATCATCAATCGCCGCTCCGAAGAAATACAGAAGAGTTTATCTGGCCTTTCTACTTTTGTGCAGGAAGCTTTTTCGGGTATTCGAGTTTTAAAAGCTTTTGTACGAGAAAAAGCTTCGGTGAAAAACTTTGATGAAGCCAGCGAAGATTATCGCCAAAAAAGCTTGAAACTAGCGATGGTACAAGCTTTATTTTTCCCGCTCATTATTGCCCTCATTGGTTTGAGTAGCATTTTGGTGGTATATGTTGGTGGTATTGAGGTGATGAACGGTTCTATTACCGCAGGCAATGTGGCCGAGTTTATTATGTATGTTAATATGCTTACCTGGCCAGTAGCGGCGCTTGGTTGGATCACGAGTATTATTCAAAGAGCAGCAGCTTCTCAAAAACGTATCAATGAATTTTTGAATACCAAAACCAACATTGTATCTGAGAAAAACCTGGAACTGGATATTACCGGGGAAATCTCTTTTAAAAAGGTAAACTTTGTTTATCCAGACTCGGGGGTGCATGCCCTCAAAGATTTTGATTTTGAGATTAAAAGTGGCGAAACCCTGGCTATCCTTGGAACCACTGGTTCAGGCAAAAGCACGGTAGCCTCATTGGTAACACGAATGTACGATGCCAGTGAAGGAGAAGTGTTGATTGATGGACATAATATCAAAGATTTTGACATTCCTAAGCTACGACAGCAGATTGGGTATGTGCCTCAGGATGTATTCTTATTTTCAGATTCTATCCGTGACAACATTACCTTTGGTACCAGTGGATTAACTGATGAGCAAGTAATACAAGCCGCCAAAGATGCGGACTTGCACCACAACATTATGGATTTCAAGGACCAATACAATACCCGTATTGGTGAGCGAGGCATTACCCTTTCGGGAGGCCAGAAGCAACGTTTATCCATTGCTCGGGCCATTATTCGGGAGCCCAAGATTTTGATTTTGGATGATAGTTTATCGGCAGTAGATACCAAAACTGAAAATGCGATTCTCAATAGTTTGAAGCGCATCATGAAAAACCGTACTTCTATTATTATTTCTCACCGGGTGTCTTCGGCCAAATTGGCCAATAAAATCTTGGTATTGGATGACGGCGTAGTGGTAGAACAAGGCAACCACGAAGAGTTAATCAAACAGGGAGGTGTTTACAAAGAGTTGTACGACAAACAATTACAAACTGAAGAGGAGGTAAAAGATTAAGCAAGCATGGGGCAAAAAGAGATGAGTATTGACCAATATGTAGCTTGGCTCCAAGAAGGAAAATCTTTTGCCTATATCAGGGCTGATATGTACGCCCAAGGTTATTCTGAAGAACAGATCAAGTTGCTCATTTCACGCATTAATCAAAAGGCAATTCATCTTGAGCAGAAAAAAGTAAAAGAGTCTCCGGGTTTTCCTGCTCAGTTTTGGATAGGAATTATTGCTATGGGTGTGGGTCTTTATTTCTTAATCTCTGAAGAAGAATGGGATGGCCTTGAGCTTATTTTCGTTGGAATTGTGGTGTGGGTCAGTGGGTTGATTAAGTATTACAAACAGAGCCAAAAAGAGCGTTGAATACAATACTTGCCAAAGTAGAATCATAAATTTCTCTATCTTTACCAATTACCCAAACCAAACTTACCCACCATGAACACCCAACAAATACGCTGTATCATTGTAGACGATGAGCCTTTAGCCGCCGATATTTTAGAAGCTTATGTAAGCAAAGTGCCTTTTCTGGAATTGGTAAAAACTTGTGCTGATGCCTTTGAGGCGATGGAATGCCTAAAACAGGAAAAAGTAGACTTGATCTTTTTGGACATTAACATGCCCGATTTATCAGGAATTGAATTTTTGAATGCCCTACCTCAAAAACCCGCGGTTATTTTCACAACGGCTTATGCCGATTATGCAGTAGAAGGTTTCAACCTTGATGCGGTGGATTACTTACTCAAACCCATCTCGTTTGAACGCTTTATGAAAGCTGCCAACAAAGCCGAAAACGCCCTCCACCAAGGCAATACAAACCCATCTACTGAAAAAGCCTCTGAAGAGTCTGCTTCTTCTGAGCATTTATTCATCAAAACCGAATATAAGATTGTAAAGGTAGACCTAAAAGATATTTGGTATGTAGAAGGGCTCAAAGATTATATCAAGATAGTGACGCCTGAGGGGCCTTTGCTGACATTGCAAAGTATGAAGAGCATGCAAGAGTACTTACCCAATGCGCGATTTATGCGGGTACATAAGTCTTATATCATCGCCATTGCACACATTGAAAGCATAGAGCGTAACAAAATCAAGATTCAGGATAAGTGGATACCCATTGGCACCACCTATCGCGATCAGTTTTACAAACGGATTGAGCAGTAGTTTCTAGTTCATTGTTCCGCCTTCGGCTGATTGTTCCGCGATGCAATAAGGTGCTTGATTAGCCTCTTTGCTTGGTTCAGGACAGTGTTTTGCAAATATGAGAATTTTCGCGTTTTTATAGTTTTGCAGTGCATCGCGTAACACGCTGTCCTGAGCGGAGCCGAAGGAACTAGCAATGCAACAATAAAACTAACTTATTGATCTTCCACCAAAAATAAATCCTTGGTTGGCCAGTTTTTAATCGTCTTTAAACTACGACGCATCACCCCTTCTATTTCGTAGCTAAACCCTGGTCCACGCCAGGTACTGGTATTGGTAATCACTACATAGCTGATTCCATCTTGTCGTCGCTTCACCACGATTCCAGTACCTGCCAAACTACCAGTACGCCACCACCTTTGAGCATTACAGGTTTTCCACCCCAGTACTCGATGGGCACTGCTATCTCGGGGAGTGGTCATTTCTTTGATGCTTTCGGGGGTTAAAAAATCAGGCTTGGTATCAAAACCATCAATCGCTACTACCAGCCGCAGCAAATCGGTAGGGGTAGCCAGCCAGCCACCTGCCGGACCAAGCGCTTCTAAATTCGTAGCATCATAAGTACGTGATACTGAATCTCCAGTGTTATAACAAGATAGTTTCTTTTCTGCAGTTTCGTGCTCATAATATTTTACCTCCGTAAAGGCCCGGTCTTTCAAGCGATTTTTGGCCAAACGAATACGATGAATGCCTAAAGGTTTCAATATTTTTTTAACGTATTGCTCATAAGGCATCCCACTTGCTTTTTCTATCACCTTGCCCAGTACACAATAACCAAAGTTGGAATAATCGTAAAAGGTACCTGGTTCGAAGGCTACTTCTTGGGTAAGCATAAACTTGAGGGTGGTCTCGAAACTCGGTGGAGATTTTACGCCCATATGCTTGGCCACTTGCAAGGGGGCAAACATAGGATCGGTGCGATACACGTTGCGCCATCCACCCGTATGTGTCAATAGATGCGCTATATTGATTTTGAGCAAATAAGGGCTTTTATAATGCAAATAAGCGGTATCGTTTAAGATTCCCTCCTTGCCAAAGACCTGTTGCTTTAAGGTAAGTTTCTTTTCCTCGACTAGCTTCATGATGGCTACCGCCGTAATCAATTTAGACACACTTGCCGTACGAAACAAATGATAAGGTTCAGCTTTTTCGTGGGCTTCAGCATCTGCTTCTCCATATGCTTTGGCATACAATAGCTTGCCATCTTTTACCACGCCTAGCGAGAGTCCGCGCACACTCCAATAGTTCATAAAACGATGCATCATCGTATCAAACACCACAAAGTCTTTATAATTTGCGTGATGATTTCTCAAGGGGAAATCAATGGTGGGTTTTTTAGGCGTTTGGGCTATAGCAGAATCCAATGTTTCGGTAGCAATTCCTTTACTTTTAGCTCCACAACCCATCATCCATACGGCCAGGGCCAGCCATATTACATTTAACCAGTTCTTTTTCAATATAATCACGATTAGGAATTTCAGTTTAGAATATATTTAAACTTTGTCCTCGAGGAGAAAAATGATGAGTTTTTTGTGCTGGTGAAGTATATTTTTAAGTGAATAGCCAAAGCTATTGACGCAAAAATAACTGATACCAGTACGTAAAAATCGCTTTTTTATCCCAGATTATAACTTTTAACTATATTCTTACAACTACAATGCTACAAAAAATTTGCAACATTCGCAGGATGCTTAAGGCGTAAAAACATTCTACTTATACAGCGTGTTGTCGGGTAGCTGTTAATCTTTATGTAAAAACAGTGTAATATTTCATCAATAATAGATACTCATGTATTATTGAACTGTGAGTGTGCTTACAACACACTCTAATAGTCGTTATTTTATACTTATTATGAGAATGAAAAAATTATTTAAATTACAGTGCTTGCTATTATTGCTCTTAATTGCGGGTGTTAGTCAACCTGTTTTAAGCCAAACCAAGCTCATCGAGAAAGTCACTAAAAAAGGGAATGAATTAGTAATTCCTTATGCAAAGTACAAATTACCCAATGGACTTACTCTCATTATTCACGAAGATCACTCTGATCCGTTGGTAAGGGTAGATGTTACTTACCACGTAGGTTCGGCCCGTGAAGAAATCGGAAAATCTGGTTTTGCTCACTTTTTTGAGCACATGATGTTCCAAGGTTCTGAAAACGTAAAAGACGAAGAACACTTCAAAATCATTACCGAAGCAGGAGGAACTTTAAACGGAACTACCAACCGTGACCGTACCAACTACTTCGAGACCGTACCTAGCAACCAACTAGAGTTGATGCTTTGGTTAGAAGCTGATCGCATGGGATTTTTATTAAATGCGGTTACTCAAAAGAAATTTGAAGTACAACGTGCTACCGTAAAAAACGAAAAAGGACAAAACTATGACAACCGTCCTTATGGTCGTTGGAGTGAAGTAAATGCTGCGGCATTGTATCCTTATGGTCACCCTTATTCTTGGTTAACCATTGGTAAATTAGAAGACCTGGATCGTGTAGACGTAAACGACCTTAAGCGTTTCTTTATGCGTTGGTATGGTCCTAACAATGCCACAGTTACTGTTGGAGGAGATGTAAAACCCAAGCAAGTAATTAAATTGGTAGAAAAGTACTTTGGCCCCATCAAAGCGGGACCCCAAGTAAATAAAATGAAGCTTGACCCGGTAACGCTAGACAAAGATCGCTATGTGTCTTATGTAGATAAAAACATTCGTTTCCCAGCATTATTGGTTACTTACCCAACCGTACCCCGTTACCACAAAGACGAAGCAGCTTTAGCTTGTTTGGCACAAATTATTGGTACTGGCCGTAAGTCTTACTTTTATAACAAGTTTGTAAAAACCCGTAAAGCGATTCAATCAAGTGTATTTAGCAATTCTAGCGAATTGGCGGGTGAGTTTACAATGTTTGTATTGCCTTTCCCTGGTACTTCCCTCGCTGATTTCGAAAAATCAATGCGTGAAGCCTTGAAAGAGTTTGAAAAAAATGGAGTAACCGAAGACGATGTAAAAAAATTCATCGCCCAGTATGAGTCACGTACTGTAAATAGCTTGGCTAGTGTAAGTGGTAAAGTAGCTCAGTTGGCGGCTTATGAGACGTTTACTGGTAATCCAAATCAGATCAAAAAAGATATCAAACGATACACCTCTCTTACCAAAGAAGATGTGATGCGTGCTTATAACAAGTACATCAAAGGTAAGTTTGCAGTATACCAAAGTGTGTTGCCTACTTCTATGAAAGGAATGGCAGCTAAGAAAGATAACTATACGCCTCAGACTGAAGGTAAAAACCCCTTCCCTACTACTAACTATAATGGATTGACTTACAATCGTGCTAAAGACAACTTTGATCGTAGCAAAAAGCCGGTACCTGGTCAAGCTCCATTAGTAAGTGTTCCTGATTTTTGGAAAGCAGAAGTTAATGGCATCAAAGTAATTGGTACCAAAAGTAGTGAAGTTCCTACGGTAACCTTAAGATTCAACATCAAAGGAGGACAAAAACTAGACGCCAAAGATTTGAAAAAGGTTGGTTTGGCCAGTATGACGGCCTCTATGATGAATGAAGGCACCCAAAAATATACTTCGGCTGAAATCTCAGAAGAATTGCGAAAGCTAGGAAGTAATATTTCATTCTTTAGCAACGACGATGGTACCCTTATTCAGGTAAGCTCACTTAAAAAGAATTTGAGTGCTACTTTGAAATTGTTAGAAGAAAAACTATTGCGTCCTCGTTTCGATCAGCGTGATTTCCAACGTATCAAAAAGCAAGCCCTTGAAGGTGCCAAAGCTTCGGCCAAGCAACCCCAAGCCATCGCCAACAACGTATACCGCAAGTTATTGTATACTGAGAAAGACGTACGCCGTTATCCAGTATCTGGTACTGAGCTTTCTATCTTGAACATCAAGCTAGACGACGTGAAGAAGTTCTACGAAGACAACTACTCTCCTTCGGTAACTGATTTGGTAGTAGTGGGAGACATTTCTCAGAACGATGTAATGGACGACTTGAAATTTTTGAACAATTGGAAAAAGAAGAATGTAAAAATTGCCAAGCTTCCTAAACCAGCCAAAGTAGACCAAACCAAAATTTATCTGGTAGACAAGCAGTCTGCACCTCAATCAGAAATTCGCATTGGTTATATGACTAATATGAAATACGACGCTACTGGCGAGTATTTCAAGTCTTTCTTAATGAACTATCCTTTGGGTGGAGCTTTCAACAGCCGTATCAACCTTAACTTGCGTGAGGACAAAGGGTATACTTACGGAGCACGTTCTTTCTTCAACAGTGACGAAGACCCAGGGCCATTTACTGCTCAAGCTGGAGTAAGAGGCAACGTAACTGATTCTTCAGTAGCTGAGTTTATGAAAGAAATCAAAAACTACTACAAAGGTGGTATTACCAAGGAAGAGCTTGAATTTATGAAAAAATCAATTGGTCAGCGTGATGCTCGTAGCTACGAAACACCTTTCCAAAAAGCAGCTTTCTTGAGCCGTATTCTTACATATGATTTGGACAAAAACTTTGTGAAGAAGCAAAAGAAAATTATTGACAAAATCAATAAGAAAGAAATCAACTCTCTGATTAAGAAGCATTTGAAACCCGAAAAGATGAATATTTTGGTAGTAGGCGACAAAGCTTCGGTAGAGCCTGGACTGAAAAAGCTGGGTTATGAAGTAGTAGAGCTTGACACTGACGGCAAAAAGGTAGAGAAGAAAACCAAAAAAGAATCTCAAGCCGGCGGTAATAAGAAAGACTAGATGAGTCAATAGCTTCTTACAACTATTGGCTTTTAATTCTTGTTGGTATTTGAGCTTAGTGCCACCAACAAGCCCTCAAACGCAAAATCCATCCTTATATGGGTTTTGCGTTTTTTTGTTTTTGGGAGGGTTACCTAATGGTAGAAACTTTATTTAGGGTAGCTGTTTAAGCATGTATTTTGAGGGTAAAATAAAATAGACCATTCTACCAGACATTTTTCGTTTGTGTCTCCACAAACGAAAAATGTCTAGTAGTATGAAGATGGACTAAAAAACAAGATTTAAATCATCGCCAAGGTGATTTAAGGCTAGCTTATTTTACCTTGAAAACGATGTTTGAGTGGCTTTTTTTATGCAAAAGCGATCATGAACACTTCAATAACTTGAATCTACTATGAAGAAAACTCAACTCACCCAAACCCTGATCATCACACTTATGATTTTGCCATTATTGGTTACCAGCTGTGGAGGCAAAAAAGAACAATCGGCCAGCGACAAAGTGCTGGAGTTTGCCAATAAGCTCATCAAAGTAATTGATGAATTCGAAGTAGCCCGTACCAAAGTACTCAAAGTAATAGATGAATCGGCCAAAAATATGGAGCAATACCTTGGCGGGAATTTATCTACCAAAGAAAAAGTAGATAACTATGAAAAAGACTGGAAAAAACTGGCCAATGAGGTAAAAGCGATGGATCGTCGTTTCAATGTCATTTATCGCAGTTCTCAATCTTACTTCAATCAACTGTACAATCTCAAAGAAAGCATTAGCAACGAAAAACTAAAAGAGCAAGAACAGGAGAAGAATGCGCAGCTACGCCGCAATTGGGACAAAGTATACGAAACGGCTGAAGAAGATGTGCGCAAAATAAAAGCAGTATTACAAGAAGGCACTGACTTTCATAAAGTACTGTTATCTAGCGTAATGCGGGCCAAAATCAATGATAATATTACCCAAATGAAGGACATTTCGGGGCGAGCACGCAGAATCTTAAAAGAATTGAGTCGCTTCTCGATAGAGGGTAAAAAAATTCTAAAGGGTAACTTTACCGATTACCAAGCCACCACTAAAAAGTCTACCAACTCAGGTAACAAAAATAAGGCTGCCTCAGGCGAACAACCAGAGCCAACCAAACCTACCAACCAACCCACCAATGTACCTACTACCTTGACCGAGGTAAAAACCAATGAGGTAACGGCTTCGAGTTATTTTGCGGCGGATGGCTTTGTATACAAACCTACCAACGCTATAGATAACAGCTTAAAAACGTGGTGGTCGCCCAAACGAGAAGATCTTGTGAGTAATTGGCTACAACTAAGCTTCGATCAACCTCAAAATATTCGCTCCATCGAAATTCACGGTGGTTCGCATTATCCTGACTTTCCTAAGTATGGCGATATTTATCGAATGAATATGCGAATAAAAACTGCAGTACTCGAGTTTTCGGATGGCAGTACCGAAACGATTACCCTGAAAGATGTAGACGCTATTCAAGAATTTAGCTTTTCACCCAGAAATACCAAATATGTCATTTTAAGAGCCAAAACCTTTTATCTTACCGAAAAATGGGAAGACTTGTGTGTGTCACATTTCAAAGTATTCAAATAATGAAAGGCATTTTTCTATATTATTTATTGCCTATTTGCTGTCTGATATGGTTGGCCCGTTGTGGCCAGCCACAGGCCAAAGACCAGCAAGCCATCACCACCGATACTAGCCAAACCATTGGCCGTGATACTTTACTTGGCACTGATTCGGTAAATAAAGCAAACGAGCAGGAGAAACCAGTACCGTCAAAGGATTGCTTACCCCTTGCCCAAATGCAAACCCTGATCATTGCAGGCCATGCTGTAGATATAGCCATTCCTAAAGATAGCAGCCTAGTCAAAGCCAACTTGCTAATTTTACAGGGCTGGAGTTTCCCAAAAGACGATTGGTGTAAAAAATCTTCGTTGTGCAAAAAAGCCTTGGCGCAAGGCTATCGCCTGATTATGCCCGAAATGGGCAAAAGTACTTATTCGTCACGTTTGTATCCTCAAACGCTGGCCCAATGGCGAAAGTATCCTACATTAAAATGGGTCACTGACTCGCTCATTCCACATTTGCAAAAGAAATATTGTGTAATGACTGCCGAGCAAGCCAATTTTGTAGTAGGACTCTCTACTGGAGCACGGGGGGCAGGTTTAGTCGTCATGAACAGGCCCACTTTGTTCAAAGCCGCAGCAGCCTTATCGGGCGATTTTGACCAAAGAAAAATTCCTTATGATAAAATTATGACGGGCTTTTATGGCAGCATTTATCAGTTTCCGAAACGGTGGGCAGGAGAAGACAATATGATTGTCAATATTCAACAGTTTAGCACCCCTTTTTACCTGGGTCATGGCAAGCTCGATCGAGTCTGCCCACCTGCTCAAACTTTACAGTTTTATCAAGCCTTGAAAAAGCATCACCCTAAGCTCAAAGTGACCTTGAGTATGCCTGCCTGGGCCGCCCATAATTACAAGTATTGGGATTATGAAGTAGATCGTTTTTTGAAGTTTTTTAGAGAAATTAGTCAATAGTTAGTAGTCCATAGTCCAATGCCGTTTCCTTAAGGCTATTTGTTACTCGCGTAGCAGACCACCTTAGTCCTCCTGCTTAAAGTCCCGATGGAATCGGGACTTTAAGCAGGAGGAGACTTCTTCGACACGACAAGGAGCTCAAAGAGGTGTTAAGGAAACAGCATTGGTCCATAGTCCGCAGCATTTGATGATTAGTTGCTGCGACTTCAACTAAGACAGCATTTTCTGCAATGAGCTTTTTAATGATGAATTATTGGTGTATAATGATTAATTCCGCAACGCATCGCGCAACTATGGACTATGGACCGAATGCTATAGACCCAAAAACTACCAACTACCCACTATGAACTAAAAACTAAAACGCCGCTAACACCTTCTTCACCATTTCGCCAATTTTGCGAGGTTCCAGCCAGCGAGTCACAATCACTAAGTCATGGGCTTTGTCCACCACGATAAAGTTACCACCAAAACCTGCAGCATAGTAAATATCTTCTGATACTCCTTCCCAATGACGAGGGCCTTTTTTGTTGAGCCACCACATAAACCCATAATTTACATTGGCTTTAGAAGGCGTAGTCGCCATTTTTATCCATTGGGGAGAAAAGAGTTGTTTCCCATTCCAACGACCATCGTTGAGAAACAGCAAACCAAAGCGGGCGTGGTCTTCAGCGCTAATAAATAAACCTCCACCAGAATGTCCTCCCCCACTCACCGATTGCATCATACTACCATCTACATTTACCCAGGAGTTTTTGTAGCCATACCAACGCCAGGTACTTGAGGCCCCAATCGGATCCATCACTTTCTCCTTAATCACTTGGGGCAAGGGCTTACGCCAAACTTGCAAAAGCGAATAAGCCAATAAATTTACCCGTACATCATTGTATTTGAAATGCGCACCTGGTTCATAAAGCTTGCGACGCTTCCAGTCATCTATATCCCCTTTACGTGGCGGGCGATCGGCCCAGTCGTAACCTCCCCATAGTTCTCCGTACCAGTCAGAAGATTGGTTGAGCAAATGCCTCCAGGTTATTTTTGCATTATGTGCTCCGTCAAACTTACCATCCCATACATACGCCCCCACTTTGTCGTCTACCGAACGAATTAGTTGTGCGTCCATTGCCAGCGCAGCTACGGTAGACAAATAGCTTTTGGTCACACTAAAAGTCATATCTACCCGCTTGATATCTCCCCACTGAGCTACGATGTATCCATTTTTTAGAATCATACCCGCAGGCCCCCCTCTTTTTTTAGTAGGTCCCGAAATTTTATGAAAAGGCTCCCGGATAAACCCTTTTACAATGGCCATTCTCAAATCGCGTGATCCAGAATACTCATTGGATTTGGCAAAGTCTACTGCGGCCTGTAGCTTTTGGGCATCAATTTTAAAATTTTGAGGAGATTGAGTTTTCCAATCAGCGCCTCGTTCGGGAAAGTAATATTTTTGTTGCGCTTGAGTAAGTCCAGCAGACATTACAAGCCCCATTAACAAAACAAGGGTTAGTATTTTTTTGTGCATCATTTTAGTCGTTATATACCAGGGTTTAAATAGTGTTTATACAATCAAAACTATGAGATAATTGCCTCATATGAAGCATAACCCAGGTTTTTAACAAAAGTTTAAACACCTCTGTGACTGAACAGCCTGATATAATGATGCAAAAATGATCTCGATTCTCTGCCCCCAATATTTGAACAATCGCTTGTTGGTATCGCTTCGCGCAAACATCCAACAAAGAGTGAATGATGCATTGAGTGTTCTTATTGCGTACGTCTTCTTTTAAAAATGAATTTGGTGGTGATTAGTTTTCCTTCTTGTTGTCTTTGGAGTATTACTTCTAGGGTATGTGGGCCTTTTTTGAGATAACGAATGCCTTCAAACACCAGGCTTTGGGCTGTAGCCTTTACAAATGGGAAAGACACGTATTTTTTCTTGTCTTCCCAACCTTCAAAGCTGGGGCTAAAATGCTTTAATTGTAGCGCTTGCTGGTCCATCCGAAAAAACTCATAAAAAGTAGTTTTTTCTTTTTTGTCAAAATGACGGAAGGTACCCACCATTTCCCCGTGAACGGGAGGCGCCCACACTTCTTCGGTGATACCTCCGAAGCCCTCGCCATACCAGGTGCCTGCCAACCAATGGCAAAACGTATCGAAATGCTTGTCTGTTTGGGCCTGGGTGGTCTGAATACTCAAAACTGAGGCAAATAATAGGATAATGATCAATTGATTTTTGTTGTACATTGTTGTATGATTTGGAAACCTTGAAAATGTGAGAGAATTATATCTTTTCAGGGGTATTCTGATAAGCCAGTAGTAGCTTTCTCAAGCGCCCCCGAGCCTTAAAAAGCTGACTCTTACTCGTGCCTTCCTGAATATCCAGTATTTGCCCAATTTCTTTGTGCTTGTAGCCTTCCAGGTCGTGTAGCACAATGATTTGGCGATAACCATAGGGTAACTGAACCAGTGCATTTTGCAGATCAAATTGGGTACATGAAAATCCCTCCGTAAAAATGTCCTCGGTGTATGACTCCTCTTGCTCAGACAAAGCCTCTTCTTTGCCTGCTTTGCGCCATTTTTCTCTAATTACATTGATGAGAATACCCGTAAGCCAGGTGTTTAGGGTAGATTTTCCCTGAAAACTATTGAGCTTCTGGGCCATAATCAGCCACATTTCCTGCAAAGCATCTTCGCTTAGGTGTGTATTGTATCCCGTTATTTTAAGCGCCAGATTATACAGTCGAGGGGCATACTTTTTATACAATGCTCTAAATGCCTTCTCACTCTTATTTTTTAGAAAACGATTGATTAAAACTTGATCTTCCATGAGTAGGCATTTAGTGTTTTAAAATGGGTTTAACTTCTATATGTCCGCCGTATTTTACGTGAGGACAACTTTGAGCAATACTTTGGGCCTCTTTCAAGTTAGGTGCTTTGAGCAAAAAATATCCAGTAGTAAAACGGGTTTTATCCAACTGAATGGGTTGAACGTTCGCTCCTTGCTTAGCAAGCTCTTGGCCATCAATCTTAAGGCCTTTTTCATAAATCCCTCCCATCCATTGGGCGTATTCTTGAAACCTCTGTTCTGGATTTCCTGCAATAAACTTGTCGTCTTCGTGTAACAAAAGCATATAATTAAACTCGGTGAGATAACCCTCGGTAGAGGTTGCCAAACGGTCGTTTACATAAAACCCTAGCACGAAAAATATCAGTGACGCGGCTACGCTCAAGCCCCATCTAGGCAGCGAGCGGGTACGATTGGATTTGATAAAGCCTTGTTGCTGGAGCGCTTGTACTGCTTTACCTTCCAGGTGGTCAGGCAGCGGATGTTGGGTTTCAAAATCCTTCCAGGAACTAATTTTTTGTTGTTCGTTTTGATGCATAATCTATGTTTTTTTGTGTGTTGTACCATTGAGTGTTAATCAATCGCTAAAAGGTTGCCCAAGGGGAGAAAATTATTCATTACTTTTGTTTATTGCTTATTGATCAAAAGATTACTAGTAAAAAAATAAAGAGAATGAAACTAGATGTATTGGCTTTGGGAGTGCATCCCGACGATGTGGAATTAGCTTGTAGTGGAACTGTGATTTCCCATATAGCAAAAGGTAAAAAAGTGGGGGTAGTAGATTTTACCCGTGGCGAGTTGGGCACCCGAGGTACCGCCGAAACCCGTTCAGCAGAATCAGCGGCTTCCTCTAAAATATTGGGTATCCAGGTACGAGAAAATTTAGAAATGGCAGATGGTTTCTTTCAAAACGATCAAGCGCATCAGTTGAAGTTGATGACTGCGATCCGAAAATATCAACCAGAAATTATATTGGCCAATGCATTAGACGATCGTCACTCTGACCATGGTCGGGCCGCTAAATTGACCATTGATGCTTGCTTTTATTCAGGACTGGTAAAAATAGAAACCCACGACGAACAAGGGAATATACAAGCTCCCTGGCGTCCCAAACAAATCTATCATTACATCCAGGATCGATATATGAAGCCGGACCTCATTATGGACGTAACGCCGTTTTGGGAGCAACGAATGGAAGCCGTGAAAGCCTTTAAAACCCAGTTTTTTATTCCAGGACAAGAAGATAACGAACCAACAACGCCCATATCTACACCCGATTTTATGCTTTTCCTAGAGGCTCGTGCCCGAGAGTTTGGTCGTTTGATTGGAGTAAAATACGGAGAAGGCTTTGTAAGTCGTACCCCCATTGGCGCAACTGATTTATTTGATTTGAAGTAGGTTTCGCCTTTGGCTTATTTTAATGATCAATGGTTGGTGGTGAATGGTTAATTTTTTTATTGTTGCATTGTTAAATTGTTTCGCCTTCGGCTAATGGTTACATTGTTCCGCGATGCGATGATTAATTATTGATGTTTGATTATTAATTTTGCAAATGTGAGAATCTTTATTGCTCTATTGTTTCGCTACGCCCCGGTAAAAACCGGGATTTACAACTTATTGTTCTATTGTTCCGCCTTCGGCTTATGGCTAAATGGTTCCGCGATGCATCGCAAAACTATGGACTAGAAACTACGAACTACAAACTAAAAAAGCTACGAACCAAAAAACTATGGACTATTGACTGTCGACTGTGGACTAATTTTCACTTAAAAAATGATCCAAATTGCCTTTATCATATTGCCCCAAACCCAAATTTTAGATTTGGCGGGTCCATTGCAAGCTTTTTATGAAGCCAAGAATGATTATGGGCAACCATTCCATATATCGCTCAATGCCATGAGCCATCAAGTCATGGCACAACAAGGGTTGTTATTGGCCAATGTGCAACATTATTCCGCACTTGAGCTCAAAGCAGGCGATTACATTTTTATTGCTGGAGTGGGCATACAATGTTTTTCTGATGAAGAATACCTTCGGGAGTCGCCTCAGTTATTTGCCTGGTTAAATCAAATGTATGCCCAAGATGTTCACTTGTGTTCGGTGTGTAGTGGGGCTTTTGTATTGGCACAAGCGGGCCTATTAGATCATAGAAAGTGTACCACCCATTGGAAATCGCTTCAAAAGCTCCAAAAAGAATTTCCCAAAGCCAAGGTGCAGTCTGATTGCTTATATATCAAAGATGACAATATCTACACCAGCGCGGGTATTGCCTCTGGTATTGATTTGGCGCTTTCGGTTATAGAAGAAGAACAAGGTGCTTTGGTGGCTTCTCAGGTAGCCCGCGAGTTAGTGATTTATATGCGGCGAGACGGGATGGAAAACCAAACCAGTGTATTTCTCGACTATCGTACCCATTTATACGAGGGTATTCATAAAGTGCAGGATTGGCTGATTCAACACCCACAAAAGAAAAATACTTTAGAAGATTTGGCCGAAATTGCCCATATGAGCAGTCGAAACCTGACTCGATTATTTCGCAAAGCCACGGGCATTACCATCAAAGAGTTTATTACCAAAGTACGCATTGAGTTAGCCAAAAAGCTACTCCAAAACCCAGACTTAACCATTGAAGCAATTGCTGCCCAATGTGGCTTTCAAGATGCCCGCCAGCTGCGTCGTCTTTGGCGGCAACAATTTGATAGTAGTCCAGTACAATGGCGAAGATAAACCATTGATGGCTTGTTTTGTCCGTTAGTTGTCCTTTGGTTCCAGAAAAGGGTTGTGTAATTTTGTTTTATAATTAGTCACCATCTAAAACACAATAAAGACCAAACAACAATAATATGGAACAACCCACCAGAAGATACACCGTTGGCATTTACTTATTTGATGATGTAGAAGTACTCGATTTTGCCGGACCATTTGAGGTTTTTGCGGTAACCGACGAAATTTCAGAATATAAGTATTTTGAAGTATGTACCATTAGCGTAGACGGCCAGCAAGTAAAAGCACGCAATGGCTTAAGAGTACAACCTGACTATAGCTTTGAGCAACATCCACCGCTCGATATATTGATTATTCCTGGCGGAATGGGCACCAGAGTAGCTATCAAAGATGAACGCCCGCTGGAATGGATTGCCAAGGTAAACGAAAACACCCAAATTACGATGTCGGTTTGCACGGGCTCTTTGCTACTAGGCAAGTTGGGCTTGCTCGACAACCTCTCAGCCACTACTCACCACACTGTATTCGATTTATTTCAAAAAATAGCTCCCAAAACCAATATAGTCACCAACCAGCGTTTTGTAGACAACGGCCACATCATGACCGCAGGAGGCATCTCGGCAGGCATCGATTTATCATTACATGTAGTAGAAAAACTATACGGCAAAGAAACTGTGAAAAAAACCATCAAAGAAATGGAATATGGTGACCTTTGGAAAGAGGAAGCGCTGATTGATTAAATATCACCACCAATTTAAACTTCATCCAGCTATGATTTTAAACCTGCTCTCCACGCAAGCTCAGAAAAAATTACCTTCTCATTTTATCTAATCGCGGTTCGGTCGCTCAACCTTGCTTCACCCTTTGGAGATCGCCCGAAAATTGTAGAAATTTGTATTTCGTAAAATTCAAACTTTTTAAATCATTACAGATTATGACTTCAGAACAATTGAAGGATGTAAAAGTCCGTATAGAGGACTTGAGGAGGTATCTTTGACTATGATCAAAGGTTAAAGGATATCACAGAAAAAGAACAAATCACCTTACAGGCTGGCTTCTGGGATGACCCCAAATCGGCCGAAAAGGTATTAAAGGAAATCAAAGGGATCAAAATCTGGACCGACCGCTTCGAAAAAGTAAATGGTGTTTGGGAGGAGCTAGAAGTGCTCAACGAATTTTTGGAATTGGGCGAAGGCTCCGAAGACGAGGTAGAAGCTATCTTTCAAAAGTTACAAAATGCTTTGGAAGAACTCGAATTTCAGAAAATGCTCAGCGAAGAAGAGGATGCTTTGAACGCCATGATTGAGATCAACCCAGGAGCTGGAGGTACCGAAAGTATGGACTGGGCCGGAATGCTCATGCGGATGTACATTATGTGGGGCGAGAAGCACAACTATAAGGTACGTGAGGTAAACTACCAAGCGGGTGAAGCCGCAGGCGTAAAATCAGTAACCCTGGAAATAGAGGGTGACTTTGCGTATGGTTACCTCAAGTCTGAGATTGGCGTGCATCGTTTGGTACGAATTTCACCCTTTGACTCAGGAGGGCGTCGCCACACTTCGTTTGCGTCCGTATTTGCTTATCCAGTAGTAGACGATACCATCGAGATTGAAATTAATCCTTCTGATATAGAGTGGGATACGTTTCGCGCAGGTGGTGCTGGAGGGCAGAACGTAAACAAGGTAGAAACCGCGGTACGCCTTAAACATAAACCTTCGGGAATTATTGTAGAATGTCAGCAAGAACGATCTCAGTTGCAAAACAAGGATAAGGCCTTAAAAATGCTTAAGTCTCGTTTGTACCAGGTAGAAATGGACAAAAAGAACGAAGAAAGGGCAAAAATTGAAGGCTCTAAAAAGCGTATTGACTTTGGGTCTCAGATTCGAAGCTACGTATTGCACCCTTACAAAATGATCAAGGATTTGCGTACGGGCTATGAGCGTTCAGATGTACAAAATGTACTCGACGGTGATCTTCAGGAATATATGAAAGCTTTCTTGATGCAAGCCTAATGAAAGAATACTGCCGGGATTAATTCTCGGCATTTTTACTTCTCTTCCAATGTATAAAATTGCCTCTCTTTTTTAATGCGAACTCATCCAAATTAAACACTAAACCCCAATTGCCATGGACATCATCACCCAAGAGATAAAAAATAATGATCAATTGATTAGAGTACATGGTTTTC
Organism: Microscillaceae bacterium; assembly: GCA_003483885.1. Classification (GTDB taxonomy): domain Bacteria; phylum Bacteroidota; class Bacteroidia; order Cytophagales; family Microscillaceae; genus Microscilla. The sequence continues at coordinate 18,485 of DMXI01000323.1, forward strand.
AAACGGGTAGGTTGGCCATTAAACAAAGTGCGATGACCAGCCAAAAACCTGGAATGTGGTCTACTTTGTGGTCTTTTAAGGACAAAAATTTTGCAGAATGGCTACCTGTTTGGTGCTGGGTAATAGAGCATCCCGAGGGTGTTTTCTTGATCGATACAGGGTTGTCTTCAGAAGTAAATCAAAAAAATTATTTTAGAAAAGTAGATTTCGTATCTCGGTATTATTTTGAGAAACAAATGAAGTTTGACATTACCCAAGCTGACGAAATCGATCAACAGTTGACGAAAGTGCAACTTAACTCAAAAGCTATTTCCAAGGTAATATTAACTCATTTACATATAGATCACGTAGGGGGATTGCCTCACTTCACGAATATTCCAGTCTTGGTTAATGAAAGAGAATGGCAATCTAAGGACGGTGCTTTCCCTGTATTATTTCCCAGCACATTTAATCCCGAAATAATACGCCTATCCGAAAGGTTTCAAACTTTTGACAAAGCCTATTATATCACCAAAGCTCAAGACGTGTTGATGGTAGAAACTGCGGGACATACCACTGGGCATACATCGGTGATATTGAAAACCAACAAGGGAGTGCTATTTTTTGCGGGAGACTTGGCCTACACTCAAGAGCGGTTTCAACAGCAAAAGTTTTCTGCTACTACCAAAAGCCTTCAACAAAGCCTACTTACTTGTGAGAAAGTGAAGGACCTGGCTCAAAGAGAGAAGGTGGTTTTCTTGCCTTCACATGATACCCAAAATGGTGAAAGATTAGCTGCTTTGGCAAACCTTTAAAATTTTCCTGACTAATCATCTGTTTTATAAAGTAGCATACTTGCAACTCATTGATTTTATTGGGAAGCGCCCGAGTATAGGCTTATTTTTGCCTAAAAATAGAGTTAACCAATCGATGGTATTACTTTTTGATCTCAACAATTTAACACCTAAAGCAATTGCTTAAGTTCACATTTTTTGCATTAAAATGTGGTGGCTTTAAAAATACATTAAATTGATAGTCAGTGGTTTACAAATTACATATCTTACTCGGGATTAAGTATTCTTGTTGCTCTCAGAAGTAATAAAATACTTGTTTTGTTTGTAAAAAAATCACCAAACCACTCTAAAAAATGATGGATCAACAGGTAAAAATTCCCGAATTTATTACCCATTATTATTTACCAGATAAGCAACCTTTTTTAAACTTAAGCGATTTGTCGGATGAGGCCAAACGCCCTGTATTAGAAGACCTGGAACAAAGGAGGCTGGCTGGCAAAATGAAACGATATTTCCCTGACTGGTATTTTCCTCAACGAAAAGAAGCTGAAAGTAACTTGTTTGAAGCTTGTGTGGCCAAAGGAGGACAACCCAAACGGAAAGCACCTCATTATTTTACATTGGGTCGCTCCAAAGGGATTGAAATGGGGTATAATCACAATTTCAAAACGGTTGAATTACCCATTAGTCTTATCGAGAAAGAAGTACTTTTTACGATTGGGGATACCTTGTGGACCTTCTCAAAATCGTATACCAGCCAAGTAACCTGGGAGAATGAGTGGTACCAGGGAAAATTATACAATTATCAAGAAACAAAAGAAATTTTGACTCAACTAAACCTGGATGTAGAAAATCCAGCGTCCTTAAAAAAGTACAAAACTCCTTGTGTAGAAGCACTCATTTGGTCAGATGAAATACTCAACCAAGCGTTACAAGCTATAGGTTTTACTTCTTTGTAATGATCACTCATTGTGAGTTATGTTTAGTAAGACTAAGCAACGAAGATATCCTGAATGTTGATATTACTTATTGATATTCAGGACTTTTTTATTTATTTTAAGTTTTGGACTTTGCTGGATTCTACTTTATAACTGACACCAAATAAAAGCATACAATGTGGATACAAATTGTCGTACTGTTGAGTATGAGTACAGCCATTACTTTTTATTTCTTAAATCAATACGAGCGTAGCAAACGAACCCCTACCCCACGCAACGTATTGCAGGTAATCAATAAACTACAATTGAGCGAAAAACGCTTCGAAAAAGCCTCCGAAAAGCAAATAGAGCAATGGTTGGCTAAGAAATTAAGCCGCCACTACGAAAATGTGCAAACCCAACTTTCGCTGGGAGGCCGGGAAAAGATAGACCTGGATATAGAGAATGGTAAGGTAGGGATTGAGATCAAACTGGCCCAAAAACTACGCAGCCGCAACGAGGTAAATCGTCTGATTGGACAAACTACAATGTATAAGGCTAAGCGATACCACGAAAACAATCTAATTGTACTATTGGTTGGTAATACTAAAAACTACGAGCATCCTCACATTCAGGAAGTAAAAGGCATTATAGAAAAGGAGGCACTGTTTTTTTATTTAAAACTTATCTAGTTCAAAAAAAATCGCTATTTTTGTTAAGCCCCGTACTAACCCATTAAATACCATGTTACTATATCACAAAAAATATTTTTTAGACGATGACAAAGATTGGGTTGTGTTTGTACATGGCGCAGGAGGAAGTTCCTCGATTTGGTTTCGTCAAATTCGGGCATTCAAAGAACACTTCAATGTGTTGTTGATTGATCTGCGTGGACACGGTAAATCCAAACATTTTTTTGAAGAGTACATGCAAAACCGCTACACCTTTACCGATGTAAGCAAAGATGTACTCAATGTATTGGATCATTTAAAAATAGAAAAAGCACACTTTGTAGGCATTTCGCTGGCTAGTATTATTATACGCTCTATTGCCGAAATGCAGCCCGAACGCCTCAAAAGTATGACCTTAGGTGGGGCCATTATTCGCCTCAATGTGCGCTCTAAGATATTGATGTATATGGGCAATAAGCTTAAAAGTTTATTACCTTATATGTGGATTTATCGCTTTTTTGCCTGGGTAATTATGCCCCGGCGACGCCATCGTAAGTCTCGCTCTATGTTTATCGAGCAAGCCAAAAAACTCTATCAAAAAGAATTTTTACGTTGGTATCACCTTACAAGCGAAGTTAATCCGTTATTAAAGTACTTCCGTGAAGAAGAAATACCAGTACCTACCCTTTATATAATGGGAGAAGAGGATTATATGTTCTTACCTCAGGTAAAAAGACTGGTGCAAAAACATAAACATTCGCTATTACAGATATTTAAAGACTGTGGTCATGTAGTCAATATAGACCAAGCCGAACTGTTCAACAACGTATCTATTCGATTTATTCAAAATCCCGCCAGGTTTACACCTG
>DMXI01000644.1 GCA_003483885.1 Microscillaceae bacterium
TATCAACAACGAAGAATTTATAAGCAATAAAGACCAGTATTTTGAGGCCAACGAAGATTCTACTTTAGTGGGTAAGCTTCCTACGTCTTTTAGTTATGTGGCCTTTGAATCAAAAGTTTTTGATTCTATTAGCTTTTTTGCTTCGCTTGATATTCCCCCATTTATTATTAGCAATAATGCGGGTCTGGCACGTATCGTGAAAGAAGTAGCGGTTGAAAGTTTGGGAGATATGCCAGGTAAAAGCCGTATGGTTCACCTAAAAACAGAACAAATTGCGGTTGAAATCATTCGCTATATCCTAAAAAATAACATGTTTGTAGAGCGACTAGCTACAAACAGTACTTACTTCAAAGATCCTCGCTTGATCGATATATTCAATTATATCAAAGAATACCTAGGTGGCGATCTTTCTAACAAAGTATTGGCCAGCGTAGCCAATGTATCGGAAGATTATGTAGGGCAGTATTTCAAGATGTTGACCGGAATCAACCCTCAAGATTACATCGAGTACCAAAGAATGGAAAAAGCAGTACACATGTTGCGTACTTCTAACAAAAGCATTCGCGAAATTGGCTCAGAAGTAGGCTATAAAGATACTGCTTATTTCTGTCGTCGTTTCAAAATGATGTTCGGTATTCCTGCTGGAAAAATGCGTCGTCGTGATTCATTGATGAACGTATAAGACAAACTGCTAACGATTTCTAAAAAATATAAAGCTCCTAAATTTAGGAGCTTTTTTTATATCTTACCTCTAAATTACCTACTCATTAAGGCTTTAGCCGAAATCACCCGATGTGTCGATATTTACAACCGACGAATCGGAACCATTGATCATTAATCCCTAGAAGAATTGCTCTTTAATTCATTTGCCTTCTTTATCTTTTTTGGAGTATTTTGGCTGACTTTCAGGCTATTACCTCCCTCCTACCGCAAATACGGGCTGCTCTTTGCCAGTTATTTTTTTTATGCTTTTTGGAAGCCCACCTACCTCCTTTTACTTATTGGCTCTACTACGCTAGATTATATTTGTTCGCTTCAGATTGAAAAATACCAAGCCAATCAGCGCTTCAAAAAAGCATTGCTGCTATTGAGCCTGGTTGTAAATTTAGGAGTGTTGGTATTTTTTAAATACGCAGATTTTTTGGGACAAAACATAGCCTCATTAGGTCAATTATTTGGCTGGCAAGCCGATTGGGTCACTTTAAACTTGGTACTCCCCTTAGGCATTTCATTCTACACTTTCCAGACGATTAGCTATACGTTAGATGTATACTGGGGACGTATACAAGCGGAACGAAATTTTGTAAATCTAGCACTGTATGTAAGTTTTTTCCCTCAATTGATTGCTGGCCCTATAGAACGAGCAAAATACCTTCTCCCCCAGTTTACAAAGCTAAAACCCCTACTCAGCTCCGAGACGGTATTTTGGCTCACGTTAGGTTTTTTCAAAAAAATGGTGATAGCCGATAACCTGGCTCCTTTTGTAGACCGGGTTTTTAATCCTGCCTTTACTGCTTCTCCTCTCGAATATATATTGGGAGCCTATGCATTTACTGTACAAATATATGCTGACTTTTCAGGATATTCTGATATCGCCATTGGCCTGGCATTGATGGTAGGCATACGTTTACACCAAAACTTCCAACAACCTTATTTTGCTACTTCATTTCAGGCATTTTGGCGACAATGGCACATTTCTTTATCTAGTTGGTTGCGGGATTATCTATACATTCCGCTAGGGGGCAACAGGTCCAACCACTGGTTGTTCAACTACCGTAATTTATTGATCACAATGCTGTTGGGAGGTCTATGGCATGGGGCCAATTGGACATTTGTGGTTTGGGGGCTACTACACGGCTTTTATTTAATATTGGAGCGGCCTTTTTTACATCTTTCCATCCAATCTTCTGGACTTAAGTTCTTGAAAGGAGTTGTTGTGTTTCACGGTGTGGCATTGGCTTTTGTTATTTTTAGAGTCGAAAGCCTACAACATTTCAATACTATAATAAGCCTGATAAGTACCTCTAAGCTACAATGGCAGTATACAAGTCTCCCCTATGTAGGTGGCTTATTTACAATGGTGCTATTCCTGATAGATATAGCTATTGTGAAACAATGGTTATCCATCAATTCTCAACAATTAGCCCCAAAGCAATACTGGCGGCGTTATGTGATACTTTTGGGATTGTTTTGGGCAATTTTACTTTTTGGAGTATTTCAGGGAGCCCAGTTTATCTATTTTCAGTTTTAGACATTAGCTATGAGAAACCGAGCGCTTATTTCTACCCTCTTATTTTTTCTTCTCTTTGCCATGGTAGAAGGGTGGTATTTCTGGCAACGTTCTCAGCAACACACCCTGTTCAATCGGGCCTTGTATACTTTAAAGGCCGACTCAGTATTGTTTTTGGGGAATTCTCATATGAATTTTGGGCTGAATACCAGCTACCTGAAACAAGGAACAAACTTGGCTTACCCTAGCGAACCGCTTTTATTTACACTCCTGAAAATCAAGCTTTTAAACCCTAAAACAGTAGTAATTGCTCTCAATCCTCAGCATTTGCAAAAACATAATGAAGATGCTTTTAAGAATGGTTTATTAAGCACCCCTAATTATCTTTATTTATATGAAAAACTTGACCGAGATGCCCAGCAAGATGTTCATCAACATACTCCTTCTGAGCAATGGCTTTTTTTTAAAGCTAAACAATGGCTACCCTTTTTGGGCTCTCGTTTGTCATTCAAGTCAATGGCTGTCAATCAACCTTTGGGAGGCTTCGAGCCACACCACGCTCCTGAGGCTCCTTTGCTGCCTCAAATGTTTAAACATAGGTTGGAAACCGTATTTACAGATTATCGATACCAAAAATCCGTTTTACAACTAAAGTATCTCAAAAAAATCATTGCCCATTGTCACCAAAAGAAGGTCCAACTTATATTTTTAAGTTTCCCGCTTCATCGGGAGTTTTACAAAAAAATACCATCCACTGTTTTTAAAGAATTTAAAACGACCTTGCAACCACTCAAACAAATTGGGCATTTTGAGCACTGGGATTATACTACGCATTACCAAAACAAACCTGAGTTGTTCTACGATCCGGATCATTTGAATACCGATGGAGCGAAGGCTTTTAGCCAAGTAATCAATATCAGAATGAAAAGTATCAAAAAAGCCCCCTGATAAACATTACCAGAGGGCGATCCAAAATATCGTTGAATATATGATTAGAAACTAGGCCAACTCTATAATTTCCTCTTCTATCCCTTCGCCACGGTATACCGGATATTCGTCCTCAAAGAAGAACTTATCTTCGCCAAAAGCAGGGTATAAATCATTGAGCCATACTGCTTTAGGATCGTATTTGGCAAAAAACGGACGGCATACCCAGTCTGGATTACGCCCTTGAAGAAACTGAAGAGCAAATACTTTTTCTCCTTGTAACTCGGTAATGCCTAAAATCTGTACCTTACCTGGCCCTGCAGACATGCTTGGCCCTCTCACTGTGCGACAAACCCCACTCACTTGCTGATAAGCGTTCTGGAAGATTTGCCACGCTCTATCCAATTCTACCGCAAAATAATCTTGTGCTCCCGTATCACGAGCTAAGAACATATAGTAAGGAATACAACCTAAATCTACTTGCTTACGCCACATGGTAGCCCAAGCTTCTGCCGAGTCGTTGATGTTTTTCATGACTGGTGATTGAGTACGAATCATTGTACCCGTATTTAAGATACGTCCAATGGCTTTTTGTACCTCTTCGGTTTCCAGTTCTCGTCCGTGATTAAAATGAGACATAAAAGCCAAATGCTTTCCAGCCTTGTTTACCTTCTCAAATAAGCGCAGTAAGTCATCAGCGTCGGCATCGGTGGTAAAACGTTGTGGCCAGTAACCCAATGCCTTGGTACCAATACGGATGGTTTTCAAGTTGGGCAAGTCTGCTTCCAGTAAAGCATCTATATAAGAAGCCAAAATCTTGGTTTTCATGATCAGTGGATCACCACCTGTAAACAATATATCGGTAATGCCTGGATTGGCTTTGATGTACTTTACGAGTAGTTCGGTTTCACGCATGGCAAACTTCAGCTCATTGATGCCCACAAACTGAGGCCAACGAAAACAAAAAGTACAATACGCATGACAAGTCTGACCTTGACTAGGAAAAAACAACATGGTTTCACGATACTTATGCTGAACTCCGGTAAGCTTTACGCCGTCTACTTCTGGCACATTATCTTTCATTTGCCCCGCAGGATGGGGATTCAACTGCATGCGGATTTTGTTCACCTCAGTTTTAAGCTCGGCTCGGCCAATACCCGATTTGAGAAGATGGGCTACATGTTCAAAATGATCGGTTTTGAGCATGTCACGTTGGGGAAAGGTCAAAATAAAAATGGGGTCATTGGCATAATTGCTCCAGTCGATGAGATGGTCTACAACATAATTGTTGGCTTTGAAGGGTAGCACATTACCAACTACCTCAATGGCAAATTTTTCATCTTCGGTAAGATTGGCTTCAACTTGAGGGATATTTCTAAAATTTTTTAGTGTAAAGTTTTGATATTTCGGCATCTGCTTTTCGTGTGATAAATACTTTTTTTCAAAAAATGATTATCTACTAATATAGCTAATACATATCAGTATTTAAATTATTGTTAGCATAGTACCAAAATCAATAGAAATAATGCTATTTAAAGAAAATATTCATTGGTTATCAGAGATATCCGGGAACTATTCTTTGGTAAAAGGTGTATCAAAAATCCATAAAAAAAGGATAAAACCTTCTTATTCATCAAGAAGGTATTTATCCTTTTATATAAATAAAACTATCTTATAAGAAAAGTTATTCGGTTACTTCAACTCCTTTCCAAAATGCTACATAGTCTTTGATATTCTTAGCAGCATCGCTTGGGGTTGGATAATACCAGGCAGCGTCTTCGTTTTGCTCACCGTTTACATCCAATGTAAAATAAGAAGCCTCCCCTTTCCAAAAACAGTGGGTTTTGTGCTCGCTCGATTTGTAATATTCGTCTTTAATTGAGGTCTTTGGGAAATAATGGTTACCTTCTACTACAATAGTATCGTCACTTTCGGCGATTACCTGGCCATTCCAAATTGCTTTCATTGTTCTTAGAGATTTATGTTTCTTAAACTAGTATCAATTCCAATCACTAAACAAAGTCTCCTTGTGATAAGTTCTCACAAGCCTTTCAGATGATTAACTGTTTTGGTTAATGGGTTGTTTAAGTGTGCATCAAAAATCATTTTACAGACCAAACTGAATCTACAAAATAGTTATTTTTATCAAAGAAATTAGAAGTAACTTCAAAACCTGCCTTATCGGCCAAATGCTGGATGGTGCTCAAACTATACTTTTGAGATATTTCCATATCAATGGCCTCCCAAGCCTCAAAATGAAATGATTTACCAAGTTTCTCAAGGGTTATTACTTGATCTTCAGTGCTGACCATGTAGCTTTTGGTGGCTCCAGTTAAGGGGTTATAAGTAGGGTTATGGCGAAATTTACTGGTATCAAAGTTTCCATCAAACTCTTTATTGATTCTGTCCAACAGGTTCAAGTTAAAACTAGCCGTCACTCCCTCTTTGTCGTTATATGCCTCAAGAATCACCGAAGGATCTTTTTTGAGGTCAAAACCGATCAATAATAAATCGTTGGGATTAAGGTGTTGACGCATTTTTTGCAAGAATCCAATGGCTTGGTCGTGCTCAAAATTACCAATGTTAGATCCAAGGAATAAAATCACTTTGCGCTCGTTTTGCTCGCGTTGATTCAGAATATCCAGCGCCTTGAAATAATCATTGGCCAAAGGCTCTACCTCTAGGGTTGGGAAATTGATTTCCAAATCGTGAGTAAGCAAACTCAGTACATTTTCTGAGATATCGATGGGTAAATAGCGAAAACACGCTTTTTGATCAATAAAATGTTTGAGCAAAACCTTGGTTTTGAGCCCATCACCCGCTCCAAACTCTACCAAGTGAAAAGGAGTACAATTTGGCCCAAACAATTGTAGCAAAGCTTGTTTATGCGTGTCAAAGATTTGGTATTCGCTTCGGGTTAAATAATAAGAAGGCATATCCATGATTTGCTGAAAAATAGCGTCTCCTTTTTCATCATAGAAATACTTGGAAGATAAAAACTTGGGAGTTGAAGATAGTCCTTCTATTACATCAGAAGCAAATGTTTCGTTAAAAACGGTTGTTGTAGTTTCCAAAATATAAAGCGTAGTTGTAAGTACTTGCTCAAGCAAAGAACTTGTAAACAGGCCCAAAACCAGAGCCTGAAACGACAGGTACTGAATTAAAAAAATATTACAGTTACCAAATATTTAGTGTTAAAGATTATACAGGGTGCTCATCCTATAGAATAATTTTTAAATACCTGGTTTTTAGTTAGTTACAAAACAAAAGTGATGCTTGTACGATCAAACATCACTTCAGTGGATATATTAAACATTTTCAGCTAAACGAATTCCAGTAAATTGCCAGCGTTTATCGGCGTGGAAAAAATTGCGATAACTGCTACGAATTTGATCTTTAGGCGTAGCACAGGAGCCACCTCGCAGTACCATTTGGTTGACCATAAATTTACCGTTGTATTCCCCCAAGCCACCTTCTGCTTTCTGGTAATATGGGTAGGGCAAGTAGGCGCTGTTGGTCCATTCCCAAACATCTCCAAATAGTTGAAAATCATCTTGGGCTTTGCTTACTGGAACAAAGTGTTTACTTTCTAAAAGATTTGCCTCGGCTGATACCTCTGGTGCATACTGGTTACAAGCAATTTCCCATTCAAACTCCGTAGGCAAGCGCTTGCCTCGCCATTTGGCAAAAGCATCGGCTTCGTAAAAGCTTACATGAGTCACTGGCTCGTAAGGATTTACTTTTTTGAACCCTTGCAGTGAATAATGATACCATTCACCTTCTTGTTGAAACCAATAATAAGGAGCTTTTACTTCGTTTTGGTTTACCCAGTCCCAGCCTTCAGCCAGCCAGTGCTCAAAATTAGCATAACCACCGGCTTGCATAAATTCCAGGTATTCGCCATTGGTAATTAAGCGGTTTTGAATTTGGTAAGGATGTAAATACACTTGGTGTACGCCGGTTTCGTTATCGTAATAAAATCCATCTCCTTGATAACCAATGGTGTATACTCCAGCTTCTACTGGTAAGTATTTTTCAGTAAGGTCAAAAGATTGCGATTGATGTATGCCATTTTGATGGTATACCGGAAAAAGTGGGTTCCCTCCCAGAATATACTTTAGATCAGTTACCAATAGCTCTTGGTGTTGTTTTTCGTGCTGTATACCCACATCAAGCACATAAAACAGGTCTTGAGGCACTTCAGCATATTTGACAAAAAACTGCTGCATGTGCTCATCTACGTGCTGGCGATAGTCTTTGATTTCCTGAATGGTAGGCCGAGTCATATTCCCGCGATTGGTACGCAAGACCCGCTCGCCCTGACTTTCGTAGTAGCTGTTGAAAAAATAATTAAATTCGGGATTAAACAACTGATAGTCAGGCTCATTGGCTAAAATAAAGTTTTCAAAAAACCAGGTGGTGTGTCCCAAATGCCATTTGGGTGGACTTACATCTACAATGGGTTGAACTACATAGTCTTCTGGACTCAAAGGTGCGCACAAATCCAAAGACATTTGTCGAGTTTCTTGGTATTGTTGACCAAGCGAAGAAGTTTCCTTCATGATATTTTTTAGTAAGCTTTAGCTTTGGTGAAGTCATCTAGACCTTTATTATGAGCTACAAAATCTCCATTTTATTCCCTGAAGTTGTCATTCTTGTTCGCCATAGCTAGAGCTATGTCTGCAAAAAATGACTTCATCAGAAAATAAAAGCGAGACTTTTCACTTTCACACAAAAAGTCGAGGTGACTTCATTTAGATGAAATAGTTGTATGCCTAAATTTGGCTTTTTTTCTGCCAAAAAACAAGGTTTATTGTAATTGTTTAGACAACTCTGTCTAGTTAAAAAAAGTTCCTTTTTATTTAAAATCTTTCTCGAAACTTACGTAACAACAATAGTTGTAAAAACTGCAATTATTTGCTTGTAAGAATTAGATACATTTAACCTGAAAGTGTGACAAAAATGAATCATTTTTTTTGATTCCCCTCCCGTTATTCAGGTAAGCTATGGCTCAATGATTACAGCAGTATACTATGCAAATTCCTAAGTTTTCTACCAAAGTTGCCTCGAAGTAGTGATAAATTGATTATATTATGTATTCATCTGCATTTCAGTGAAAAAAAACTGAATTAGTTTTATCAGAAACTTATATCTCGCTACTTTTGTTAGCACTGAAACAAAAAGATTTTTTTGCCATATGATGGAGAGAACCAACGCCATACAGCAACCCACAGAGGTGTTGTTGCAGGAAATAAATTTGGAAAATGAAGTACGTGAATTACTAGATGAAACTCAGATTTATTTTGACTACAACATTGTGAACACGGGAAGTAATTCTCAGGCCCCTACAATCAAGCTTGATCTGATTACAATCAACCAGGAACACAATCATAAATTTTTGTTTCATTCTTGTACAGGCAACAATAAAATCAATATTTTGGAGGAAATGATTGCCTATATCAATGAATACAAAAAACACCAGGAAACGTATGCCATTGAATGGATGGACAACAAAAAGGGAGATGAGATTCAAAACTCCTGGTTTAGAGGAAACGATATTTTTGATGTACTGAACAAGTTTTTCTACAACAAAGAAAAAAGCCAATTTAAAATCTTCAAAATCAAATTGATGCCTAGTGCTTAGAACAATGCCAAACGCTATAATCATATAATGAGTCACTTATTATTACAAATAGGTGGCTTTTTTATGATAGAACCTCACCTATACACGCGCCAAATACCAATACATCATCGGTTTGGCTCTGACCTGCCTCGCTGATCCACTCAGACAAGAATTTAGTAAGTAACTGGTGCTGCTCAGACATAGGCAAAGCCACGATTTCTTGCAAAAACGATTTGAATTTCCCACTGCCTATTTTTTTATTATGAGGGCCACCAAACTGATCAGGAAAGCCATCGGAATACAAATAAAAAGTAGTGGATTGAGAAACATCCAAAGTGTAAGTACTATACGCCTCTGGAATATGAGTCTGGTTTCCTCCAACAGAAGCTCTATCCCCTTTGATTTCTTGTTTTTCGCCGTTTTGAAAAGCCAATAATGAATGAAAGGCCCCGGCAAACTGGATTTGTTGCGCGGCTTTATCTATACATACCAGCGACATGTCCATTCCATCGTGATTTTGAGTCGTTCCTTGTTTTAGGTTTTGGTAGATGTGTTGGTTCATTTGAGACAATACCTCTCCTGGTATGGTTACTTTTCGTTGGCTTATAATTTGGGTCAATAAGTTGGCACCTAACATAGACATAAACGCTCCGGGTACTCCGTGCCCGGTACAATCCACCACTGCTAACACCAACTTGCCATCTACTTCGTCAAACCAATAAAAATCACCACTTACAATGTCTCTTGGTTTCCATAAAATAAAATTTTCGGGGATGGCTTGATCAATCCGCTCGGTCAGTGGTAATAGCGCCATTTGAATTCTTTGCGCATAATTGATACTGGCAGTGAGGTCCTGATTTTTTTGTTCAATCACCTGTTTGGAGGCGTTGAGATTTTCATTGATGGCAGATATCTCAAAGTTGGCTTGTTTGAGGTTTTCTGCCTGGGTGGTAATCTCATCTTTTTGTTGTTGTAAAAGTTCGTTTGTCTTTTGCTTTTGCTGCCTTTGGCGGTACAAAACCGTAGCCAACAACGTGCTCAAGAGTAGCCCCAGGCATACCATTACAATCCACAATCTTTGACGGGCAATGTGCTCTTCTTTGGTAGATAGTTGGGCTTCTTTCAGCGCCTTTTCTTTCTTAAGCAATTTATTTTGTTGTTCTTTTTTCTCTAATTCAAACCCAAACTTTAGTGCCTCCATTTTTCGGACCCTCGCCTCCACATCTATGCTATCACGATAAGTAGCTGCCTGTTTAAAATGTTCATAGGCTTTTTTATATTGCCCCGTATTGTAGTAGGCATCCGACATCATGCTGTAGGTTCTGGCAAATTGGCCATAAGCTCTTACTTTCTGTATCAAAGGAAAAATCTGTTGAGCAACTTCCAATACTTCTATCCACTTTTTTTGTTGATGTTTCAACGACAAAACCTGCCCTAGAGCCAGCATCTGTCCTCTTACATCTTGTTGCCCTTTAAAGGTTTTGTAGCTGGCCAGGAATCGTATTTCGGCTGAATCTAACCTGCCTTGTTTTCTGTATATCCCTCCAATATTCATCGTGGTAATAGCCATTCCTTTCTGATCATTAAACCCCCTCTTGATAGCCAACGATTTCTCATAAAACAACCTTGCTTTGTCAAACTGCTCGAGTTTATCATAAGAAACCGCGATGTTATTATAGTTTTTGCCAATCCTTCGTGTGTTCTTTCTTTGTTGATTCATTTTAAGCGCCTTAAAGTAGTATTTAAGGGCGGTTTCTTGATCTTTCAGGTGGGTATAGGCAGTACCTACATTGTTATTGAGGGTTGCAACTCCCTGTTTGTGTCCTAAACTTTCATAAATTTTAAGGGCCGTAAAAAAATACTCCACCGCTTTGGCATGGTTACCCAAGATGTCGTGCAATACTCCCATACTTTTGTTAGCCTTGGCTATTTGTTCTTGAAAATTGAGTTTTTGGGCCAACTCTAATGAGGCTTTAGAATAGTCAGCTGAGGTTTGAGAATCACGAAACACATAATACCACCCAAGATCACCCAGTACTTTAGCTCGGTTAGTATCTTGTGGCAGGGTTTTCAACAATTGTTTTAAGCTATCTACATTGGGAGGCTGAGCGGATATTGTGAAAGACAAGCAGGTAATCATTACGCCCAATAGTACTTGATACAATACACGCATAATTTTTTATAAGGAAAGAAAGTTTATGAATCCATGACAATATATTGAATAACGCCCACATTCTCCTTATACACCATTTTTTTTAATCATAGTCAGTGTTCCTTACATTTGCCTATTTGAGGTTAAGAACTTTCGAAACGCTTCCTTTGTTTACCCATCAGATTATTAAAAGTCGCACAGACTTCTTACAATTATTTTAAACAATCATATACCCCGATCTCTAAATTTAAAGAAATATTGCCATGGCAAATATTATTTTTTATGGTGCTAAAAAGTGCCTGGAATGCAAAGACCTGAAGTCTTTCTTCAATGCGTATGAACAAAAATTTCACTACATAGATGTAGATGAAGATGCTGAAGCGGCGGCTTATGTAGAAAAAGTCAACCAAGGACAAAGATTGGTACCCACCATTGAGGTGGATGGGGAAAACCTTACCAACCCTAGCATAGAAGATTTGATGACTAAACTGGACATTCAACCCGATGAATCCAAAAACTTTTTTGACGTAGTCATCATTGGTGCAGGCCCTACTGGTTTGACTGCTGCCATTTATTTGCAAAGAGACAAATACAACACGGTAATTCTGGAAAAGAAAAATATAGGGGGGAATGCTTTTTATACGGCCTTGATTGAAAACTACCCAGGTTTTACCAATATTTCAGGGCCAGAATTGATGATGAAAATGGCTGAGCAGGCCCAAACGTACGGTGCCAAGTTGGATATGGGCATTGAGGTAACCAACATTACCCGTAGCAATGGCTACTTTCACGTACATAGCAATAATAAGCATTATACTGCTCGTTCCGTACTCATTGCTACGGGTTCTACTTATCGCCAATTGGAGGTAGATGGGGAAAATGATTTTCTTGGAAGTAAAATTCACTTTTGTGCGGCTTGTGATGGACCTTTTTATGAAGGCAAAGAGCTGGTCGTTATTGGTAGTGGCAATACAGCTTTGGATGAAAGCATTTTCTTGTCTAAAATGGTCAAAAACATCAAACTTATTTCTAACAAAGTGGAGTTTAGTGCCAGCAAAACCTATGTAGATAAATTGCCTGGAATTGATAATATTCAAACTTATATGAATAAAAGTACCACTGCGTTTGTAAAAAATGCGGACAATCAGTTTGAAGGGATCAAGATCAAAGACAATGCTACTGGAGAAGAGGAATTACTGACTTCTGATGGAGCTTTTGTATTTATTGGAATGATTCCTAACACACAGTTTTTGCAGCAAACGGAGGTATCATTAGACGGACGAGGTTTTATAATTACGGATGAAGATAGTGCTAAAACGAGTATTCCAGGGTTATTTGCGGCAGGAGACGTAAGAAAAGGAGCCATTGCTCAAATTGCCGCCGCCACTGGCGAAGGCGTATTGGCTAGTTATAATGTAA
>DMXI01000465.1 GCA_003483885.1 Microscillaceae bacterium
GCAATGATTAAACTGATCCCCGCCACTACCATTGCATTGATGGTACCTGGCCCAATGAGTTTGTAGGCAAAGTTTACCCCTCCAATGGCCGCAATTACTTGCGGAATCACAATAAACATATTGAAAATCCCCATAATTACTCCCATCTTATTGGGGTCTACCGAACTGGATAACATGGCATAGGGCATAGATAAAATACTACCCCAAGCAAAGCCTACCAGTGTAAATGACAGAATCAACCAACTGGGCGAGGGTACAAAATACATAGAGATGAACCCTATTCCGCCCAAAATCAATGAACCCAAATGCACAAATTTTCGATTGATCCTTCGCTTGGCGGTATAAAAAGTAAGCAATAAGGCAAAAGCCATAGAAGAAAGCCCATATACGCCCATATAACGCCCTACTTCGTTAGAGGCCTTCTGAAAGGCGGTATTGGCTTCAGTAAAGGCTTGGGCTGAGGTAGGATTGTTCATATCAAACAATGACTTATCAGGAATTGGGGCGTTAAACACATGCTCGGTAAGGGCGGGATTGGCCAAACTCCACATGGTAAAAAATGCAAACCAGGAGAAAAATTGAATAAGCCCCAGTTTTTTCATTGTGGTGGGGATGTTGCCAATATTCTCAATGATGTCTACCAAAAACTGGTTTTTATTTTGCTTTTGCCGCTCAAACTCCTCCATATCCTCTGGGGGGTATTCCGTAGTCGTAAATATGGTATACAAGATACTGGTAAAAAACACAAAGGCTCCAATGGCAAAGGCTACCTTTACCGACATAGGCACTACTCCCTCTGCTGCTGAATCGCTTACCCCCATTTGAGACACCATCCAGGGTAAATTGCTGGCAATCCAAGTACCAATTCCAATAATAAGGGTTTGGGTTACAAAACCATAGGAACGCTGAGACTCAGGAAGTTTATCGGCTACCAATGCCCGGAATGGCTCCATAGAAATATTAATGGAGGCGTCCATAATCCATAACAAACCCGCAGCTACCCACAAGGCACTAGAGTGAGGTACTACCAACAACGCCAATGAACTCAATACTGCACCTATAAAAAAGAAAGGTCTTCTTCTACCCCATCTTGGATGCCAGGTATGGTCGCTCAAATAACCAATGATAGGTTGTACGATCAACCCCGTCAAAGGGGCTGCTACCCATAACAGAGGAATGTTGTCTTTGTCGGCCCCTAGGGTTTGAAATATTCTGGACATAAAACCTCCTTGCAAGGCAAAACCAAATTGAATTCCCAAAAAACCGAAGCTCATATTCCAAATTTGCCAAAACGAAAGGCGGGGTTTGGTGGCAGTTTTCACGTTCATATTCTTCGCAGTTAATGTTGACTAATTTTTTCAGAAGGGTGTTTTTTAGCCCAGCGTGAGCGCTCATAAAACTTGTACCGCATAGACTAAAGATCCTTTAATACGTATGATTTTTTACAGATTTAATGGTAATAATTGCGTACCTAAAATCAAAATGTTTGGAAATATAGCGGAAAAACAAATTTTCAAATACCTATATAGTGCTACATTTTAACACTATTTTGAATTTTAACACTATCAAGTAATTTTTTTGCACAAAATAGTAGAAATCCATTCTTTTTAGGCCAAAAATCACCTCATTTTCTAATAATCCAACGCTATCTTAGAAAATTGAACTTTACCGTCTTTTCAAAAACAAGCCTACGAAACCAATCTCTATAAAAGTCGTTAGTTATTTATGTTACTGTATTTCCCTAACTCCTATTAATGAATAACCCAACACCCTACACCCAACAAATCGTTCATCTATTACAAGAAATAGAATCAGGCAACAAAGCATCGTTAGAAAAACTTTACAATATTACATATCAGGATCTCAAAAACATGGCGCATGGGATCAAGGTTCGTTTTCACGGACAACATACCCTAAACACCACCGCGCTGGTACATGAGGCCTACCTCAAAATCAATAAAGCCCATCACCTCACCTTCAACAACAAAGCGCATTATTTGGGCACCCTTGGTAAAGTCATTCGCCACGTATTGATCAACTACATTGAACAAAAAAGGTCTCAAAAACGCGGCAATTTACAAAAAGCCTATTCTCTAGACGATTGGCAAGAGCGTATTTCGGTACCCGAAGGTCTTTGTGATCAAATTTTACAATTACACGAGGCACTTCAGCTATTGGCTCAGGAACACGAAATGATGGCCAGCATTATAGAATACCGTTTTTTTGCCAATATGTCCATCGATGAAATCGCCCAAGTGCTATCAGTTTCGCCTTCTACCGTCAAGCGTCAGTGGAATAAAGCTAAAATTTGGCTTTATCAACAATTGCAAAAAGCGCATTAACTTCACAATATTTCCTTATATTCATTTTCCTTACCTTCATAAGCAACCATCTTCACAAGGCAAGCCTTCCTATATTGGTATGGCTCATAATATCACATTTATACCGCAAGCAATGAATCAAAAAATTAATCAATTCACCCACATTTTTAATGAGGCGCTGGATTTGCCCAAAGAGGAGCATCAGGCCTACGTTGATAAAATGAGTGGCTCCAATCCTGAGCTACGGCAGCGTTTGCTCGATTTGCTCGATTCGGCCGAAGAGGCTTCCGCTTTCTTTAACGATCTACAAGCCGATATGTACCAATCGCTGGTAGCTCAAGATGTGTTGACTGGTACTGAGTTATTAAATTATCAAATCGGCGAAAAACTAGGCGAAGGAGGTATGGCCACCGTGTATAAGGCCCGGCGAGCCGATGGATTGTACGAAGGCGAAGTTGCCTTCAAGGTATTTGACAAGGGCAAGCACCATCCCGAATTGGCTCAAAGATTTGAATACGAACGAAAAATCCTGGCTTCGCTGAGTCACCCCAACATTGCCCAGATTATAGATGCAGGCGCTACTCCTCAGGGAGTTCCTTTTTATTTGCTAGAGTACGTCAATGGACAAAATGTAGTGACTTATGTCCAACAAAATAAGCTTTCGTTGCGGCAAACCCTTCAGGTGTTTTTAAAAATTGCGAAAGCAGTACAATACGCCCACCAAAACTTCATCATCCATCGGGACATCAAACCTGCCAATGTGTTGGTAGACCAACGGGGAGAGCCCAAACTACTCGATTTTGGTATTGCCAAAGTAATGGAAAATGCCACCCTGCCTACCCTCGATACGCAAGCGTTTTTATTGACACCCGAATACGCCTCACCTGAACAATTAATAGGTCAAAGCATCACTACTGCCACCGATGTCTATTTATTAGGTTTACTGCTTTATGAACTCATCACTTTTGAAAAGCCGTTTGTTACCAAAGGTAAAGATTTGTTGGCCATTCACGAACAACGCCAAAAACAAGCCATCAAATCTCCCCTCAAATATGCCCGTAAGCAACCTCAGCCTCGCGATACCACGGGTATTTCGGCTGACTTGGATACCATCGTGCTGCAAATGTTAGCTTACGAGCCCGAAGAACGCTACGGGAGCGTACAATCATTGGTAGAAGACATAGAAGCTTTGTTGAATAATCAGCCCATCAAGGCCAAAGCCCATGACTGGCTATACCAAACTAAAAAATATGTCAGACGAAATACGGCACTGGTAGGCCTCGGAGGTGTTTTAGTGGTGTCTTTGTTGGTTTTTACTTTGGTTTATATTGTCAATATTAATCAAGCACTGGCCAAGGCCGAAAACGCTACCCAGCAAGCCAGGCTTTTTCAGAAAGAGTCCGAAAAAGAGGCCAAAGTAAGCAAACAAGTCAGTGGCTTTTTGGTGGATTTGTTCCAGAGCAGCCACCCCGACAATGCCCGAGGCAAGGAAGTAACCGCGCAACAAATCTTAGAGAAAGGGTATAAAAAAATCAAAAAGACCAAACAGTCTCCCGAGGTAAAAACCCGCCTCTTGATTACGATGAGTACTACTTTTAGAGCTTTTCATCGCAACAAAAAATCGGAAGAGCTCATCAATGAAGCCCTGGAAACCTACACCAAAGAAAAACAACCTAATCCAGTATTATTGGCTACGCTTTATCAAGAAAAGGGTATTTTATCGCGTGATACCGAAAAACCTAAAGAAGCCATTCAATTCTTGAATAAAGGAACTCAAGCACTGGAAAAATTACCCCAAAGGTCAAAAGAAGCCAACGAATTGCTCAGTAGTTTGTATGGAAAGATCGCCTATATTCATCGCCAACAAAACAACTTGGACCAAGCGCTTATAGAAGCTAAAAAAGGGCTGGCCATTCAACAAAAAATTTATCCTGCAAACCATGTAGGTACCGCCGAGACTTTGTTCATTATTGCCGGGATTTATAAAAGCAAGAGAGACTACAAAACCGCGGAGCAGTACCAAAGACAATCGCTGAACATGTGCAAGGCACTCTTCAAAGGTGCCCACCCTGGTATTGCCGCCAACTTGGGGAACCTTTCGTTTTTTTTGGAGAAACAAAAGAAATTCGCAGAAGCTGAAAAAATACTGCAAGAGTCTCTACAACAAAACCAGCAGCTTTATGGCAAAAAACACCGAAGTATAGCCACTGCTTACAACAACTTGGGTAACAATGCATTTGCACAAAAAAATTACCCCAAAGCAACCGAATATTACAAAAAAGCTACCGCTATGTCTGAAGAGTTATTTGGTAGAAAAAGTAGTGGCGTAGCTATATACCTACACAATCAAGCTCGGGTAAGATTTCGCCAAAAACAATGGGCAGAAGCCATTACTTTGTTAAAGGAAGCCAGCCAAATCAATGAAATTAAAAACAGAAGGAAAAATCTGGCAGGTAATTACCTTTTATTAGGAAGAGCTCATAACGAGCGTGAAACTTATGGTGAGGCTACAAAGTATTATGAAAAATCGCTTGGTTTGTATCAGGCCCTCAAGCCCCAAAACAAAGATGCTATAGCCAGAATCCATTATTACCTTGGGCAAGCACAGGTCAAAACTACCCAATACGCTCAGGCTGCCCCACATCTAGAGCAAGCCTATAAGCTATTTCAATTGCTCAATCAGCAAAACAACATCAAGAAGAGTTTAGAGTTGTTGGTATCGGTATATGGTCAGTTGAAAAACCCACAAAAACAACAAGAATTTCAACAATTACTCTCTTCTAACAAACAATAGACATTATTATTACAAATACTGATATTCAGTTAGCCATATCAGGTTTAAAAATAAGGAGCATTACTTTAATCAAATTACCTAATTGATGCCTGTTGGTGCTGTTTCGCTTAAATACCAACAAAAGGTCGTTACTATTATCCTTCAATAAATAATATAGCTAAAACCTGGTAATTATTGGGTTATTTGACTGTTTCGCTAGCCTATATTGTTTTCCAGTTCCTGCTAATTTTGATAGCATCGCCACCGCCTATTATATAGTAGGTATGCTATGGCAATCTATCTTATACTACCACATTTACCCTACACGCATGAAGCAAAAAATTACTCAATTTACCCACATTTTTAACGAAGCACTGGATTTACCCAGAAAGGAACGTCAGGCATATGTTGATAAAATGAGTGGCTCCAACCCTGAGCTGCGGCAACATTTGCTTGACTTACTCGATTCGGCTGAAAAGGCCTCCGCCTTTTTTAATGATTTACAATCCGATATGTATCAGTCACTGGTAGCACCAGATACATTGACTGGTACGGAATTATTGAATTACCGAATAGGTGAAAAATTGGGGGAAGGAGGCATGGCTACAGTATATAAGGCCCAACGGATAGATGGCTTGTACGAAGGTGAGGTGGCTTTCAAAGTTTTCGATAGAGGGACACATCATCCCGAATTGGCCCAAAGGTTTGAATATGAGCGCAAAATCCTGGCATCGTTGAGTCACCCCAACATTGCGCAAATTATAGATGCGGGTGCTACTTCACAAGGAATCCCTTTTTATTTATTAGAGTATGTCAATGGGCAAAATATTTTGGCCTATATCCAACAACACCAGCTTTCATTGCGGCAAACCCTGGCGTTATTCTTAAAAATTGCCAAAGCAGTTCAATATGCGCATCAAAACTTTATTATCCATCGGGATATCAAACCAGCCAATGTGTTGGTAGATCAACGAGGCGAACCCAAACTACTGGATTTTGGTATTGCCAAGGTCATGGAGGAATCTTCGCTGCCTGGTACCGAAACCCAAGCCCTGCTGCTGACCCCAGATTACGCTTCTCCCGAACAACTCAATGGCCAGCCCATTACGATGGCCACTGATGTATACTTGCTTGGGTTATTATTGTACGAACTCATTACTTTTGAAAAACCCTTTGATACCTCTCATAAAAACCTGCTCAAAATTCACAAGGAAAGGCAACAACAAACAGTAATAGCGCCCCTCAAACGAATAAGCAAGCAGCACTTACCCAGAAATACCGCAGGTGTTTCGGCCGATTTGAACATTATTGTGCTCAAAATGCTCGCCTATGAACCTAAAGAACGATACAACAATGTAGCGTCATTGGTAGAAGACATAGAAGCATTGTTGGCTCATCAACCTATCGAAGCACGTCCCGCAACTTGGACGTACAAAACACAAAAGTATATCAAAAGAAACCCAGCAATTGCCGGATTGAGCACCCTGATGGTAGTGGCCTCCTTTGTATTTGCCCTGGTGTACGTCATCAACATCAATAAGGCCCTAACACGGGCAAAACAAGCCACCCAAACCGCCCAAACATTTCAAAAGAAGGCAGAAGAAGAAGCCAATGTTAGTCAACAAGTGAGTGATTTTCTCCAGAACTTTTTTATAGCTGGGCACCCAGATGTAGCCCGAGGAAAGCAAGTGACTGTGAGGCAAATGCTTGGAAAAGGGTTTGTGGAAATCCAGCAAAAAGATTTAGCCCCTGAAGTAAAAGCAAGGCTACTATTAACCATGAGCAAGACATTCAAAGGCATCAGCGAATTTGCTCAATCTACCGAAGCCATCGATTTAGCCATCCATGCTGCACAAAAAATTAAGCCTCTCAACCCACTTTTGTTGGGTGAACTGTATTACCAAAAAGCGGTAGTTTACCGAAATCTGGAGAAAATAGACTCAGCCATTGTATATTCTCAAAAAAGCATCAAGTTATTAGAAAACCTGCCCTCCCAAACTACTCAGGATTCAAAAATGCTTGCGAAAGTCTATTCCCAACTGGCCTTTATTTATTATCGTGGTGGAAAAAAGGTTGATGAAGCACTTGCTTTGACTAAAAAATCGCTGGCAATTCAGCAAAAAGTGTATGATGGTCCTCATTTCGAGATCGTGGGAACGCTCTTTGTCATGGCCAACTTATATAGAAAGAAAAAGGATTATAAAACAGGGGAAGCCTATCAGCGCAAATCATTGGCTATGTGCCAGAAAATTTATAAAAACCCTCATCCCTGCGCTACCAGCAATCTAAACAATTTGTCGTTTTTTCTACGTGCGCAAAAGAAGTACAAGGAAGCAAAAGAAGTTTTAGAAAAATCACTCGCACTCAGTATAAAGTTGCACGGAGAAAAACATCGTAGCGTGGCCACTACCTACAGCAACATAGGGCACCTCTACAAACGACAACAGCAATACGACAAGGCCAGAAACCTGTATGCTAAAGCAATCAACATCTTTCAGGAGATTTTTGGGGAGGAGTATTCTTTATACGCGTCTACTCAGGAAAATATCTGCGAGACGTACATTAAAGAAAAGAAGAATCTTCCACAAACGATTCTTTTATTGAATAAGGTGGTTGCTATCAACCAAAAGAAAAACAGAAAACATTATGTTGCTGGTAACTATTATTTTTTGGGCAGGGCATACACCCACACCAGACAATATAGATTGGCCAAAGCATCTTTAGAGAAATCGCTACAATATTATACAGCAAAAAAATCGTTCAAGGCATTAGCAAAAATTCATCAAGCCCTTGGAGCACTTTTTTACCAACAACAAAAATATACTCAAGCAGAAAACTGGTGGTTAAAAGTAGCTAAAGATTATGAAGGTAAGAAAATCACCTTTGATCAAGCCAAACCTGCTTTAAAAGCTTTGGTGAAATTGTACGAGCATACGCAACGCTCTTCTCAAAAACAACAATATGAGCAGTTGCTGACTCAACAATCTTAGAGTATGTTTAAATTTTGTCTTCGAGAATAAAAATGATGAGTGATCAGTGATAATGAAGCACGTTTTAGAGTAAATAGCCAAAGCTATTGACG
>DMXI01000435.1 GCA_003483885.1 Microscillaceae bacterium
GGCACAAAAAAACCCGAACTTTTTTGAGTTCGGGTTCTGTTTATATCTTAATATAGTTCTATTTCAGCATCTATACTTAGACTTAAACATACCCGAACGAATCCAGTCAACCTCCTGACTGCCCATCCCAAATGATGTGTTAAGTTCCGCGATATGTATGTTTAAGAATTTCATTTTTGAAAGTTATTCCTCCGTTTTGTTTACATTGCAAAGGTAGTGTAGAGCTTATCTGTTTTCCAAATGTTTTTTAAAGTTTTTTGAAAATAATTTTCAAAGCGTTGTTTTTCAGTGTTTTAACTTTAAAAACTAGCTCTTTAACTAATCTTCTCGTTATTTCCTACGCAACTCTTTTGAAAAGGTTTGGGAAAATGTAAAAATTTAACATTTGCACAAAACCTAGAGTTGAGTTACGGGTCTATATACTGACCAGGTAAGATAGGTAACCCCACTTGCTCAAAAAAATAGCGTACTTGCTATTTTGCAAATACGCTAGTAACTCTTGGTTTTGTGATATGGATTTGGGTGATGTAAGGTTTTAAATCTAATCGTAAAATAAATATTTAAAAGCCATTCCTGTAATTATAGTGAATACCATAGAAACCAGGCTTAAGGTTAGACGTAACCAAATGATCTGGATTTACTGCTGCTCCATTGCCATCCATAAAGATTCTTCCGACAGCATATGTTGTTGACAATGTTTGCATCATACTAGGAAATTCAGCCGTTTGCCCAACAGGAAGAACAAAAGATGTATCTATGGATGGAATCATTATTTGCTCTTGTGTAAAGACTTGATTTTGTAAATTAATATCTACATTTCCAGTGTTTTTTATTTTGAACACCTGATTTTCATTAAGATCGCCAACATTCAAATAATTACCTACAGCATCTCTATATGGTTGTATTTGATCGTTGATATAGACTTCTATATCCATTACCTCAGCAAACAATTTGACCTGAGCTTTTAACGTTACGTCTTCCTCCCCATTTTCTCCAAATGTTTTCCCTTTAATAGTCACTTCTACAGTATTATCACCCATAGCCAGCAAACTTTGAAAACCCAATCCGTTTAAACGATTGCCGTGAATTATTCCTAATTCTAAAAGTGGTACAACTCCATCTTGTCCTGCTGGGGCGAGTTTCTCAATTGATTTAGGAAATACCTCAAAATTTTCGTTGTTTGACTCAATAGTGATATTGGTTAAACTTGTATCCCCAGTATTACTCAAGATAAAGTAAAAGCTTTTACTTGCTTTGAGGTTGCCCAAATCGAAGCTGACATTATTGGTTGTTCGTTGGTTTCTGTCTGTTTCTTGAATAGCCTCACTAGGAATATATGTAATCCCGTTGATCACTTGCTTGCTAATTCGCTGATTAGTAGCCATTTGAGTTAATCCAAATTGCCCTGGTTTTTTTACTTCTGTTGCAGGGGTTTCAGGAGTATTGGGAGCTGTTGGGTTTATCTCATCTGCTTTTTTATTACAACTAATAATGGCAATTAGACCTCCCAAAAGGAGTGTTAAATAGATTTTTGAGTTTTTCACTTTTTTTTGATTTTAAATATATGTAAATGATTGAAAGGGAAATTTTTAAGACCCTTCATCATCATATACTTCATCCCTTTTTTCGTATGGACAAATTGCCTCCATTTTTTATAAAAAGTTTATATTTGTTTATGGGCGCAACGAAAGTTTTTTAAGCGAACTCTGGTACAAATTATGTCCTTCATCAACAAACAATATTTATTGGCAAGTGACCTATGAAAATTAGTAAAATCAATATTCCTGACTTCCAACAATTCAAAGATTTTGAACTGGATTTGACCTACCCAGCAGGGCATTCCAAGGCTGGCAAGCCACTGGATAAAGTCTGTTTGATCGGCCAAAGTGGTACGGGAAAAACTACCATTTTGAATCAACTATATCAGGTTTTACTGCATTTTTTTTATGGCACACAAGCTGAGCTCTATACAGTAAAACCTCCTCAAAAATTTAACTTCTCGATAGAGGCTAATTTTGAAAACCTGCGCTCAGTAGAGGTATTCATTGCCAATAAAGAAATCTTGATTTATGATCCCCAAGACGATTTTGAGGTAGATTTGCCTAGTTTTTTTTCTACTTTGGTAGAACAAGGTTATTACGATAAACACCACACCAAACTGGTAAACTTTCCCGCCGAAACTATAGATAGCATTAACAATATTTTGCAAAAACAAACTGTAGAAAACCCCCTTCGAAATATACGCACAAGTGACAATATGAAGGAGAAGATTATTGCCGAACGGGAAAAACTGGCTACTAAAACCATTTACAATTTTGCGACTGATAATCCACTCGAGCTTTGGAAATCAATCTTGTTGGATTTGCAAGAATATGAGGACGCTCGGAACTATTATAGTCGGCAAATATCAGAGGCTTTGTTGGAGAATGATGATATGCCCATTGAGGATTTAAGGCAGCAGTTTCGCCGGTGGAAAAACGAAAATCCTAATCCACTGGAGGCTTTGGGCAATTTGCTGAATCCAGTATTGAATCAGTTTCAGTTGGAAGTAAATACCAAGGCTGAGTATAAATTTAGTGAAGAGGTCAAATTTATTCAGGTAAATACGCTCACTGGTAATAATGTACCTTACCATAAATGGAGTACCGGTACCAAACAAGTGATTCTGACGGCTACTCCATTGTTTAAACTCAATATGCGTAATACGATGGTGCTCATGGATGAACCAGAACGTTCGCTTTATCCTGATTTGCAACGCATGGCCATTGATTATTACAGCAAAATTGCAAATGGGGCTCAGTTTTTTTATGCGACGCATTCTCCTTTGATTGCAGCAAGTTTTGACCCTTGGGAAATCGTAGAATTGTATTTTAATGAAGAAGGCAAGGTAGAGCGTAAATTGTATTATACAGGTGAAAATCATGTAGATAATTATGCCCCGCATCCCAAATATTTGCGCTGGGACGAAATACTTCAGCAGCTGTTTGGATTGGATGCTGAGAGCTATGACTCGAGCAATCAGCACTTGGTAAAAGCTTCGGCGTTGAAAGCCCAACTCAAGAAACATATGGACGAAGGTACTATGCAAACGTCTGAGGCTCAGGAAGCACTGGAAGAGTTTGAAGCGTTGTCGCAACAATTAGCCTGGCAAGTAATGAATATTTAGTGGTAAATTGCTAAATGCACCTAAGCTATTTTGGGCGTACAAATAGGTATATTGTAGGCTGGCTATTGATAAGTTTAAGAAAATGACTGAAAAAATTGTATTTATCCCAGGAGTAGGAGAGGTGTTGATGAAGAAAAGTGCCCGAGCTAAGCGGGTAAATATTAAGGTGGCTCCCTTTAAAGGAGTGCAGGTGTCGGTACCCCAGCGGGTAACGTTTGCCAACGCTGAGAAACTTGTACTGCAAAAAAAGGATTGGCTCTTGAAGCATTTGCCCAAGATGGAGCAAATGGAAGATAAACTTACCGAGTTTACCCCTCAAACCCAGTATCGTACCTTTAACCATGAGTTGGTTTTTATAGCTCAAGAGGATACGGAGCTACGAGCCAAGGCCAATCAAACTGAACTACAGATTATTTACCCCCCTAATACTGATTTTCACAGTTTAGATACCCAACATTTTATCCGCCATTGTATCATAGAAACTTATCGCCGGGAGGCCAAGTTTTTTTTACCCCAAAGGGTAAAGGAATTAGCCACAGCACATCAATTCAAATATCGCTCGGTGCATATCAAAAATGCGAAAACTCGTTGGGGAAGTTGCAGTTATGATAATAAAATTAATTTAAACTTGCATTTGATGCGGGTTCCTGAGCATTTACGCGATTATGTCATCTTGCACGAGTTGTGCCACACGGTGGTCAAGAATCACAGCAAAGCTTTTTGGGATTTGTTGGATAAGGTTTCGGGGGATGCCCGTGGACTAGACAAGGAATTGAACGATTGGCAGATAGAAGTTTTTTAGTGGTAATCTTTCAGACGATAGCTAAAGGTCAATGGTTGTGCAGCTTTTCTTGACTTAGGTTTTTAGAGGTAAAGTAGCCTGTTTTGTTTGCAAAAAAGCAGGTAAAATCTTTTCTTTAAGTAAAGACCTGATCAATTAAATACCTGTAAATGTCAGGTACGGATTATGAACTAATTATTATGGCTAATCAAAATTCTTCTTCTCAAAAACCGGTAGACCAAGACAAGATTTTGGATGGATTGTACCGTAGTCGGGACATTTTAATTAACAACATTAAGGAGTTGACCCTACAAATTCGGCAGTTTAATATCGGCGCAGTGTTGTTTCTGATCGTATTTACGGCGTTGATTTTCAACGAAAACTTCAAACCTTCTTCCTGGCAAAAAGCCCACGATACCCTGCTCAACTGGAAAAAGACCCATGGAGGGAAAATCAAGTTTTTGTCTTCGGTTACTTATCGTCACTTTCAACAAAGCAATGATTCTACTTTTTTTAGTAACCGTAAAGCCATTCTCAAATCTATCAAAGGCAAAGTATCTCCAACCAATGCCATTTCGTTTTACCAAAACCGTCTGAATAAAGGCTTTGTGGTGAGCGATATTGCGGTGCTCAAAAACGAGTTGGATAGCCTGTATAAGACGCAGCATCAGATTGAACAGTATCAAGCCGAGCGTGAAAATGCCAAACAATTGTTGGATAGTTTGCAAAGGTTAGCCATCATAGAAAACGATACTTTGGCAAATATAGGGCGCTTACAAACAATTGCAGATTTGCGTCAAACCTTGCCAGAGTATATCAAGCAGTTCACTGAGGATTCTACTTTTTTGCAGAATCGTTTTGCCCGCCTCAAGGACAAATACCCTAAGATTAACTTACTATTGGTAAATGATGCCTTGGCAAGCCGTAAAAAAATAGATACTATTCAAGCCACGCTGAAAAAATTTGAAGAGGATAAGGAGGTCATGCTTTGGCAAGACATGAAAAGTAGTCACCCTCATGCCTTGACTTGGTCTTATAAAACCTGGCAAGTACTCAGTAATAGCAAAGTAGTAGCGGATTGGAAACGGATTTTTCAAAACCTAAATTTTGAAGATAGCCTGGAGGTTATGAAAAAAGTAAAGTTGGATTCTTCATTTGTATTCAACCAAGCCAACGTAAGAGCTTTTACCGAAAACCAACGCAAAAACAAGCAAAAAGTACCTACTACTGAGTTTTTTGGTACCAAAATACCCTTACCCACCAAGCAGATTTTGATCATACTTCCTATTTTATTGATGGCGCTTGTACTTTCGTTACAAGTATTACACTTACAAAAAAGAACCGCGGAAATTCGCATGGTGAGGGTAGAACAACGGATACAGGCCATTTTACACAACGAAGAGCTGGTTTGTAGCAATATATTTGGCAAGGAAGTAATGGACGGTACACCCAATATAGCACTCTTGCGTAAGTTTAAATTCAAAAGGTTGTTTGCTAACAATGCCGATAATTATCGTGACATTATTTTCAATTTTGCCAACATCGCCTTGTTTATATTTATGGCCAATAAATGGTCAGCTTTGATAGCGAATGACCCTAAAAGTCGTTTTTGGGCAGTGTTGGTGCTCTTGCTGGGGATAGTAGGGTTTACAGTGGTGTACATTATTAATCTCAATATGACAAAGCAGGTATTGGCCGATGTAAGAGGGGATGATAGAGAGGAGACCGCAAGTGTTGAATAATCAAACTCAAATCTTGACTTCTTATTTAAAAAATGAATCCCAAGAATTTTCTTTTTCTTGGGATTTTGTCATTAAACAAGTTCATTTAAAAAGCTTCTCCAATCTCTAAGTATAAGCCACTCGAGCCGTCACTGCCAAATCCATAATCTACCCGGATATTGATATTGTTTTTGCGGTCAAGCTTGAAACGCAACCCTGCGCCATAAGAAAACTTCAGCGTGTTTGAATTAAATTGATTGACTTCATTGACTACATCGCCCAAGCCAGCAAAAGCGGTGAGACCAAAACGGCGATACCAGGGAAGTTTTTCACGGCCTTCGGGAATGTTTTGAAACAAAGGTAGGCGGTACTCTATCTGAGCCGCGAGGTAATTATTTTCGCGATAACGCCCCTGATAATACCCTCGCATAATATCACTACCTCCAAATTCAGATAACTCTTTATAAGGAGCTGTTCCAGTTAAGAAGTTACCAAATCCTTGAATAGCCAAAATATGTTCTCGATTGGGAAAGAGCTTGAAATATTTTCTCAAATCTACGGTGATGGTACTGAAGTCAAACTCGCTGCCCAATCCTGTCAAATAATTATAGTTAGAAAGCTCGAGATAAGCTCCTTTATAAGCATTTAAGATATTGTCGCGGCTATCGTATACTACGGCCGCCCCAATACCTGAAATACGCGAACCGTCGAAACCAGGCACACGAGAGGTTGCCAACAAACCACCTTCTTCGGGTTCTACCTGAAACATTTCCATATAACGATACTGAACCCCCGCAAAAAGTTTTTTTGTTACTTTACGAAGTACTCTATTCTCGATCCTCACTCGACGATAACTTACCAACTCTTCGTTGGTTTCTGGCAATTCATTTCCTACCCCGTAATAAAACTCCGGAAAAAACAAATAGGAAAAGCGACCGTCGATAATGTATTTTTCCTCATTGGTAAATATGGTATAGCGCGCAGTTGCGTCCAATTGTCCCAATACTGTATATAGTATATAAGGTTGTATATTTGACTTACGGGTGGTTTCAGCGTTATCACCCAATCTAAAACTAATAGATGCTAAAGCTCCAAAACCAAAGTTGGTTTCTGGAGAAGAATACAATACTGGTAGAGGAACAATGTCTACTTTCTTTGATCGAGTAGTTTTTTCGTTATCTTGCGCTTGGCCTGATATGCAAAAGGCACAAATAAATAAAACTACCCACCACCAGGTTTGCCTGTTTTTTCGCTGTTTCATTTGTTTATGTTATCGTTTTGAAGGTTAACTTGATTTCTTTCACCAATAATTTGTGTCTTGAGGTATTTGTGTGGTTTTTGCACAACATCCCAACGAGTTCTGCGAATAAACCAAAGAACAAAAACTATTTTTCTTAGGAGCTACGTTTATTAATATAGTTTACTACAAGTGTATATTACTTTTGAGCTCACCAGCATTTGGAATCAAAAAATCAATGCCTTGGTTGATGCGATTGCAAACATAGGGATAGTTTTTTGAGATTCTCCAAAACAAAATGAAAATAATAGAGTAAAAGTAGGATACTTATAAAGAATATAATTCAATAATAACCACTAGCTTTTAGGAAAAATTTCAAACCCCATGCAATTTATGAATAGTATTTGTGTTTTTTGTGGCTCCCGTTCTGGAGCCAACCCGGTGTATCGTGAAAAGGCGATTAGAGTAGGGCATATTCTTGCCGAGAAAGGTCTTAAATTGATTTATGGTGCTGGAAAAGTAGGATTGATGGGGGCAGTAGCTGACGCCATGCTTGCCAAAAATGGTCACATAACTGGGGTGATTCCTCAATTTTTGGTAGAGAAGGAAGTAGCCCATGATGGTTTGCAAGAGCTTATTATTGTAAACTCTATGCATGAAAGAAAACAAAAGATGGCCGAATTGGCTGATGCCTTTTTGATTTTGCCAGGAGGGATTGGTACCATGGAAGAATTTTTTGAAGTCTTTACCTGGGGACAACTTGGTTTACACCAAAAACCCATTGGTATTCTTAATGTAGGAAGCTATTATGATTTACTTATTCAGTTTTTGACACACTCGGTAGCGCAGGAGTTTATGTCGCAGCAAACCAAGGATATAGTGTTTACCGATACTAATCCGGAAACCTTGCTGAGAAAAATGAGAGGATATAAAGCACCACATACCGATCGATTGCTCAATAGTGAAAGAATATAGCGCCTAAAATTCTTTTGTTTTTAATGAAATAATCAATGTGTGTACAGTTGCCTTTGGGAATAATTGTATACACATTGTATCACCACCTCTCAACACCCTACCTACTATATAACAACACAACAAGCCTATAACAACATGATTCGGAAAGATTACATCTTAAAATTGATAGATCAATTGGTAATAACTCTTAAAAAAGTACAAGGTCTCAAAGATCGCGAAGATTACGAAGAAGCATTGGAGTTTATTGCGGAAAAAAAAGAAGCCTTTCTTGAAATTGATGCGGCCTATTTTGATAGTCTAGAGGCCGAAGATTTAGATTTATTACTCAAGAATGATACACAACGAGGTAAAGAAATTTGGCAGTTTACCGCCAATTTGTTGTTTGAAGAGGCAGCTATTTATGATGTGTTAGATCAAGAGGCTAAAGTTTTTCGGGCTTACCATCAAGCAATGATTATTTTGACTTACTTGATAAAGCAAAATCGAGAAATAAGTATTACGCTGTTTGAAAAACTATCCACCTGTGTAGAATATTTGCGTGATTTTCGTTTGCCCTTATCGAGTTATGCCAAGATTATAGAGTACTACACGGCTACGCATAAGCTCGATCGGGCCGAGGACATGCTCTTTCAGGCTTTGCAGGCACACTTAGACCAAAAAGAGGCTTTGTTAGAAATGGCTCATTTGTTTTATGGAGAGTTGCTGGAGTTTGATAATCAAACCCTGAAAGAAGGAAAACTACCCCGTAAGGAAGTGGAAGCAGGTTTGCGGGCATTCGAAAAAAAAATAGGCGAACTTTAAAAATAAAGTCGCCTTATCTATTAAACATATTTGTGAGTTTGCTTGTCTATTGTTGTTTGGTAGCCTCTTGTTGGTATATTTCGCGAACTTCCTGTAAAGAACTTTCGGTAAGAGGTTTGGTTACAAACTTGATTACGTGATCGTTGTCTACAATACGGGCAATGTCACGCTTATTGTTTGAGCTTGATAAGATTACAATGTTACACTTCTTTTTAAGCTTCTCAGGGAAAAGCTCAAATTCAAACAAGAACACAAAGCCATCCACAATGGGCATGTTAATATCAAGAAAAATAATGTCCGGTAAATTGGCAGGATCATCCTGATGTTGTTCGAGGTATTGCAATGCACTTTTTCCGGAATTTCTCACTTCAACTCTTTTGGCAAATTTGGTAATCTCAATGATTCGCTTGCTGATAAAGTTGTCAGTATCGTTATCGTCTACTAGCAATACTAGATCTATATCCTTTTCCATTGTAATGGTTTGTTAAAAACTGATCGTAATAAAAGTTATCTGTGAAGGTTCCGAAAAAGCTTCCAAAGTGTAAATTTACTTGTGTTACATAAATAGAAAATTAAACTCAGAAAAACAATTTTCGAAACACATTTCCCTAGAACCTAAAACTCCACTTTTTCTGATAATTTCGTAAAAGAAAATGATTATTTTTTGAATTACAAAAAATATACCCATAAATAGCCTGGGGCACTCCAAGATGGTTTATTGCTTTTTATTTCCCTTCAATTTTCATCTTGTTCTACAGGTTTGCTTTTGGGCTCAAGTTTTAAAAAAGAAAGTGTAAAGGTGTACTTCAGCTCTATACGTTTGCTGACTTGTATTGTTTGTGGTTTGCTTTCTTGAGTGGTGGTTTGCCCCTGTCTTTTCTTAAACGTTCCAGAATGATTTTAGATTGTATTTTTTTTGCCATTAGCTGGTAGATTTCTCGCATTGGGTGAGTAAATAATACACAGAAATTGAATTTTATTTGACTTAATCTCGCCAAATACAAAACCTATATTTATTTACACTTATTGAACAATTGAGACTAGTTTTCCTTAAAAAAATTCAAAATAGTGATTTTTTAATGGACTTAATCAAGTATTTTTTGTATAAATATACTCGAAAGCCAATCTCGACTTTCAAAAGTTCAAATATAAAGATACATTTAAGCGCTTGTATACAACAACTATTAAAGAGATTTATCACTAACCGTTTATTTCGAGTTTGTTTAAAGTTTTTATCTAATGAAAAATCAAAAGTTAAACGATCTCTAAAAAACAAAACCTATTTAACCCTTAAACAATTTTTTACCACAAACTACAATGAAAAAAATCTCTTTAAACCTAAAACAAATTACCACTTATTTACTTGGGTGGCTTGGTGCTGTATTATTGATAACCAATTGTACTACGAAAAACGAAGTACAACCCAATAGTGCTGACAAACCACTTTTGAACCAAAAAACAGCAGTCAGCAACAATGCTGCTGGCTCAGGACGTGACGTTATGTTGCAAGGTTTTCACTGGAACACCTGGCAGCATGGTACCTGGAATATCATTAAAAACAGTGCAAATGATATTAGAAATGCAGGTTTTACGATGGTTTGGTTTCCTCCTGTATCAAAATCTACTGGAGGTACCGGATACTTACCCAACGAATGGTATAATATCAACTCTGATCACGGGAGTGGAAGTCAGCTAAGAGATGCTGTAAGTGCGCTCAAAAGCAGAAATGTAAAATCCATTGCCGACATTGTAATCAATCACCGAGTAGGGACTACCAATTGGGCCGATTTTTCTAGTCCAGCATTTGCAAACAATGCAAGAGCAGTGACACGAGACGACGAATGGGGACAAGGTACTGGTAATTACGACACTGGTGATCCTTATAATGCAGGTCGTGACTTGGACCATACCTATTCTTCGGTGCGTACCGAAACCACCAATTGGCTAAACTGGCTCAAGAACGATGTAGGCTTCGATGGCTGGCGTTATGACTATGTAAAAGGCTACAGTGGCTATTACAATGGACTTTATAACGATGCGACTTCGCCTTATTTTTCAGTGGGTGAGCTTTGGCCAGACATTACCGGAAACTACTTTGCTTCTGGAAATGGGGTAAACTATCACCGTCAGAGACTGATGGATTGGATTAATTCTACGGGTAACAAATCTACCGCATTTGATTTTACTACGAAATGGCAATTGATGCTTGCCGTAGATAGAAGCGAATATTGGAGATTGCGTGATACCCAAGGTAAACCCATCGGCGCAATTGGATGGTGGCCTAAAATGTCGGTTACCTTTATTGATAACCACGATACCGGACCATCTCCTGGAGGTGGACAAGATCACTGGGTGTTTCCTTCTAACCACGTAGAGAAGGGATATGCTTATATTTTGACCCATCCTGGAACTCCCACAGTTTACTGGCCCCACTATTTTGACTGGGGGAGTAACCTGAGAAACAAAATTAAATCCTTGATTAGCATTCGTAAATCTCAAGGAATCACTGCCACCAGTTCAGTTTCTATTCAAGCAGCTGATGGTAGTAAGTATGCGGCCATTATCAATGGCAATACTGCTATGAAAATTGGTGGCGGAAGCTGGTCTCCAGGTGGAGGCTGGAACCTTGCTGCTAGTGGTAGTGGTTGGGCCGTTTGGACGCGTTAATCACTGGTCGCTTATGTGATCATTAAAACAAAAAATAGGTTAGTGATATTTCTCTTGACAGAATGTGTGAGCATTCTGATAGATACTATAAAATACTATGGTTTAAATTGATTTTTTTATGAAAAGGGCCGGGCAATATTGTCCGGCTTTTTTATTGATTGTGTTTGTAGGGTAGGTACATTGGCTCAGAAAAAAATAGTGGCTTCTTTTATAAAAATCTCTATTTTTGCCCAAATACTTACTGATCATGCGCCAAATTATTAGAAGTAATGCCCTCTTTTTCAGTCTATTTTTACTCTATATAATCGTAGGAATAGCATTGTTGCTTACCCACGAAAAAGGGGAGCTAGAGCTTTGGGTCAACCAACGCCATACAACATTTGCCGATTTCTTTTTTAAATATATCACCAATCTGGGCGATGGCACTTTTTGCCTTATTATGGCGGCTCTGCTGCTGTTTGTTAGGTTTTATTATTCCTTGCTTGCCCTACTGCCTTTACTCAGTGGCTTGATTACCCAAATTTTTAAGCGTACTATTTATGCAGAGGCACGGAGACCTAAGGTATTTTTTAGCGACCAACGTGAATCACTCAATTATGTGAGTGGTTACAATTTTGATGAACTGAGTTGTTGTAATAGCTTTCCTTCTGGGCATACTACTACTGCCTTTGCCATCTTTTTAGCCTTTGCTTTTATTACGCGTAAATCTTATTGGGGAGGCGTGTTTTTTTTATTGGCAGTTCTGGCCGCTGTTTCACGCGTTTATTTACTGCAGCACTTCTATGTAGATACCTTTTTTGGAGCACTGATTGGTACATCCTCTATGTTGGTTTTTTACTGGATATTAGAAAAGAAACGAGTAAGCGAAATTCCTTTTTTTCAAAAAAAATTATTCTAAGCAATAGGGGTTTGGTTGGATGATTATTCTCTCAGAAAAGTCGGTATAACTTAACATAAAAAAAGCCCATTCTTTCAACATTCAAGGGCTGGTTTGCGTACAGAAAAAAGACACCTACCTTAATCTGGATTAAACCTGAAGATTTACCTTCATCACCAAATTTATACTATACTTTTTGATAAGTATTGGTTGAAAATTTTTTTCAATACCAATCTATTGTTCAACTATGAATGTGTTTAAATTTTGCCTTTGGAACTAAAAATCACTTTTTTAATCCAGATTATAATTTTTAAATATATTCTCAAATGGAATTTCTTACGACACACTATGATCAAATGGATTTTAACAATATTCACACTATTTTATGCTCAAGTTTTTTACGCTCAAACCTCCTGGAAAGAAGCACAAAAAACTAAAAAAGCTAGCATTAAGGTATACCATGTAGATGCCAGACCCTTTATATATAGAGAAAATGAAGAAACAAAAGGGCTAGAGGCTGATATCATGCGTGCCTTTGCCGAGTTTCTAAAAAAAGAGTATGGCATTGAAACAAATTTATCGTTTCATTATCGTCGAGACTTTGGGGAACTATATCAACTAGTAAAAGGAGGATATTCCGGAACCTTTGCGGCCTCTTCTTTCTCGGTTACCGAAGAACGCAAAAAGGAAATTCAATTTTCACCGGTTTATATGCCCGATATCGAAGTGCTTATTTCAAGCCAGGACCTACCTATTTTAAAACACGAAAATGAAGTAGCTCAGAGTTTTAAAGGGACAACTGGAGTTACGGTGTTGCGTAGTACGATTTCATCTAACTTAAACAAACTTACCAGTTATCTTCCTGGGTTAGAATATGAATATATCGCTAACTTTCACCAAATACCTCAAAAGATTGCCGAAAAGAAAAAAAGCATTGCATATGTACAACTCACCGATTATTTGATGACCCTGAAGGAAGGCCTTAAAATAAAAAGGCAAAATTTGTTTCAGGTAAACAAAATAGGGAGGGCCATTGTGATGCCGATGGCAAGCGATTGGAAAGAACCCCTAGGGCAATTTTTTAATGCGTTAAAGTTTAAACGTTGGGTAAATGGCTTAATCAAACAATACTTCGGCAACGATGTGAAAGACTTGCTCTGGAAAGTATCTAACGAAGATGATAGCAATAATCAAAGTATTTTGTTGTTGACAAAAGAAAAAGAATTGAAAGAGCTTGAAATGGCTCAAAAGGAATCTGCGGCAAATTTTCAGCGTAATATTTTGATCGGAGTGATAGTTTTGGTGGTTGTGACTGTTTTCTTCATTTATAACCGTTATCAGCTACAACAACGAAACAACAAGGTGCTACAACAAAAGAATGATGAAATTTTGAATCAACGGAATGAGTTAGTTTCTAAAAACGAAGAATTACAACTTCAACAAGAAGAGATTCTGAGTCAGCAGAGCTACATCGAGAAGAAGAATACAGAGCTGGAACGCAAGAATAAAGAAGTAGAAAATAGTATTCAAGCGGCCCAGGTATTTCAAAAAGCATTGCTGCCTTTTCAGGAGCGTATGCAAAAGTACTTTTCTGAGCACTTTGTGATTTATAAACCCAAAGATATAGTAAGTGGAGATTTTTATTGGGTACAGCGGCGCGAAAATAAGACATTTGTTGCGGCGGTAGATTGTACCGGGCATGGAGTACCAGGGGCTATGATGGCGATGATTGGGTATATGATTTTGGATCGCTTAGTAATGGTAGATCGATTGAATGATCCTGCCGAAATTTTGAATCGTTGTCATGCTTCGGTGATGAACCTATTGGAAGGCAATGCTAACTATGGAATGGATTTGGCCTTTTTGGTTATGGAAACGTTGGACGATGAAAAAAGCAAAGTAACCTTTGCCGGAGCTAAAAGGCCGCTATGGTATATGTTATCGGAGGGAAATAGCATTCAAGAGGCACCTGGAACCCGTAAATCAATTGGTGGTTTTCATCGGTATAAGTTTCATTTCAGTAGCCAGGAAATTATTCTGGAAAAAGGAAGCATGGTGTATTTAACGACCGATGGTTTTATTGACCAGAATAATTCAAAGCGTAAGAAATATGGCAAGCAACGCTTTAAAGATTCGCTGAGAAATATAGCTAAGTTATCAGTAGAGGGGCAAAAAGAGTTTTTGGAGAATGAGCTAGCAGAGCATATGTTTGGCACTACTCAACGCGATGATATTATGGTCATAGGGTTTAAAGTTTAAGCCAAACCACAGGCATAAAAAAACACCCCTCAATGCAAAAGTGTTGGGGGGTGTTTTTGGTTTGTTTATAAGGTTAAATGGTTGGTTATATGGTATGGTTGGTTAGACCATTAGAATAAAGTAAATAGTATGGTTTTTAAAAAATGGTTATATGGAAAATGGTTTGTTATTTAATATTCACCTTAAAGATGCTTACACCATCTGAATAGTTGCATATGAGTGAAAAAAAAGTTGAAAAAATGAAATATTGCATATAAGTAGTTGATAATCAGATTGATTAATAATTGTTAAGGAGTTGTTAATAAAAAGTGAAGCGTTCAAAAACCAAATTACCTCAGCTTTCAGCGCCAAAAGCTATCACCCAGTTCGCGTCTTTTACTACATAATGTTGTTGATCGAGTAAATACTGCATGATGGTTTGGATATGATAAGCACCATATACAATGCCTATTACCTTGGGTGTGCCTTCATGTATTTTCGTTTGCCGCTCTATATGATGGATCAATCGTCGATCTCTTTTCCTTACAATTAAATCATCAATCTTGTTTTTCTTTCCCATAAAGCCAGGGGACTCATCTCTCAAATTAATAGAAAGTTCCTTGGCTATGAGTTGCCTATCCAGCTCTACCATTGCAGCCAAATGGGCTAGAAATGTGTAACCATTGTAGAACATGCGTTGGTAAAGTGGAATCTTTCGCCAGTACCCTTCAAACTCCTGCTTGGATAAATCAGCGTGAATAAATTCTACTTTTTCTAGTTGTTTTAGGCCTTGTTTTTTTAGCTCTTGACGTTGTAGCCCTAAACCTAAGTGTTTGGCTAAAGATTCATAAGATGAGATACCCAATCCACCTTTTTTGGAGTTGATTCCCTCGTATAAGACAATGTCACATTGGGCTAATCTACGTGCGATTTCTTGATAGAACCGAGGTTCCCCGACATGAATCATCGGAAAGGTAATGAATTGGTGAGGGCTATTGGGTTTGATAAAATGATATACGGCCACCCGTACATCAAGCGCGTTTCCAGAGACTATTTGCATAAAATTAAACTTGTTTGATCACTGTAAATGTATACGGTTTATGAAGTCACAAGGGTTGCCTGAGCTAGTATTTGCTTGGTAATCAAGATCTATCACTTTATTTTGCAGTCTACAAAAATAAAAGTGTAACCAAGAAAACTATTCATTTGATGCAAGGTCCCAACCCCAATACCGTATACCCACTAGAAAACTACAATCGTTTATGTTTTCTGAAAAATATCATCAAAAACCCCAACATTCAAGTAGGCGACTATACCTATTATGACGATTTTGAATCGGTAGAAAACTTCGAAAAGAATGTAAAATACCACTTTGATTTTACGGGAGACAAGCTCATCATTGGTAAATTTTGTATGATAGCCTCCGACGTACAATTTATCATGAACGGAGCCAATCACTTGACTGATGCTATTTCCTCTTATCCGTTTGCGGTGTTTGGTCATGGCTGGGAAGGGGCCATGGAAGGCAAATCTTACCCATTAAAGGGAAACATCGAAATTGGTCATGATGTGTGGTTGGGTTATCGAGCTACCATTATGGCTGGCGTCAAAATAGGTAACGGAG
The DNA here is from genome assembly GCA_003483885.1 of Microscillaceae bacterium. GTDB lineage: Bacteria > Bacteroidota > Bacteroidia > Cytophagales > Microscillaceae > Microscilla. The sequence continues at coordinate 16,088 of DMXI01000435.1, forward strand.
CCATTGTGGGAAGTCATGCAGTGGTTACCAAAGATGTACCTCCTTATACCATTGTAGGGGGAAATCCAGCGAAGGTTATTCGCCAACGTTTTTCGAAGGAACAAATTGCTGCTCTATTGGCGCTTGAGTGGTGGAATTGGCCTTTGGAAAAGCTCACTCGAAACGTAGCATTATTGACGGGTAATGATGTGGAGGCATTGTTGAATTGTGATTAGGGTTGGATATAAATGCTGTTTTAGAATTGTAAATGCTGCTGGTAACAGTGGCATTTTTTGTTGTTTGATACTTGATGGTGAAGGGCTTATAATATTTGTTGACTCACTTTTCTAAGATTGATGTTGGCCGATATTTTTTCTTCTTTAAATATGCCTGAATTCTTGATAAAAAAGCTATTTTGGGTAATCAAAATCCAGCATCCTTCTGGATGATCTGATAGCGAATATATATCTCAATCATTAATATAATCAATCAATGAAAAATGCAGATCAAATCAGCCGTGTCGCGATTTATCCTCCAATCGGTATCGCACGGGTAGGCAATTCAGACGAATTTTTTATTGCGTCGGATGTGTCGGGAGTAGTTACTACTCCACCAGGTGGTTTTAAAGATTCTCAGGGACGGGTGAAGAAACAAGTCGCTCGTTTTAGACTATATGCCTTTGATAAAGACGGCAATGTTTTGGGAGAACTTACCGAAACCAAAAAAGTAGATATTGAGTGGCGGGTACATGTAGCCAATGTAAAAGCGGCTTGGTATCAATTTAACAATGCGTTGGATTTACCTGGTTATGCCATTGCCTCTGAGCCTCGTAATGGAGACGTAAAAGGAGACGCGCGAGCAAACCTGGCCATTTTACCCAAGCCCCGAAAAATTTCTGGAAAGAATAAAGGAGGCAAAAAACACCACTTCGACGATGGAGAGTTTTATGGAAAAAAAGTAAAACTTGGAGAAATTCGTACTGACGACGAAGGGCGTTTGTTATTTTTTGGTGGAGATGGAGTATCGGTTTCTAAAGATAACAAACCAGCCATTACATTTGCCAACAACGATGGGTGGCACGACGATACTTGTGATGGTACGATTAGAGCGACGGTAAAAGTAGACGGTAAAAAATTCGCAGCTGAACCTGCAATGGTAGCCGTTACTCCCCCTGACTTTGCTCCTGGTTTGTTTGGTGTAGTAACGATGAACGATGTGGTACAGGATATGTTTATTCGCGAAATGAACTACCCTGACCCAGCCGCTGACGGAATCGTATTTTGGCAGCATATTTATCCGATGCTCAAGCGAATGACTGATACCCAGTGGGTAAATGCGGGGTTTTTTATGCTATTTGGTAAAAATTCTCCCTCCGACTTCACCGATCCTGAGTTGGTAAAACAATTGGCCAGCCCCTCGAAAGCCAACAAAGCGGCTCGAGAGCGGGTATTTAACTGGTTTCGCGATCCAGCCTCTCAAGAATACACTCCCGCTAAAGTACCCCCGTTTTATGGTGATGGTTTTGGCGAGTATGAGAAAATTGCTTTAGTAGATTTGCCTTTAACCGTTACTCAATATAAACGTCTGAAAAAGTGGGCGGCGGGGGATTTTACCACTGGAAAACCTAAAAAGATCAAGCCATTTGAAGAGCTGTCGTTACCCGAACAAATTAATGCTTTGAACGAAGCCTCGCTGGAGTCTTGTTTGGGTGGGCCTTTTCATCCAGGTATTGAACTTACCTGGCCTATGCGGGTCAAAATTATGTGGAAAGAACCCTATCGCCTGAATTTGCTGCCTGAAGGCGAAAATATTGAGTTAAACTATGGTCAATGGCTGGCTCCTGCCATTGCTTTGGGGCCAAATGGGCCGTTAGCTGCCAGTGGGCCTGGTTCTCTTACCCGTTGGCTGGGCGTACCTTGGCAAACCGATGAGGCTAGTTGTCTTTCTGGTTACAATGCTTCTTTGTATTTGCCTTTGCCTTCTTTTTGGGCTGCCAGGGTGCCCAATCAGGTATTGAGCGAAGATAGCTACAAACGAATGCAGGATGGTGCACTAAATATGGCACAACGCCTAAAGCATTTTGATTATCGTCAGGATTGGCTACGTGATTTTAGTACCCAATATCAGAAAAAGATTAATAGTATGGTGGCTGAATGGCACGAACTGGGCATTATTGTACAAATAGATCAAGCATCACCTAACAACGAACATAATTACTTACCTACGGAAGTTTGGAAAGAAACTCATCGATATTTCTCAGATGAAGATCCGACTTTTGAGCAAGTATTGTATGCTGAAGACGCACAAGAAACGCATGAAGCAGACTTACTGAAAGCCCGAGGCGTGATGGAAGAAGATGCGGCTACTCCACCACGGGCCCGTAAAAGAAAAACATATGATCGGGGTGAAAGATAAGGGTAACATTCCGGTAATGATTGTAGGAGGTGGGCCAGCTGGACTGGCTACCTCTTTTACTTTATCGGCTCGAGGAGTACCTCATGTACTCATAGATGCTCAAACAAAGCCATCTCACAAACCAGGGGAAGCTTTGTCGCCTAATGCTCGACCTTTGCTTCAAAAACTAGGCATTGAACATTTGCTGGAGCATCCGGCACATCAGCAATACTATGGCCTTGAGAGTTGTTGGGGAAGTGAACAATTGGAGGCGAAAAGCTTTATGAGCGAATTGCATCGAAATGGTTATTTGTTGCATCGTAGATTGTTTGAGGCACAGTTACGAGTGATTGCACAGTATACCACGCAGTTTTTTGGAGAAGGTTTTCGTTTGAAACAAATTCAACCAAGCACCCAGCAAGGACAACAATGGAAAATAGCCATTGAAAACCCCGCCCAAAACCATCTTCGGGAAATACATGCTCAATGGGTGATAGATGCTACTGGGCGCAAAGCCTCCGTGTGTCGCCATTTAGGTATTCAAAAACAAGTAATAGATGAGCAATTTGCGATGGTTTTTAAGGCAAAACTGGAGCGGGAAGTGCCCCATCAAATATGGGTAGAAGCTACCAAACAAGGTTGGTGGTATGTGGCTCCTTTGGATAGAAAACACTTGACTATGATGTTTTTTACCCTCCAGGAACTTATTCCAACAGGCGAACAAAGGGCTTCCTTTTTAGCCCAACAATTGGCCAGTACTTTACATCTTAAAAAAATAATATCAACTAGTACACTCCTAACCGACCAAATCCAATTATGGCCAGCAGGAACCACCTGTTTGGAAGTACCTTCAGGAGAGGGCTGGTTGGCGGTTGGAGATGCCGCACACGCTTATGACCCAGTTTCGTCTTTTGGAATTACCTCAGCTTTGGCCAGTGGGTTTTATGGTGGGCACACAGTAGCTGATCTTTTAAAAGGTAAAAGCGAGGCGCACGGAGTATATCGCTACATCTTGGAAAATGCTTTTCAGGCCTACTTTCAGCAATTAATTACCCACTATGGTCGGGAAAAACGCTGGCCAGATGCATTTTTCTGGCAAAAGCGGTTCCCAACCTTAGTAGATGCCAACGCCTGAAAATATTAGAACTTAGTACACTGGAACAAAAATAATTTACTATTTAAAAACTCTCTCAGGTCTTTGGTCTTCCTAAGTTCACAAACAAATGGGCGAGACCAAAGAACCGACAACATTCGGGGAATGTTGGGCGAGCTTGTGGGATGCTGGTCTCCCTAGGTAAGACCATACAAGAAGTGGAAATTTTAGAATGGTTGTGGGAATACAAATAAACTTTTGTTCCACGGTACTTAGTGCTGTTTAAAAAATAGCAGGATGCCTTGCCGAACACTACGCAAATGATTGGTTTGGTGAGTAGCATTAGGTGTATAGCTACTTTTCCAAGTAAATTTCTTGGAGGCATATTGTTTCAAAACCTGGATGAGTTGGTCAAAGGCCTGCGTCATTTTTTTTACTTCTTGTCTACCCATACTCATAAAAAGGAAAGAGGAGATAGAAGAGCCCTTTTGTAAATGATCTTTAAACTTATTGACAAACAAATTATTTTCTCGCCACAGTGCAGGGCTTAGGGCAAGGTATCCTGTAAAAAGGTTAGGTTTTGTTTTAAGGGTATTTATTACAAACAAGCCCTCTCGCGAATGGCCTACCAACAGGCGGCGAGCATTGGTGGCATATTGGGCATTGATGAAGGGAATAACTTCTTGGTCTAGAAAATCTAAAAACTGACTGGCTTGCCCCAAGGCAGAATGAGCCGCCTTTAAGTCTTGTTTTAAAAAATCTGGCGTTAAGTCCCGTTTTCTGGTTTGGGCGTTTTTGTGAGGAATGCCTACCACTATTACTTTGGGTAATTGATTGGCCCTATAGAGTGAATCCGTTTCTCGGATGATTTTCATGGTGAGCTTTCTACTACCCAATACATATATTGCCGAGTATTTGGAATTGGTCTGATAACCTCGAGGCAATTTCACATAAACTTTCCTTTGCTCTTTGAGGTATTTGGAGTAAATGGTATGAGCTACAAATCCTCTGGTTCTAGGCTGAGCGTTACCGAGTGTTATCTGAGCACATAGAGCTAGCCCGATAAAAATAGTCATTTTAATCGTATGTCTTTTCATCAATAATCAATTGGTAATGGTATATATGATTAATTGTACTCTAGCGAATACTTTCCACAAAACAATTGATTATCAGTGATGTATGCCACGACAAAGCCCCGACATTTAGACGACGTTTGTCCGACGCTTACCCAAATCTTATAGTAAAGCGGGTATAAATGAGTAAATATTGGTTTTTTGGTTTTGAATATGACGCGAAGTACTGAGCGTAAAAGTGATATTGACTACCACCGCTAAAGCATAAATGAACAAAGGCCAGGGAAAGCGCCCATTGGCTACCGAACCAGTAAAAATCATCGATAACAATGGATACCCTATCAAGCATAATAGTGTAGCAATGCTCCAGAGAATCTGAAAGTTTAAAATTTGTTTGCCTACTTGGTTTACTACAGTGTGGTGTTTGTTTTGTTGCCAAAGCCAAAGCGGGAGTAATACATTACTTAATGGTAATAATACTACAGCAAGGGTAGACGCATTGAGGAGGCGAACCTGAGTCCAGGAAACAGCTACAGTTGAGGGAGAAGTTGGCGAGCTAACCTGAAAGGCTTGAATAGGTAAGTTAAGTGCCTGTGCGATTTGCTTGAGGGTAAAAGCGCGAGGGGTAGACACATTATTTTCGATTCGTTGAATGGTGCGAGACGATACACCAGTGGCTTCGGCCAGGGCTTCTTGAGAAAGTCCCTGGGTTTTACGAGCCTGACTTATTTTTTCTCCTAAGGTCATAGAATTAGACATTAAAAAAACACCACGAATATTCGTGGTGTTTCAATGTACGTAATATTGTGCTTAACGGCTACTTATCCTTATGGTTAGTGCCTGGTCGCTTATAGAATGAATATAAGTGTTGTTTCAGTTTTAGAAATACAATATAACCTTTATGTGATCAAAACCTCGAAGAAAACCAACTTTCTTTTTTTGCTTTATTAATATTATACGTATAACTCTACTTTGATAAATTACGTATCTACTAAATTAGTCTTCCATACATTTGCGAAGCACTCACTGTTTCCTTCCCAATTTTCCTTCAATTTTATCCTTTTTACTAATATAAACAACAACTATTCATGGTTTGAACACGTAGTTTAGAAAAATGACTACTAAACTTTCATTTCATTATTATGACTCAACAAGAGATATTAAACAAATTCGGTAGTTTAGACAAACTGATTAATGATGCAAGCTTCCGAAATGCTCTCAAAAACGACCCACGAAAAGCCCTTGCAAACGAACTTTCTGGTGTACAAATTCCTGATAACGTAAACTTGATTGTACACGAAAATACAGCTAATGAAATGCACATAATTTTGTTGCCAGATACTGAGGCTTCTGCCGATGATATTGTAGATGATGATCCTATGGAGGTAGTACTGGATAAAGCCATGGTAGACAAAAGCTTTAAAGATTTACTAATGATAGATCCTAAAGGAGTATTGGCTAAAGAATTGCCGGACTTCTTTGTTCCTGATGAATTCAAAATTTATTTCCACGAAAACACTGCCACCGAGTGGCATTTATTAATTCCTTCTCTGGAAACCGATGACGAAGATGGAGAGTTGAGCGAGGATGAATTGGAAGCTGTAGCTGGAGGTGCTGGTCGCCGCCGTCGCCGCCGCCGCCGTGGACCACACATTGGTCGCCGTCGTGGAGGCAAAGGTCCCCGTTGTCGCAAGAGAAGATTTCGCTAGAACCTTGTAAACCATCCAAATAAAACGAATTTATTTAATTCCATTATTCAATACTTGGAGACTTTCGGCATATTGTCGGAAGTCTTTTTTTATGTACAGCTTCTTCTTAAATTCGCGCTTCTTAATCAAACCTGTTAAAATAGTTTATATAAATATCTTTTAAATTTCATGAACAATTCACAAAGCGTTTTTGCAATACGCTGTATAGCAGTATTGCTGATCATGTTAAGTATAAGTGCTTGTACCAAACAAGACGACAGTCCTACTCCTGGCCCTACTGGGCCATGTAGCAATCCCGATGAGTTTATATTTGAAGAAAAAGACGGTTTGCTCGTCATTGAAGCCGAAAATGCAACCATTCCCACCGATTGGGTGACGGCCAATTCGGTGGCAGAATTTACGGGTACAGGTTACATTCAATGGGAAGGAGCCAATAATTTTGGCAAAACCGGAGAAGGATTGATCAACTATAAAATCCGTATTGCCACTCCAGGTACTTATCGTTTTCAATGGCGCTCTCGTATCAACGAAGGCACCAATGCTACCGAGAGTAACGATGCCTGGGTAAAATTCCCGGACGCGGCTGATTTTTTTGGCCGTAAAAGCGATGGGAGTAGCACGGTATATCCCAAAGGTTCGGGCAAAACGCCTAATCCAAATGGTGGTGGTGGTGATGGTTGGTTTAAAGTATATATGAACCAGGCCGAGCAATGGAGTGTACAAGCGCGTACCAGCGACAACGATGCCCACGATCTTTATGTGACATTTAGTACCGCAGGTGATTACACCCTTCAGGTTTCGGGGCGCTCCAAAGGTTTTGCGATTGATCGTATAGTGCTTTACCTTGACTCGGTGAATAATGCCACGGATGCTACACAAAGCGAAAGCAACATTGTGTGTCAATAAAATGACCTGAAATAAGATTTAGAAAGGACTTTCGGCAAATTGTCGGAAGTCTTTTTTATTTCGAGGGGTTTTGGTTTATTTTATGCAGAGCAAATAGCTGAATTATAAATTGTTGATTGTGAATTATTAGTTATTGATGAACTCTTGCTTCAATACTTTACCTTGTTTCAATATATTCTGGATAATTAATAATCAATCATCAACCATTAATCATTGATACATGGCTGATACAAAAAAACAGGTATTTCGGGAAAAGGCTTTGGAACGACTATCTTCGCCCGATAATATTCAAGAACTGGTACAAGTAACCTCTACTCGTAGCTGGTTGGCGTTAATTGCGCTAGGTGGGTTGGTATTTGCCTTGTTGTTGTGGAGTTTTTTGGGTGAATTGCCCAAAACAGTACGCGGCAAAGGCATACTGATTCAATCAGGAGGGATTGCCGACATTACGGCCATTGGTTCGGGTATTGTAGAACAAGTATTGGTAAGCGAAGGCGAAAACATTACAAAAAATGATACCATTGCCACTGTGGCTCAACCTGAGCTAAGGTTGCAAATAGAAAACGCTGAAGAAAAACTGGCCTACCTCAAAGACAAACGAGATCGCATTGTACAATATGTGATTGTGTCGCCTATCAAAAGAAATTTACTCAAAGAAAAATATGCATTAGAGGACAATGGACTCAATAAACTTAGACATGTACTTAAGCAAAAAGAAGCGAACTATAAAAACCTCGAGTTGCTCTTACAAAAAAGACGTGTAGTTAGAGCGAGCGTAAACGAGGCACACCGTCAATATCTGCTGATGAAAGCCAAGGTAGACTCTATGGAAAAAGTACAGGATGGCTACAATCAAAGGCTATTGAAAATGAGGGGTTCTAAGGACGCAGAATTGGAGGCGCTGGAAGGTGAAATCAATGATTTGCGTGGCAATATTGGTGAAATCAACGTAAAGTTTAACCTTTTGCGCTATGTCACGAGCTCTTATGGAGGAAAAGTGATAGAGTTGATGGCTAAAAAAGGCCAACTGATTGAACAAGGATCTTCGGTGATTAGTGTAGAAGTAGAAGATAACCAACAAAAAGGGCTGGAAGCCGTGATTTACATTCCACCCGAAGATGGTAAAAAGATAACGAAAAACATGGAGGTGAAAATAGCCCCTACTACCGTGAAAATTGAAGAAACGGGTTATATTAAGGGGAAAGTAGTGCAGGTGTCTGAGTACCCTTCTACCAAAAACGGGATGGCGCGCATTCTGGGCAGTAGAGAATTGGTACAGGCTTTTGCCGGAGATGAACCTCCCATTGCGGTGTTTGTATCTTTGGAAAAAGCGCCTAAATCGTATAGTGGCTATGCCTGGACTACCCGACGATCTCCTCAAATAAAAATCAATGCCGGAACTATTTGTGCGGCCAATATCATCATTAAGAAAGAAAAACCGATTGGGCTACTCATTCCTGGATTGAGTAAGTAATAGCTTCCAATAATAGGTTAAAAGATATATGAGCGAAAGTACGGATCATACCAACGTTTCAAAAGCGAATCTTCAAAAAACCAAAAGAGCCAAAACACCTAATTTGCTTCAAATGGAGGCGGTAGAATGTGGAGCGGCTACGTTATCGATGGTTTTGGGCTATTATGGCAAGTTTTTGCCATTAGAACAGCTCCGTTATGATTGTGATGTAACTCGTGACGGAAGCAAAGCCAGTAACATTCTCAAAGCAGCCCGAAAACATGATCTAAAAGCCAAAGGTTACCGAAAAGATCCTGAGGAGTTGCTGGATATGAAGTTGCCCGCTATTATACATTGGAATTTTAACCACTTTGTAGTACTCGAGGGGATGGATTTGAAAAAAGACAAGGTGTATCTAAACGATCCGGCTGTAGGGCATCGAGTAGTGTCTTACGAAGAATTTGATGAAGCCTTTACGGGAGTAGTGCTTACCTTTGAGCCTGAAGATACTTTTGAAAAAGGCGGACGCAAGCCCCAAATATGGACCGCAATCTGGGAGCGGATGCAAGGCTATAAAAAAGATTTGTTGTTTGTAGTATTGGTAGGGTTGCTTATGATTGTACCTGGCTTGGCCATTCCGGTATTTTTGCAGCTATTTGTAGACGAGATTTTGGTAGAGGGTTTAAACGATTGGTTTATGCCTTTGTTGATTGGAATGGGGGTAGCCGCGTTATTGAAGGGAATGTTAGAGTGGCTCAAAAACCGTTACTTACTACGATTAGAAACCAAAATGTCGCTGGCTACTTCCGCCAAGTTTTTTTGGCATGTGCTACGCCTTCCAGTAGATTTTTTTCAACAACGCTATGCAGGAGATATTGCCTCTCGGGTAGATACCAACGACGACGTAGCCGAGTTGCTTTCCCGCCAGTTTGCCCGCAATTTTCTAGACCTTTTGTTAATAGTGTTTTTCTTCCTGATTATGCTCCAGTACGATGTAGTACTGTCGCTGGTAGGGTTGGGTTTTGCCACGTTGAATATTTTGGCTTTACGATTGGTAGCCGAAAAACGAGAAGAGAGCTATAGTCAATTTCAACAAGCGGAAGGTAAGCTTACTGGCGTGGCTATGAGTGGCTTGCAAATGATAGAAACGATCAAGGCCAGTGGGGGAGAAGACGATTTTTTTAGAAAGTGGGCGGGGTATATGACCAAGGTAGTCAATGCGGAGCAACGCAATGCGGCTTGGGGGCTTTTCTTGAATGCCGTACCTACAATTTTGAGTGCTTTCACTACAATTACAATCCTAACGCTGGGTAGTTTGCGAGTCATGGATGGTTATATGACCATTGGGATGTTGGTAGCGTTTCAAAGCCTGATGAACAGCTTCTCGGAACCAGTAGAAAACCTGGTAGGACTAGGCGGTAAATTGCAGGAAGCCAAAGGGGATATGAATCGGCTGGATGATATTATGAAGGCACCGATTGACCATCAAACTGAACAAAACGCCCATAAATTTGAGCACGGAACCAACTTTGACTTCAACATCATTACCAAAAAGCTGGAAGGTTATGTAGAGTTTCGCAATGTGACTTTTGGCTATAGTCGCTATGCGGAACCACTCATCGAAGATTTTAGTTTAAGTATAGAACCTGGCGAACGGGTGGCCCTGGTGGGAGGTTCGGGTAGTGGTAAGTCTACCTTGGCTAAATTGCTGGCGGGCTTATATGAACCCTGGAGTGGCGAGATTTTATTGGATGGCAAACCTCGTAAGCAAATCCCCCGAGAGGTGATTAATAACTCATTGGCCATGGTAGACCAAGACATTTTTTTGTTTGAAGGCACTACCAAAGATATTCTCACCTTGTGGGATAATACCATTCCTGACCAACTCATTACCCAAGCGGCCAAAGATGCAGCGATTCACGACGTGATTGGATCACGTAAAGATGGTTATGAAGGGTTGATTGCTGAAGGAGGTAAAAATCTAAGTGGAGGACAACGGCAACGCTTAGAAATTGCTCGAGCATTGGTAGGCAATCCGTCTATTTTGATTTTGGATGAAGCTACTAGTGCGCTCGACCCCGTCACCGAGAAGGCCATTGAAAATAACATTCGTCGTCGTTCTTGTTCAGTATTGGTAGTGGCGCATCGCCTAAGCACGATCCGCGATAGCGACGAGATTATTGTATTGCGTTATGGCAAAATTGTAGAGCGTGGCACCCACGAAGAACTCAAGGCGATGGACAAAGCGTATGCGGCGTTGATTAAGATGTAGCTTACTAAGTGAAAAACTAAAAGTGAAAAATGAAAAGTTAGCGCGAAGCGGAGATTAGTCCATAGTCGACTGTCCACGGTCCACAGTTTTGCGATGCATCGCAGAATAATTTATAATTCATTGACCATTCACCACTAATCACTTACCATTATTATATGATGCATCGCGGAACAGTTTAACAATAGAGCAATAGAACCATTAGCCGAAGGCGAAACAATAGAACTATAGCCCAATGAAAACATTCTACCTTATAAACTTCTTTCTCCTGTTTTTGATGAATGTACCAAGTCAGGCGCAAACTGCGAAGCAACAAAAAGCCTTTGACCAAATGTTGAAGGATTTGTTGAGCCATTCAGTAACCGAAGTACGAGCTCAAGAAGTGCTTCATACGTCCAATCTTATTTTCTTAGATGCCCGCGAAAAGCCCGAATTTACGGTGAGTCATATTCCCAATGCTTTGTGGGTAGGTTATGACCATTTTGATGAGAAAAGAGTAGCCAAATTGCCCAAGGATAAACAAATCATAGTATACTGTTCGGTAGGTTATCGGAGCGAAAAAATCACCGAAAAACTACTCAAAATGGGTTTCTCAAAAGTCGCCAACCTTTACGGAGGCATCTTCGCCTGGAAACACGCTGGGGGTAAGGTACATAACGATAAGGGACAAACCACCGAAAAAGTACACACCTTCAATCAAGATTGGAGTCAATGGCTTTTTAAAGGCATCAAGGTTTATTAGAAGCAAAAGTATAGAAATGGGAACCATGCACGAAAAAGAATATTTTGCTCATTTGTACGAGATTGCCAGCCATTTGAACAAAGAGTTTTCTTTACAAGCTGCGCTAAACAAGGCCTTGGGAAAGATTGTGCATTTATTGAACTTAGAAACTGGCTGGATTTGGTTGGTACAAAACGATAATCAATCCGTGTATTTGGCGGCTACCCACCATTTGCCTCCTGCACTGGCAAAACACCCCGAAAGGCTTTCAGGTTGGTGTTATTGCATAGAAAAGTACCTATCTAATGATTACTCAGAACCTTGTAATGTGAGTGAGATCATTTGTAGCCGCCTCAAAAACATTAAAACCGATACCCACGATCTAAAATTTCACGCTACGGTACCCTTGTTTGTCAATGGAGAAATTGCGGGCTTGCTGAATTTGTTAAGTAAGGAGTCGCAGCAATTGAATGAAGAGGAGTTATCGCTGCTTAATACCATTAGCGAACTCATCGGGATGGCCATTCAGCGTACTCGATTGCAAGAATCTTTTGGGCAACAAACCGCTACTGAACCAACCCAAGCCAATGATGTGTTAGAACGGGTATTTCAACCACGTCTAGAGGCTTTATCGGCAAATTTACAACTGTTAAAAAAGACTACTGGATCTACTCCAGAAGCATTAAACCAAGCCCTGGCTCAGGTAGAAGCCATGCAGCAACAATTGGCCTTGATGAAGGGGGAGTTTATCCGCAAGCAAACCGAAGAAAACGCAACGACCTCTAATGAATTTTATTATCCTGCTTCTCCGTTGACCGAGCGAGAACTTGAGGTACTTCAACTGGTAAGAACAGGAGATACCAACAAACAGATTGCCGAAAAACTCTACATTAGTGAGCGTACTGTGAAGTTTCACATTTCTTCTATCATGTCAAAGCTCTATGCCGAAACCCGCACTCAAGCCGTAGATGTGGCTTTGCGGAGGGGCTTGTTGGGGCTTTAAACTTAGATTCTTCAAGATTCCGTATTTGTTCATCATCATGATATAAAAGAAAGACACTGTACTATAGTACAGGTGCATTTCTAGCCTTCGGTACGTTTCCTACCGCTCATTTATCCCAGATATTTGTATCACATTTTACTTAAATAAACAGATACAATATGATGTCACATAAAAGAGCACTAATAACCGGAGCATCCAAAGGGTTAGGATTGGCCCTGGCCCTTGAATTGGCCCGCCAAGGTTGGCAATTACTTATCACGGCGCGAGATTCTAAACAATTGTTGAATGCTAAAAAGGCGCTGGCTGAATTGACCGAAGTCACGGCAATCGCGGGCGATGTAAGAGACGAAGTTCATTTGCTGGAATTAGCTGATTTGTTGTCTACGAAAAAATGGTCATTGGATTTGGTCGTCAACAACGCCTCTTACTTGGGCGCTACTCCCTTGAGCAATTTACTGGATCATTCTATTGATGAGCTGCACTTGGTATTGCATACCAACATGATTGCGCCCATTTCATTGCTACAAAAGGTAAAGCCTTATTTCAACGCCCAAGCCAAGGTAGTAAATATTAGTAGCGATGCTGCGGTAGAAGCCTACGAAACTTGGGGTGGCTACGGAGGCAGCAAGGCTGGATTGGATCATATGACCGCCATACTGGACAAAGAAAATCCCCAATATGGGTTTTATGCCTTTGACCCAGGTGATATGCGCACCGATATGCATCAGGCGGCTTTTCCAAGCGAAGACATTTCGGATCGCCCTTTACCCGAAGAAAAAGCAGTGCCTGCTCTGGTCAAGTTGGTAAACAGCCACCTACCCAGTGGGAGATACACTACCCAATCTGAACAATTACTCACTCACCAAACCCAAGATACTTATGCAAATAACCAACAATAGTCTTATACAATTTGAATTACCTCAACACTTGGCCTGCCCGCTACCTACCGAGCTGCGTAATATGCCAAGAGATGCCGTACGTTTACTCGTAACCACTGGTGCGGGAGAAGCTTCTCACGATGTTTTTAGTAATTTTGATCAATACCTACAAGCTGGAGATGTATTAGTGGTCAATACTTCGGCCACAGTAGCTTCGGCCTTTGCCATTACTTTGCCTAATGGTAAGCCAGGGCGATTACACCTGAGCACTCAATTATCTGACAAAGAGTGGCTGATAGAAATAAGAGCCATTGAGGGCAACACCACTACTCGTTGGAAAGCAGGGCAGGAGGGAATGAAGTTCAAGCTGCCCGAAAACGTAACTGTAAAGCTCAAAGAGCGCTTTTACAAAAATGACCAATTACTTGATTTGTGGGTGGCTGAATTTGATATACGCCAAGAAGAAGAAGGATATAGGCACAGGTATGGGCAACCCATCAAGTATACCCAATTAGAAAACCCTTTTCCGCTGTCTTATTACCAAACCTTTTTCTCGTTTCACCTAGGTAGTGCCGAAATGCCCTCTGCTGGCCGCGGGTTTACCGAATCACTCTTGCGAAAGCTTGTCAGGAAAGGAGTAGTTTTAGCGCCTATTACTTTGCATACTGGAGTATCGAGCCTGGAGGAGGACGAAAAACCTTACCCAGAATATATGGAAATCAACCCAGTAACGGCCTTATTGATCAATACTGCCAAAGAAGAAGGAAGGCGAGTTGTAGCGGTAGGTACTACGGCTATTAGAGCCATTGAGAGTGTAGCTAATGCCCAAGGTCAGGTAAAAGCATTTCGGGGGCATACCGATTTGTATATTGAAGACACCCATCAAATGCGGGTAGCTGATGGATTATTGACTGGTTTTCACGAACCCAAAGCCTCTCACTTGCACATGTTGCAATCGTTGGCAGGTTTTGAACACATCGAGCGGGCCTATCAGCAAGCCATCGAGGCTGATTATTACTGGCATCAGTTTGGAGATTTGCATTTGATTTTGGCTTAGAGTATGTTTAAATTTTCGTTTAAAGTAAATTTTTTGATGCATTTTGGGATTAGATGCGTCCAATTTTGAGGGAATAGCAGCGCTATTGTAGATAAATTTGATAATATATAATCACAAAAGGCGCAGAAAAGTACTAATCAATGAATTTTAAACATACTCTTAACCTCTAAAGAAGTAATAAAGCTTGTTCAGTGAAAATTGGACGAGCTTTTTACCCATTTCAAAATTGGTTTATAAACCCAAACGTGAGGTTTATAAACTCAAAACTACCATTGGCAAATTGAGTATTGTGAGGGAAGAAATATTTCGCGTTTTTGTAGAAAAATATTGAACCTACATATGAAAAAAACATTCGCAACACTCACCACCCTTACCCTTGTCTTCTGGTTTACATTGGGAGTAAACGCCCAAAAAATCACCTCAGGTTTTATTTATAAACATACCTATAAGGACTTGGACAAGGCTACTCAAAACCCCCAGGATGTATATGGATTAAGGCTCTCAGGAAAGAAGCTCACTAAGTTTCCGATGGTAATTTTGAAGTTTAAAAACCTGCGAAAATTAGATTTACAAAATAACAAACTGACTGAAATACCCGCTGAAATTAAACAGCTCAAAAACCTGACAGCGCTAAAATTGAACTCGAATCAACTCACGACTTTACCCGCTGAAATTGGCCAACTCGAACAGTTGACGGATTTGAGAGTGAGCCGTAATAAACTCCAAAGTCTTCCTGCCGAAATAGGTCAGCTGACTCAGCTTACTTGGTTAGGGATCAATGATAACCAGCTTCAAAGTTTGCCATCTACGCTTGGTCAGTTGAAAAAGCTTGAGTTTTTTTCTGTCTCTAATAATAAAATTTCCGCAATACCCTCTGAAATACTAAGGTGGCCAAGTATTACCTTTTTGTCGTTGTCAAATAATCAACTCAAAAAACTACCTGCCACCATTGGTAAATTACCAAAACTGGAAAGTTTGTTTTTGGGTGGTAACCAGCTTGCAAGCCTACCTTCCGAAATAGGGCAATTACAATCCTTAAAAACCTTGAGCCTGAAATTCAACGTTTTGGCCAGCGTACCCACGACTATCGGGCAATTAGCCAACTTAAATTATTTAACCTTTCGGGAAAATGGCCTTAGTACCTTGCCTAAAGAAATTACCCAGTTAAAAAAGTTAACCGATCTTAATTTATCTGAGAACAAATTCACCCAAGTGCCCAAAGAAGTATTGAAGCTAAAGTCATTGAAGAAATTATACTTTTACGACAATCAAATTACTGCCATTCCAAAACAGATTGGCCTGCTAGAGAACTTGATTACTTTAGACTTTGGAGAAAACAAAATCACAGTAGTGCCGCAAGCATTGTATGGGCTGGTGGCTTTGCAAAAGTTAGATTTAGCTCAAAATGCGATTCGGCAACTATCGCCCAAAATAGGGCAATTGAAGCAACTCAAAGAACTGCGCATCATTGAGTGCCAGCTCCAAACCTTACCTGCCGAGTTATTTACTTTGACCAACCTCGAGACATTGAGCTTGTCTAAAAATCCTTTGAAGGTAATGCCTCCAGGCATTGGGCAACTCCAAAAATTAGAATGGCTGCGATTGTATCAGGCACAGCTGACTGACTTGCCGGCGGAGATCAAAAACCTGAAAAAATTAGAATATCTGGATTTGCGTAAGAATACTATTTCGGAGAATAAGCAACAAAAGATCACAGAAGCATTGCCTTCGGAGTGTGATGTAAAGTTTTAAGAGAGGACATAAATTTAGACCTGACAGGTTTTCAAAACCTGTCAGGTCTGGAAAAAATAGAATATTATTTGGTTTAGCAGGTATTATGAGACAGCATTTTTGTCTTATCTTTTATATAGCAATACTCCACAGTGATTTTAGTCAAAGTTGATTACTGATTGTCAGTCGATGATGAATTTAAAAATTATTTAATTACGCGTTTAGGCATAAAGCCGAAACCCTTTTAAAAATAGGACGAGCAAACAATTTTGATCTAAGTCATTGGTTTACAATCATTAACAGCGTAAACATACGCTCGAATCGGCTATGGACTATGGACTGAATGCTGTGGACTATTGATATAGTCTACTCCCTCACAAACCACATATTCTTTGCTCTTCCCGAATTAAGCCTAAAGCCTTTAATGCTACCATTTTGGGTAGTTTGAAAAACAATAGAACCAAATCTGGGATCAGAAAAGAAGCTTTCTTTGATGGGGTTTACTGAAAGCGCTTCCAGACCATTGATAAACACCGCCAGACCTTTGTCTTTCACTTTCAGTTGGTAGCGTACATCCAGTTCGCTGCTGTAGTAGTTGCCCGCAAACTTTTTCAGGGCTTGTGCCGAATAAGTTTTGGGAGTGTAGGGTTTTGAGGTGGCTATTTCGCGACCATTCACTAGCACTACTACATTGTATTTCCCTCCTTTTTGTGGATCAAACCTCACGACTACATCACTTTGTACCAGCATTTTAAACTGATTTTTACCAATGGGCACCAAGCTACTTTCACTGTTAGCCGATCTGAAATAACGCAAGGTATCGTTTTTTATATAAATTTTTCGAGAATAAGATCGCGGCTCATTCCAATAAAATCCAGTAAATTTCTCTAGAGCTTTTTTCTTGAGGCGAATGAATTTGGGTGCTTTGGTAGGTTTATTTTCCCGATTGGGTGAGCTTTGGCTGGTCAACTGATCCTTCAAAAATATATCGGCTATTTGAAAAGCCATTCCCGTGGGGTTGGCATCGCCCCGGTTGGTCAAAATTACGACCGAAAATCGTGGTTTAGGAAAACGTAAAAGCTCGGACCTAAAACCCACAAACGCTCCTCCGTGACGAACTGTTTTCAACCCTTTGTAACTATCTACAACCAACCCAGAAGCGTAAGTGATCTCTTTACCGTTGTTGAGTACCCCTTGCTTGGTCATCATACGCCAAAACTCCTGATCAAGTACCTGATGTTTATAAAAGGCATCATCCCATTTTTTGATATCCTCAATGGTAGTAAATATGCCTCCATCGCCAATCATATTTAGGGTGGTCATGCTAATTCTGTAATCTCCTTTACGGGTGGGCATATAGCCAGTAGCCCGCTTTTTTACAATTTGTTTGTGGTCGTTATGGAAGTGGGTGTTTTGCATACCCAAAGGCTCAAATATTTCTTTTTTGGCAAATTTGGCCATGTTCATTCCCGCTACTTTGCGTACAATTTGGCCTAATAACCAGTAACCCGAGTTGCTGTATAGATACTCGGCACCAGGGGCAAAGTTGAGTTCCTTTTGACTGGTCAACCATTGCATCAGGTTTTCATCAGTATAGTAATCGTCATTTTCTAGTCCTTTTAGCGAAGCCAGCAATAAATAATCTCTGATACCACTGGTATGGTTGAGCAAGTGTCGAATCGTAATCTTTTTGGCATAGGCTGGAAAAGCCGGGAAAAACTGATCCAGGGTGTTGTTCAATTTCAGCTTCCCTTGTTTGGCCAATAAGGTGATACAGGCCGCGGTAAACTGCTTAGAAACAGAGGCAATTCTAAATACCGAAGTGGTCGTATTAGGAATGTCATATTCCAAGTTGGCCATTCCATAGCCGCGAGCGTAAATTAGTTTGCCTTCTTTGATAATCCCCAAGCCACAACCAGGAACATCGGGTTTATTCCATTGAGTAAAAATACGGTCTACGGCGGTTTTTTCTTGGGTGCTGATTTGCCCCAAAGCATACGTTGCCCAGCAAAAGAGTAAGGTAAAAATCTGGATTGCTTTCATATTATTTTCACAGTTAATTTTATGGAGTTGATATTACTTTGCTACTTTGTAGTTTAAAGGAAGCAATTTATCAACTTTTTCGAAAGCCCAATACCCTTCCACCAATATATTATTGGGTGGATAAAAATATCCATTGGGATGAATAATAATATTGGCTTTGTTGGGCAGAGAAATAATGCTGGTTTGCTTTTTTCTGACAAAAGGCTTGAACGGAAACTGAGCGATTTGATAGGCCTCCTCTTCAATTTCGTTACGATACGTAATATAGAGGTAATGGTCAAATTTGAGCAACTTGGTATTTTGAGTGAGCAACTGTACCAGTTTTTGGGCATTGATATTCTGCGCTACAATGACATTGACTTTACCCTGTTTAGAACGTTGCTCTATGGAATTATCTGCCTTATAATTACTCACAATGATTTTTGCGGGGTTTAAGCGATCTCGGTCAAACTCATACACCACTACCGCAATATTGGCTCTCCCTACTCTAAGCCTTAGTTTTCTGGACGAATTGCTTAAGTACCAATCTTTGACAAACTTAAGGTAGCGTTTGGCCGCGATTTCATTGGGTGATTTGATTTTTAAGGCTTGGTAGATTTTCTGAAGGTTTGCATCGTCGTACAGCAGAGTGTCTATTTGTTTGACATCATTTTGGTAAGCATCACTTACTTCTACCCGACGCATCAGATCTACCTGATACCCTGCTTGGTTTACTTGTTTGGCGTAAAGCGCCGCTATAAAATGAGTAAGTGACCCTTGATAAGCCTTGGTGCGGTTTTGGGTATATCTGCGTGTTTTTCGTCTACGGGTTTTGGCGCTTAACAAATCCCGAAAGAAAGGATACCCCGCGATAAAGGTTGTATTGGTTTTGAAAGAAAACTGATAATCTTCCAGCCAGTACTTGATTTGGTATCCCAGGGCTTTATTGACAACAATAATGGGTTCTCGGCAAAAGGCCGACAAGATTTGTTTTTCCCGGTCAAAGTCTAGCACGATGCTTTGCAGGTTCTTGATTTTGCATTGCTGCGAAAACTTAGAGTACCCAATCAAGTCTTCTAAAAACTTTTGCCCGAACTTTGCCCATAAATCGGTTTTATCGGGGGTGATCACCACTTCTTTCAATTGCCTTACGTTGGCGTCAAGCGTAATGCTTAAGAGTGTATCCTTGAGCGGATTCACCTGAATAACCTTGGTTTTGAATCCTATGGAGGAAATATTGAGAATAAAAGGTGTTTGAGGAGCATTGGTGAGCTTAAAAAAGCCATCTCCATCGCTTGCTGAGCCTATAGTGGTATTACTAATATAAACCGATGCTCCCGCTACGGCTTCTCCGTTGTCTTTGGCCGTTACTTTTCCTTGGATAGTTGTATTTTGCCCTAAAGCAGCAATGCTTGCCAGCAAAACAAGGGCGAAAAATGATAAGCACCTCGCAAAACACATGAGGCTACCAGCTTTGTCTGAAAACATAGATTTGTTGTATTATGAATAAGTAAATGTTGAATATAGAAAGTGGCTTGAGCACTTATAGGTGGTAAAGAGGCAATAGATGTGGGCAATGAACTCATCTCTGCTTTCAGGCACAGAGATGAGCTCAATCAGTTATTTTAGGTTGGTGATCACCTTGGAGCTTACCCAGTAAATATCCCCTCCTCGGTTAAAGAAGAAGTATTTGCCATCATGCGAAAGGGTTGGGGCAAACTCTATTCTTTTGGTGTTGATTGCTTTACCCATATTTTTGGCCTTGGTCCAGGTACCATCTGGTTTTTTGAAGCTCACATATAAATCGACGCTACCCTGACCTCCTGGGCGTCGTGAGGAAAAAATGACATAACTTTCGTCGGGGGCAATTAAAGGATCATAATCCTGATAAGGGCTATTGATTGAATCACTAAAAGCGATGCCTTTTTGGTATTGCCCGTTTTTCAGGGTAGAATAGTAAATCTTGCTTTTACCTCGAGGGCCATTAGAAAAAACAAGGGTGCCCTTGTCCGATACCGTAGGAAACCAATCTTGGTATTTAGTATTTACCTCATTTCCCAAATGAATAGGCTTACCCCATTTTTTACCCTTACGCTTCATCATCCACATGTCCACGCTTTTGGTGGTATCGCCTTTGTATCGGGGGCGATTAGAACAATAATACATTTTGGAGCCGTCTCGTGTTACAAAAGAATCAAACTCCCGGTACTCACCTTTGGCAAAAGCTTGCCTGGGATTGGTCCATTTCCCTTTTTTGAAGTGCGAAACCATAATCCTACCTCCTGGATATTTTCGAGATTCAGTAGTAAAGTACAAGGATTTACCATCGGGAGAAAAACTGGGTGTATGGTTAAAACTTTCGGTAGATACAAAGTTAGACGCAAACATTTTGGGTTCTAGCCCTGGTTCTTTAGGGTCTACATATTTTCCTTTGAGCTTAAAAGTTCGAACCTTTTTTATGTCAGCACCTTTTGATAGTAGAAATTTGACCATCTCCTGAGAATCTTGTTGCATAGCCATAGCCAAAGCGGTATTACCTCGTTTGTTAGTATCATCTACATTGATTTTAGGAGTGACTAATTTTTTCAACATAGGTAGGTTATTATTTAGCACCGCATAAAATATAGGATTGGAGCCTATATTGGGCATAGCTCCTGCTTTAATCAACATGTTGACGATCTTGGTACGATTGTAAGCGGCAGCAAAATATAAAGGAGTATATTTTCTTTTATCTAAAATGTTAACATTGGCCCCCTGATCAATTAATAACCGAATCATTTTTTCTTTATTACAAGCCACTGCATAGTGCAAAGCTGTAATTCCCCGTTTGTTTTGAGTATTTACTTCAAACCCGCTCTTTATAAGTGAATCTAACTGTTGTAAACTGCCATTACAGACAACTTTTTGTACATCGAGCGCTTGAGCAAAGTGAGTAATGCCTATACAAATGATAAGAACACAAATTTTAATTACTTTCATAATGAAGTGTGATGATAAATTGATGAATAAAAAGTTATATAGGCTCATTCAAGTATTGATAGGTGGTAATATTTATTCTTTGAGGCGAATCACCACTACGCCATTTTTGGCATCGGTACCATAAGCATCAATCGCCTTTTGTCCTTTGATGACATGCACATCGGCAATGGTATTCAGTGAAATTTTGCTTATCATTTCTGGAGACACTTTGTATTTTTTTCGTTGTTTTTCTAAAATATAAAGAGGGAATTTCACTGGCATTTTCACTGAGTTTAGCGCCAGTTTTTTATTGTTTTGAGCATCATACATGATCTTCTCTAGTTGCCTGATTTGCGCCATCATTTGCTTTTCTTCTGCTTTGGTAAGGGTCTTTACTTTTGTATCTGTTTGAGCAAATGAATTGAATGTAAGGAGTGCAATCATCATAGGAACAAAGCACAGAACTCTCCAATAAACTTGTTTACTTTGATTTTGAGTGTTTAGCATATTTGTAAATCGTTTTTTTAAACTTATACCATTATTTAAACTACTGACCAACTGCGGAGCAACACCAGTGCGTGCTTCAAAGAGCAATTGTTGATAAGCCAGCGGGTCAATGCCTGTTTTGAGTACTTGTTGATCGGCCATATATTCGTGAGAGGCCCGAATAGCTCTTTGGAAGAGCCACATAAATGGATTAAACCAAAAGGCAATGGTCAATAATCCAAGCAGTAAAGTATCCAGTGAATGCCACTGATCCCGATGATGTTGTTCATGGACAATAATGGCTTTTTTAGGACCTTCCTGGAGGGCTTCTTTACTGATAAATAATAAATTGAAAAAGGTGAAGGGAGGAATGGCTTTGTCTGTAATGACGATTCTAAAACCCCAACAATAAGATTTTGGAGAAGTGATATAAAATCTAAATATAGAGAACAATCCAAACAGAAAACGGAACGAAAGAATTATGACTCCAAGCCAATAAATAGTCAAAAATATATTGATTGATTGGGACTCGGGTTGTAAAGAACTTGAAAGGTTGCTTTGTAAAGAAGAAACTTGTTGTACAACTGTATATACAGTGGCTGGATATATTACTGAGGTAGAAAAAGGATTGAACTCAATGAATAAAAATATCAATGAAAACAAGATGCAAACCAATCCTGTGATTCTATTGAGTTGATAATGAGTACTCTTGCTCATTAATGAATAATATGCTCCGTAAAATATCGCCAAGACGATACTGGATTTTAATAAATAGGCTTCTATCATTTGTTTTCTTGGTTATTTTGTTCTGAACCTTCTTTTTTGTTCCCGTCTTTTTCTGCGATTTTTTGTTGAAAGTGCTCAATCAATTCTTCCATTTCTTTGGTAGACATGGCTTCTTTGTTGCTAAACTCAGAGACCAAATGTTTGAAAGAGTTTGAGAAGTATTTCTTCATAAATGATTTGAGGAATCCTTGCGTATATTCGCTTTTCTCAACCAAGGGAAAATATTCGTGAGAATTGGCGATTGGGCGCCGTCCTACTATTTTTTTCCCTTCCAGTATCTTCATGATGGTGGCCACCGTGGTATAGGCTGGCTTGGGTTCTTCGTATCGGGCTACTACATCTCGAATAGCGCCTTTTTTGATAGACCAAAGAATTTTCATTACTTTTTCTTCGGCTTTGGTGAGCTCTATATCCATATTTTAGAATAAATGTTTTTGGTTACTAACCCCTAAGTAGAACTACTAATTCGTTAGTAGATTGAGGTAAAATAAAGGCCAAAAAACTTACTTATTTTTTGGCTTGATGAATCAAAGGTACTAAAAGTAAAGTAGAACTACTAATTTATTAGTAGATTTTACTTTAAATCTATCGAAAGGATGATATTTTTAGACAGATTCTTACATCCATATTTTCATTTTCGTCTTTATAAAATACAAATTGGTGCTTTTCTTGATATTTAAGAACCAGAAGTCATCTCGACTTTTAGG
>DMXI01000325.1 GCA_003483885.1 Microscillaceae bacterium
ACTAATGAAAACACTAACAAAAACTACTTTTTAACACTATGAATTAATTTAAAAAATTTCAGACAAGCCTACTCCCTTTTTGATTGTGACTTGTCTTACTAATGAAAACACTAACAAATAAAACCTAATTGAAGAATAACAATACTAACAGAATCTGGACTTACTAATTTTTAGAAACACTATATCGAAACTTACACTGAAAACCAATTTCGTAATTATTGTCTATGAAACACTGTGAAAAAAACTAAACAAGATGATCAGACAAGTCATCACGATTTGATGATGGCTTGTCTTCATAAAACACTATGAACACTTAAATTTTTAAAACATCAAAAACTAAACTGGAATACGAACTATACCTAAAAGAATTAAATGAACAACAACACTAAACCAACACGGAATCTACAAAACCTAACTTTGATATTTAAAGGATGCTTTTATAGGAGCATCCTACATTTAACACTATGACAACAGTTTTTAAGTAACTACAAGTGGCTAATAATGGGGTTAATTAACAGAGAGCTTTTGATTTGGCTCTCTGTTTACTTCAAAAACTTACAAGCCTTACTC
Source organism: Microscillaceae bacterium (assembly GCA_003483885.1). Lineage (GTDB taxonomy): Bacteria > Bacteroidota > Bacteroidia > Cytophagales > Microscillaceae > Microscilla. The sequence continues at coordinate 571 of DMXI01000325.1, forward strand.
AATCACCAAAACATCAAGAAATATTGAATACCATCAGGCAATTTGTGAACTGACAACAGTACAACTATACCTAAATTAATACATCAATAGCTTTAACTTAATCATTCGGACTAGCAATGCTATAGAGCTACAAAACCGACTAATTGAAAACCTACACTAAACACGCTTTCGCTGGAAGCGTGCTTTTTCAGTTTATACTCTTTTCTCTCTTTTTAAGTGGTACTTTCTGTACTTCCCTATTGGGAAAAACGCCTTTCTGATTCATACGCGAGGTTTTTCACTCTCTCTCCTTTACTTTTAAAAACCATACACAAACCATAAACTCATGAATCAATTGAAAGTAGATACACTTGCCTCTCAAAAAAGATCCTGGTCAAATGCCTGGCATTGGGTACTGATGGCTTTGATTTGCCTTAAGCTTTTTATTCACTTATGGTCAGCCAATCGTTATGGTTTTCACCGCGACGAACTCCTGTACCTTACTCAAGGCAATCACTTAGCATTTGGATATATGGAGGTTCCACCCGTTACAGCTTGGGTAGGAAGGTTTGCTCGCCTACTGGGAGGGGATGGTTTGTTTACCATTCGTACCTTGACAGCACTCACCGGATTAGCCATTGTATTGCTTAGTTTACAAATTGTAAAAAAGCTTATCCCCAAAAACGGCCCTGAACGGTTGTTTGCTCAAGTGCTGGTAGTGGCTTGTATATTGACGAGCCCAGCTTTGTTCCGGAATCATACACTTTTTCAACCAGTAGTTTTTGATCAGTTATTTTGGCTGCTTACCTATTATTTTCTCTTGTGCTATGTCCTGAACCCCAAACCTCGTTATTTATTATTGATAGGTGCCATGGCAGGACTGGGAATGATGGCCAAATATAATATGTTGTTTTGTGGAGGGGGTATTATAATAGCCATGCTGTTTACTCCACATCGAGCGCTTATTTTAAATAAATGGGCTTGGGTCGCTTTGGGTCTCGCGGTTTTACTTTTACTCCCTAACCTAATTTGGCAATATCAACACGATTTTCCAGTATTGGATCATTTCAAAGGGCTATATAAAAAGCAATTAAAAGGTGGTAATGCTATTAGTTTTTTATGGTCGCAAATTAAAATGCATCAATATATAACGGTTCCGATTTGGCTAGCCGGGTTGGTTTACTTTCTCAAAGATTCCCGTTTACGCTGGTTAGGCATGGTTTATTTGGCCACTTTAATATTGTTTTTAATAGCTCAAGGACAAGCCTATTATTTTAATGGAATTTATCCGCTTATGTTTGCAGGAGGGGCAGCAATGGTAGCTCAATACCTGGAAAAAGTCACGTTTCGTCGAGTGTTTAAGCCTGGCATCATCGTGACGTTACTTTTTTTCGGAATGGCCTTGATGCCTTATGGCACCCCTTTTCTACCCATTGAAAAGTTTGTAAACTATACCCAACAAATAGATATTAAACCCATCAAACGTTTGCCTAATGGGCGAGTACAAAACCTTACTGGTGATTATGCTGATATGTTTGGCTGGCAAGAGCAAGTCAAAGTTGTGGCAGATGTATACCAACGATTAACTCCAACAGAAAAAAAACAGTGTATCATCTGGGGAGAAAATTATGGAGAAGCAGGTGCCTTAAACTACCTTGGCAAGTCCTACGGCCTCCCACCCGCTATTTCGGTTCATGGAAGTTTCTATTTGTGGGGATCTGGTAATTCACGAGCAACTATGGCCATTACGGTAGGATTATCTAAAAAAGATATGGAAGATTTATTTGAAGAAGTCACTCTTGTGCAAATGTTCCAGCATCCTTATGCTATTGACGAAGAACATAATATTCCTATCTTGATTTGCCGTAAACTGAAAGCTCCTTTGCACAAAAAATGGAAAGGCTGGCGCAAATATGTTTTTAGTTGATAGATCAAAACTCTGCAATAGTACTCACTCACCTGGAAGTAAGTGAGTGCTATTTTCCCCTCTCCCTTCGAAAGTTTTAAGAAAACAGCACTGGTCGATAGATTCTGGAGTAAAAATAATCCTTGAAATGCAGCAAAAGCCTTTTTTCTTACACTTCAAATTTTACGAATTTTCTTAGAACTTGCATGCTACCTTGTTTGTTGTATATTTTTATCAAACTATAGCATTTTTCAAGTTTTAAATGACACAACAAACCACTGTTAGCATTTTAGGGTGTGGCTGGTTAGGCCTGCCACTAGCAATAAATTTAGTAAACAAAGGCACTCGAGTAAAAGGGTCCACTACCCAAGCAAATAAGTTGGTAACCTTGCAAAAAGAGGGCATAGAACCATTTTTGGTAAAGCTTACTCCAGAGATTGAAGCTCCTGCACTAGAAGATTTTTTAGATACAGATACTCTAGTGATAAATATTCCCCCTGGTGTAAGAACCAAAGGCGAAGATTTTCACCCAAAACAGGTAGCAAATCTTCTCCCTTATTTGGCAAAGGCAAGGTTAAAAAATATCATTTATGTAAGTTCTAC
>DMXI01000661.1 GCA_003483885.1 Microscillaceae bacterium
CTAAGTTACTGGATTTAAACAATATAAGCAGGTTTGTTCTGCAGTTTTTATACAAAAAAACTACTTTTAGCAGAAAATTACCAATATCATTCGTCTTTGAGTTACCTGTTTTTTTTGATAATTTAAACCCCTAACCGCAAAGAGTCACCATATGTCGTCTGTACCTCCCACAAAACCTCCCGAGCAAAATCAGTTAAAAGGTGCGTTTTTGCCCTATACTGCCTTGGAAATGCTTCAGGGACTGATGAAAGCTCAGGAAGACAAAAAGCAAGAAATTACTTGGTGGATGAAGTACTTGTATCACTTGGTATTTTACTTGTCAGAGGATGTAAAACCAAACAGCAAGCTCTATTTGGAAACTAATTTTGAGGAGGAAATTCATCAACCCGAGTATTATACCCACACTCAACGAAACTATCGCATACTTACTTATAAATTAGTACCTTATCTATTACATGCATTCTTTTTAATTGTACTGCTGGCAGGGTTGTACTGGGGTTGGTGGGGGATACTCGGAACCGAAGAAACGGGATGGATCATTATTGTCCCTTATGCATTGACTTTTTTGTTTTTGATGCCGGGGAGCGATCTCATGCTTAAGGTGCAGGGGATGTTTTTTGGTAAACCACAAAAATACAAACGGGCATTTTATCATTTACCTTTATTTCAACTCAAAGCAAATCTCATGAATGGTATCCGTTTGTATCTGAAGGCTGAGCAAAAGCTGATCTTGATTACGTATATCCAGAAAAAAATAAAGACTTTTAGCATCACCAAGGTGAGCAATAAACACAAAGCCTACTTGATATTGAGTTTGAGAGTGGATCTGCCTCGTGATAGATACCCAATGGGTGAGCAAGATTTAGCCAAGTTATTTTATACTGGAATGTCAATACAGGGAAAGGAACTGACGAAAGTCAAGACTAAAAGCGTGGCTCAAAAACACATTGTAAAGATGCAATGGATAGAAGTGAAGGCTAACAAAACACATGAAGATGTTGTTTTTCCTGAATTAGATCCAACCAGTACCTTGCAATTCATTACTGAAGGAGTGATGCAACAGCTCAAAGGTTCAAGCCAGTCTGAAGCTAAACAACCAAACAAAGTAAACTGATGAGTCAAGATATACACCAAGAACTGGAAGCAATTGCGGTAATGCTCAATGAAGCCGATAAATATGGGTTGACTGCCGAAGTAGTATTGTCACTCAGCCATATCCTCAAAGATGGAGAAACCGACATTGCGAAGGCTGCAAACATGGCATTAATGGATTGGGATATATGAATGGATATAGTAGGGATGGTAAGACATAAAAAAGCCACCAGAAAACTCCAGTGGCTATTAATCATTTATCATTGACCATTCACCATTGATCACTCTGTAATCCCTGGCATAATGGCTTCTGCATCGTCGATTTTACGAGCCTTGCCACCACTTTCTTTTTCCCAGTCGTCCAGTAATAGTTTACAAGCTTCTGGATCGGCCTCCGCCGCATAACAAATCCGATTGTGTTTTTCGGCCAACATCAACAAAGTACCATTACCTGCTTCCAGATCAATAATAGGGTCATGGGTAGTAGAAAAAGCCTCTATCAAATATTTCAACAAATCTTTGGGTAAATAACCTGCCAGATTAGGCGCGTTTTTTATTTCTGCCGAATCGGTGGCTTGTCGGATGCTTTTGGCCTCTGAAAATACAGCTGCGTATAACCAACTTCCCCAGTTGCCCTCTTTTTCGTTGACTTTGATAGAAAGCGACCATTTGTAAGGCATTTGGGTAGCTTGCAAAAAGTCAGGGATTGATTGGGTAGGTACGATGGCAGTCACAACCTGTGAGCGTTCTACCAGCCAATCGTATTGTTGCCAGGCAAGGTGTGCATTGGCAGTACCAGCATCTTGCTTCTCTGGGTCATTTTTGATAAAGTTTGCGTAAGTCCAGGCCGACTTTTCGGGCAAACGATTCCTGAATATTTCATCTTGGCCATGGCCACAGTAGAGTACATGTTCACCCAATTGCCACCACTCACCCGGAAGCACTTGACGCATTTCACGCTCAATACGCTCTTGTTCTTCGCGTTCTTTTTGGTTTTTTTTGTCTCTAAAATAATTGGCATCTCTTTCAGCCTCTTCTTTGCTACTGCTGCGCTTAAGCTGTAAGGCATCTTTGTACACCTCCAGTACCGCAGCTTTGGTTAAGGGAGATACCGAGCGTAGATTGCTAATAAACCATTCTCTAAGATTTACCTCCTCTTTGTCTATTTGGTCGTGCAGTACATTGTACTCATACACCGTTATATTTTCATCTAAATTACTATAGCTAGTCTCAAACGCCTCTAACAATTCACTGTATACCCGATGCGCGGTTTTTTGCCCCTGAATAATCTCTTGGGCAATCTTTTGCCGAACAGCGGTAAAGTCAAAAAACTGGTAAATATCTGGATTGTCGGTTTTGATTTCTCGAATGGCCTGACAAATCTCAATGACTTGATTTTTAGAAAGCTCTCGTTCGGTAATCAAATCATGCAGCCATATCCAGTCAGGTTTGGCACAGCGCTGAATCTCTTCCAACTTATACACTTCTTCCAGAATATAAGCACCATTGGGCAATTGAGCTTTGATAAACTGAAACGCCTCACTCGCGTGCATATAGCGTCGAATAGAGGTTTCGGACATGCCTAATCGTTGGGCATAAGTAGCCACTGTAAGTCCTTGGTTGGCTTGAGTTACCTTCAATGCATTCAACCCAATTTCGAGCGGCTTATTATCACTTTGGATGTTTCCGGTAATCAACTGAATCAGGGCTTCAGTGTCGTCCATTACCCGGATTACACAGGGCAATTCCTGATACCCCAAGTCACGAGCTGCCCGAAAACGATGTTCTCCCTCTACCAATTGATAACGTTCGTCTTGCAACCGTACTACCAAGGGATGAGAACTGTCAAATCCGTCGTGTTGGATGAGTATTTTTAATTGGGCAATTTTTTCATCATTGATCCCCAAAGGTCGGTTATCGGGGTGTACATCAATGCGCTCGACAGGCACCATAACTACCTGCGATTTTTTGATTTTCAAGGCCCCTTCTAAGGTGGTGGGAGAGGTTGATTCAGCCGTTTCCATGTATTAGTAAGTGAATATTGTGTACAAAAATGCTTGTAAAGATAGCAAAACTGCTTAAAATGCGAAGTTTTGCTAATGCAAATTTAGCAAAAAGTATTCAAATACTCTCTGATTTTAATAAAAAAACGATTACCGTTTCCAGTAACCGTTTTTGGGCTGTTTTTGATTTTTACTACTCTTTTACTACCCGTAAAACCTGGGTGCCATAGTCCGTTTGCACTTTTAATAAGTACAAGCCTTTGGGTACGTTTTGCACATCTAACTGATGACTACGGACATTACCCTTTATCACCTTACCATCTATGGTCATGAGTTGCAACGTGTTGACCTTAATTTGGTGTCCAGTTTTAACCGTGATGGTTCCCTTTACTGGGTTAGGATAGGTGGTTATTTGAATGTGTTTGTCCATAACCTGTTGTTTGGTTTGGCGCAATGACAGCGTAGGAGTAGGACCTATTGGATCTGGGTCTGAGGGATCTATAGTGGTTTTTGGGTAACAGGGGGTACCGCCAGGACAATATTCGTAGGCGCCCATGTCGATGGTGTTTTCTATTATCCGTGCAAACCCGTGCAAATCAGTGTCAATATCCATAGGTTTAAATGTATTTTGCCCTTGGTTGCGAGCGGGAGAAAAGGCTGTGAGACGCAGGTTTGGTGTACTTGTGCTAGTACTTACAAACTGAGGACTTTGGTTAAAAATTACGTTAGTAGGGTCGCAGTTTAATGCCGCAGTTTGGATCAAGTTTACCCCATCTGCACAAGAAGTAGCATCTACCAGGCTGAATTCCAAATCGGCTTCCATGCCACGACTCAGACTCATCCAAGTACCACTGACATCATCATTGTTCCACAAAATAGAGTTTTGAATTTTTAATATGTTCTCACGGCCTTGATAGTTGTTCATACTATAACAACTACCACTACGTACATTGATTGAAGGACTCGTCTCAATGGAATTGTTCCAAAGCGTACAATTGATAATATCCAGCGATAAATCACCGCCCTGATTTACTACACCTACCAGTAAATCGGCAATGCCATTATTGTTATAAAATAGCGAATTCACAAAAACAGGATTATAAGTATAGGTATTGCTACAAAAGCAAACATTATTATTGTTAATGTATACCCCATCACCAGGGTTAGTAATGACGTACCCAGTGTTATCATAAAAGCGGCAAAACTCAAACCTAGGCTCTAGTGAGCCATTGCTCATTTCCATTTGCACACTGTTGGTGAGGTCGTGAAACTCACATTTGGTAAATTTTGGTTGAATGGAATTGCTTGCATTACCTATATTACCACCAATATTGAAGCGTACCCCGGCAGTAAGGTCGGTAAAGGTACAGTTGATAAAATGGGGCGTAATTGTGTGGGCTAATATACTTGAGAGGAATAATTCTACCCCATATGCCCCACCACCGTTAAAGGTGCAATTGTTTACTGTCAAAGCCACATTAATGGTTGTACCACTAAATATTCTTATACCAATGCCGTTGTTACTGCTTCCTCGAATCTGAAAGCCATCGAGCCGGGTTCCAGCGCCCAAATTGTTATTGATTCGGATGGCAGTATTACCAATTCCTGAACTAATAATTGTTGGATAGTTTGAGGGATTCCGAAGGATAGCGCGGTATGGATCAGGAATGATGCCTGCAGAAGCGCAACCACCATATAAACGTACCCCATCTTTTAATATAAAAGGAAATCCATTGTTGGTACTATAAGTCCCCTGAGCTACATAAATCAAATCACCAGCATTGGCATTGGTGATGGCGGTATTCAGAGAAGTATAAGCATTTGACCAATCATTGCCAGTATTAGCCCCAGTGGCTTGCCAATCTACAAAGATATTTGCTGCCTGAATTTGTAGGCTCAGGGTAGTGATGAAAACCACCAGACCTACGGTTTTTAAGATGAATTTAATCATAAAATATAATAGGTTATATTGAAAAAAATGTTTTGTGATGAGCGAATGTAGGTATTTGTATAATTTCGTAGAGGGTCGAATAAGGCAACGGTAGGAGTGGCCAGGTAAACGGTAGTACTAAATCAGTTAAAGGAATTCTTAATTTCTAAAAAAACGGCTAATGGTGTACTTGTGTCTTCTTTCGAAAGTTGTTTTTTGCATAGCATTCTGCAAATTGCCTTGAGATCAATGCTGTTTCCTTCACAACTCTTTGAGGCGAAGAAGTGTCTTCCTGTTTAAAGTCCCAATTCCATTAGGGAGAACAGAAGGATTAAGATGGTTAGGCGAGTCTAACAAAACCCTTTAAGGAAACAGCATTGGCCTTAAGATAACGAACCATCATTAAAAGATTAAGGGATGATGTCTACCAATGACGAAAAAATATTACAGTTGTTAGAAAGCAGTGATCCAAAAAACATTGAGCTAGCTTTTCAATTATGTGCAGGAGCAGTGAAACACTATGGTAAGGAAGTAGCCAAAGTGTTACAAAAGTACGAAATGCTTTGTGTGAAGTATGGGGTAGAAAAAGACTTTTACCAAAACTTAGAGGTATTGTCTATCAGATGTGAAGACTACACCGCGTTACCCACCGCATTGAGCCAGTTTTCAAACTTGACTTGTTTGGATATGAAGGAGAATTACTTGAATGAAGTATCAGACGTTATAGGGGAGTTGGGAAAACTAGAGACATTGTCTCTACATTTTAATCAAATTACCAAATTGTCTTCTCAAATAAGAAAGTTACAAAATTTGCGGACCTTGTATTTGAGAGATAATCAATTGACCCATCTACCTTCTGAAATAGGGCAGCTAAAAAACTTGGAAGAATTGTTTTTAAACAGTAATCGTTTGAAACGTTTGCCATATCAAATCAATGGGTTGAGTAAGCTATCTGTTTTGATTTTGTCTTACAACCTATTGACTCGAATTCCTCCTGAAATAGGGCAATTACAGAATTTGCGCACACTCCATTTGGCTCAAAATCAGCTTCAGGATTTACCTGTTGAAATATACCGATTAAAAAATCTGGAAATATTATACCTCCAGGGTAACCCAATAGATGATGTGAAAAAACTGGAAATTAAAGATTCAATGCCCAATTGTGAAGTGGTTTTTCAAGGTGGTCATCCTTGGTAAAGCTTTACTCTTTGTATAAAGATAAGGAGCGCTGGTAGTAAATTTAAATATATGTCATTTAAGGTTATTTGCTTTGGCGACTGTCTGTATTCCAAAGTGGTGCTTGAGGGCATCATACCAATGCGAATGATAGATATGTTTATGATGAAGAAATTTTCCTTATTGATGATGATCGGTTTGTTAGCAATGATTACTGCCTGTAAACAAACCAAAGATAGTGTAGTAGAACCCACCCGCCAGTTTGGTATTTTTCGGGTGCAAAGCGATGATACTACCATAGAAATGAACGGAGAGATTACCAGCAATTCATTGAATAATTTCAACCGATTATTAGCGGCTTACCCTAAGGTAAACCTGATTAATATCAAGGAGTGTGGCGGTTCATTAGATGATGATACCAATTTGCAACTGTCTGCCTTGGTACACCAAAAGCAACTCAACATTCATTTGCTAGACAATGGCATGATAGCTTCAGGAGGGACTGATTTTTTCTTGGCAGGGATTAAGCGAACCCGTGGCACTACTACCCGAATAGGAGTACATTCCTGGTCGGCAGGTACTCAAGAAGCAACAGACTTTCCTCGTGGCCATGTCGAACACCAAAAATACATCAATTATTATGTATCGATAGGGTTTACCCAGCAGCAAGCCGAAGACTTTTATTATTTTACCATCAATGCTGCTTCTGCCGCCAATATACATTGGATGACGGACGCGGAGATTACTCAGTATGGGATTTTGAAGTAATTAGTTGATACGCCCTGAACTAAAAAGAGGCTACTTTATAAATTGAATGCTCAAGAATTTTCTTTAGGAAAAAAGTTTTTTAGACCTGACAGGTTTCAAAAACCTGTCAGGTCTGGAGCTAAAATAATATCAAAAACAAAAAAGCTATTCCCGTTCAGAGAATAGCTTTTTATGTGCTAAGATAAGATCAATCCTTATCTACTCTTCTTCTTAAACTCATCCATTGTTTTTACCTTGATTTCGGCAATTTTGGCTTTGGCCAAACGAGCATTCATTTCTTTTACATCCTTGTTTTGGATTTTCATCATCCGTTGGTAAGCATCCTCCACTCTTTTTTCCAACACATCGGCTCTTTGTAGTTGATCTTTAGAAGGACGACCATTATAACTACCAACATCCCCGTACAGCCCTGAGAGTTTATCATTCAGGCGGTCTTCGGCAGTATCGGTGTAGTTGTCGCCACTGGTAATGACCAATTCACTGTTAAATTTGCTCAAGCTTTCGTACATCGCCATCAGCTTTCGAGCCAAACGGCTATTTTTCTTCTCTTTCTCTGCTTTGGCTTTGGTTTGTTTCATAATAGATTGAATCACTTCGGTAGTATAAGCCAACTTCTCTATCAGGTTGTACAAATGCATGGTGGTTTTTTGGTACAAAGCCCGATCAGCCGCACTAAATGGCGAGTTAGGGTCGGCTTTTACCTCAAGCGTCGTTTCAAATACATCTTTACCCTTGGTAAGTTTCACCTTGTATTGTCCTTCAGGAAGCAATGGCCCTACAAATGCTCCACGAGTAAAAGTTTTGGCTTTGGCTACTTTTGGTGGATTCAATCGAGGACTCCATTCTACTACATTGAGCCCTGCACTCTTGCCCGCTGGTGGGCTAGAAACCAGCTTGCCTTTGGTATCAAAAATCTCGATCTTCATCGTACCAAAAATGTGGCGTTTTTTCTGGAAGTAAATGATTTTACCATTGGTGCTCGGGTTTTGTCCCACAAATTCAGCCGCTCCTGGAAATTCTTGCCCACCACCTATACTTTTAATCATAATAGGCTTGGCTTTCAAGAACGTCAATTTTTTAGTGGCCATTTCTGGTGTTATTTGACGCAAAGGCGATACATCATCTATAATCACAATCCCTCTTCCGTGGGTGCCCATCACCAGGTCATTTTCGCGAGGGTGAATCACCATATCACGAATGCTTACCTTGGGTAGGTTGTTTTTGAAGCGGGTCCAGTTTTTTCCAGCATCCAGGCTTATGTATAAACCAAGTTCGGTACCTAAGAATAATAGATTTTGGTTTTTTAAGTCCTCTTTAATTACATGAGCATAGGCTTTAATATCGGTAGTAGCCAACGAAGTCCAGGTTTTACCCCCATCTGTAGTTTTGAATACATATGGCTTTTTGTCGCCAGTACGGTGGCCGTCAAAAGTAGCGTAAGCGGTATTTTTATCAAAATGACTAGCTTCTACTGAGCTACACCAAGTATTTTTGGGTAACCCTTGAATATTGCTGGTCACATTTGTCCATTTGTTACCCCCATCCATCGTTACTTGCAGGTTGCCATCATCGGTGCCTACCCACAACACATTTTCGTCTATGGGTGACTCAGCAATCGTAAATAAAGTAGTATTGGTTTCTGCGGCCGATACATCAGGCGTCAATCCTCCTGAAGCCCTGCGTTGTCTTTTAGGATCATTGGTGGTTAAATCTGGGGAGATTTTCTTCCAGGACTCTCCATTGTCGTTGGAACGATGCAAAAACTGGCTTCCCATATACAAACGATCGGCATTGTGTACACTCACGATGGCGGGTGTGTTCCAGTTGAAGCGATACTTGGGATCACCAGACTGAGGCATAGGCGTAATCGTTTTGCGTTGACCTGAATTTAAGTCATAGCGCCATAATTTACCCCCTTGCATTTCACAATAAACAATATTGGTTTTTTCGGGATGACGCATGGCCACAAATCCATCGCCGCCTCCCACATTACTCCAGTCGCGGTTTTGGATGCCATTGGCCGCTCGCGAAGGACCAAACCAAGAACCATTGTCCTGCAAACCTCCATATACATTATAAGGTTGGGCGTTGTCTACGCTTACTCGATAGAATTGAGAAACCGGGAGGTTTTTGAGATGCATAAAAAAGAAGCCCCCATCAAAAGATTGATATACGCCTCCATCGGTACCGAGCAATATATGATTGGTATTTTGAGGGTTGATCCAAACCGTGTGCATATCTGAGTGTACACCACTGCCTACTGTGCGAAAACGGTTACCACCATCTTTACTAATGATGAGATTCAAGCCCATTTTGTAGACCCTATTTTCATCTTTAGGATCTACTACCAAGCGAGCAAAATAAAAAGGTCTTACTACAGTCCCAAAATCATTGTTGATCCGTTTCCAGTTGGCACCAGCATCCATAGATTTATACAATCCGTTTTGGCTGCGCTTTTCTGATTCTACAGTAGCATATACTACCTTAGGGTTAGAAGGAGCAGGTTGTACCGCCATTCTGCCCAAAACGCCTTCTGGAAAACCTTTATGGATTTTTTTCCAGGTTTTACCCCCATCGGTAGACTTGTACAAGCCACTTCCTTTGCCACCCGATTCAAAAAAATCGGGGTAACGGCGAAATTGCCACATAGCTGCATAGAGAATGTCTGGATTTTTGGCATCCATCACCAAGTCGGCCAATCCAGTATTTTCATCTACATAAAGCAATTGCTTCCAGGTTTTACCCCCGTCTTCGGTTTTGTATACCCCTCGGGTTTTGTGGGCATCCCACAAGTGCCCCAATACGCCTACATACACGATATTGGAATTTTTGGGGTGAATAATGATCTCGTTTACCCGTTCCGAATCTTTAAAACCCATCAACTTCCAGTTTTTACCTCCGTCGGTAGATTTGTACAGGCCCGTACCTACCGATACACTATTGCGTACCCAGGGTTCTCCAGTTCCTACCCAAATGGTGTTAGGGTCCTTTTGGTCTACCGTAATCTTTCCGATAGATTGAGCGTGTTTGTCAAAAATAGATTCAAAAGTAATTCCGCCATTGGTTGTTTTCCATACGCCTCCCCCAGCAGAACCTACAAAAAAAGTTTTGGGGTCATTGTTTACGCCTTCTATATCGCTGATACGTCCACTCATGACGGCTGGGCCAATGTGGCGAGCCTTCATAGAGCCAAATATTTTACTTCCTTTGAGTGGTTTAGGAGTTTGAGCCTGGGCTTGGTGCAAGCCTAAGCCGATGCACAAAAACATCAACCAGGTCATTTTCCATTGAATGGTGCGTGTATATGTCATTGGTTTTGAATATTTTGTTTCGCTTCGTTTAATATAAAAAATGCCAGTGCTTTGGCTTCCCCAAAGACTGACATTATAAAATCTTTTACTGATCGCTTAGATAGCCGATCGTAAGTGCCAACCTATTGCTTGTTAGGAAAAGCAAAAATTGTATGGTCCAGTTTATCATTGATTTTGATATGCTCAAATTGCATTTTGGCTACTACCTGCCCCCCAATGCGTTCTTCCATATAGTGGGCAATCATGACACCCTGTACATTTTTATACTCACTGAAATAGGTCTCTTTTTCTACCAAAACTCCAGGCTTTAATGGATGGGTTGACTTTCCCCGTTCCATCATCAAGATACCCGTTTCTTTTTCTAAAAAGTAAGTTTTTACGTGTTTGTCTTTTCTTACCACCTTGATTTTATAGCAAGGTACCTCGTCAATTTCTTCTACCCCCTCAAGCGTGGCTGTATGTCCTTTTTTGGTAGCATCAATAAACTCGTGGTAAAAATCTACTCCAAGCAGCATATCTGTTTCTTCGGCACCCGCCATACGAGTGGGTTTGTCGCTACCTCCTGGAAAAGGATCTACTTTCCAGGCCACCTTGCCATCAAAGGCTTCAATCAATGCCTTACCTTGAATGGGTACTTCTACCTTAAACAGGTTGGGTGCTTTTCGATATACAATGGTTTTAAATGCCATATTCATCCCCGTGAGGGTGGTTTTGCCTTCCAGCACCATAGATTTGAGGTCCACAGGTTTGGTCACGCTATTTTTTTCATGCAGAGCAATTACCTCAGCCAAGGTTTGTGCTTTGATCGTTTGCACGGTGAAAGTCAGGATGCCCAATACAGTAAAAATGGTCGTTAATATCGGAGATGTTCTTTGAGTCTTCATAGGAGAGGAGTTTGGTAAAACATTGATCCAAAACTATGAAGCACTGCTTGAGAATATATAAGAACGAGTACAAACCGGTAAAAACAAGGAGTAAAATGCTGGTTGAAGAGAGTCAAATGAAGAAGTCATCTCTACTTTTAGAAAAGTCGGGATGACTTCGGAGCTTTATTATTCTTTAAAGGTAAATACCTTCTCTTCTAATTTTGGATTGATCGTAATTTTAGTAATGGTTAAAGTTGATTTTTGACCAGCTATATTTTGAGTCAAAGAATGTGGCATCATAATACCATCTACTTCTTTATAATCGGCTACGTAAGATTCTATTTGTTGTCCTTTCATAGGGCCTGTAGTACTAGTAGTACGCGTCATAATCAAGGCATTACTTTCTTTATCAAAAAACAAGTACTGAACCTTCCCATTTTTTCTGGTTACTTTCAGCTTGTGACACTCCGTACCATCTATTTCTTCAGAGCCTTCTAAGGTTATTTTATGGCCTTTTTTCTTATAGTCCAGATACAAAGGTTCAAAAGCGTTTTCTGCCATTTCCTTGGCAACCTCATCAGGTTTTTTTTCATTTTTACGTGTCATAAAGTTGGTGCCCCAGGCGTTTTGACCATCATATGCCTGTAGCACGAAAGTCTTGCCTTGCATCGTAAACTCAAGCTTAGATTTATTGGGGCGTTGGCTATACATTTTCATCTGTATCTCTCCCTGAGGGCTTTTTCCAGTTCCTTCCATTACCATTGATTTCATCTTGCGGAACTTGTCTTTACCGCCTATGATCTCAAAGTAACCGTCAATAATTTTATCTACTGACTGGGCCTGAACACCCAGGCTGGTAATAAGTAAAAACAGGGCAGAGAATAATATAGATTGCTTTTTCATTGTCTAAAGTGATAAATTGAATGGGTTATAATTGAAACATTTTCGTATTGGTCGTAGTGCCAATCGTTTTATTACAAGTTAGCCGAAAATTTGGCAAACTTGCAACAAAACCTACATCATCATTATATAAAATCCAATAAGTCTAATTCGGGAGCAGAGCGAAAGGCAAACCACACAATGGTATCTAATAAATGATCATTGACATCGTTGCCTTGGCGATGATCAGTGACCGTAATTCTTTCTTTTAAATTTTCTACCCCCTTGCCATAGGCCAGAATATCCCGTTTTTGTAAATCTTGCAGTACTGTTTCATGCAGTGGGTTATTGCGGTGCCTAAGGAGATACTCTTGATGCTGATACCTTAATAATAAATCATTAGAATACCATTTGCGGGGAGTCACCTCAATGATTAGATGATTTTTTTCATTGACTACTTGAAATGATCTTGACCAACTTTTTTTGCGGGTGAGGCGATACTTTTGTCCTTGGGTGTAGATTTCTGCTTGGCTGTTTTTGGTGAATTGCAGGGTAGCCACTTGTACTTCATTTACCAAAAGTGCATATACTTTTCTTGTGGTTTGTTTCCAGTATTTATTCATTGGGGTTATTGTTTTAATGTGGATGATAGGCAAGTTTTGATCACTTGTTTTCTTATATGTATCTAATTAGGGGATTTTCTTACACTCGCTTCGAGGCGCAGGAAAAAGAATACTTAAGGAAAATTTGATAGGGTCTAATATTTTCCGTAAATTTGAATGACCGTTCAATAAATTTATCAGAAGAATCACACGATTACAATTACACAATGTCGAAAAGTGCAGAGGTAAAAAGGCAGATTATCTCTAAATGTTTAGAGGTATTCCGTAAAGATGGCTATTACAATACAGGTATTAAAAAGTTGGCCGAAGCTTGCGAAATCAAGCAGTCGTTGTTTTACTATTATTTCGAGAGCAAAGAACATTTGTTAGAAGAAATTCTGAAAGCAGTGCATGGGTATTTTGCCCGTAGAGTGTTTAACCTCGCTTATCAAGAGGAAAAGTCTGTGCATCAGAGACTTGAAGAAATGGTAGAGATTACTCGCGAGGTATTTATGCGTGCCGAAGGAGGGTGTATTATGGCAAATACAGTGCTCGAAATGGTGCAGGAACAGCCTCAGTTTATTCCGGTAATTCGGGGGTTTTTTGATGACTGGATCGCAGCCAATGCGCACTTGTTGAAAGAAAGATATGTAGAGAAAGTAGCCATCGAAAAGGCCGAACAAGCGGTACAAGATGTAGAAGGAGGTATTATGCTGATGCGGCTGTACAACGATCCAAAGTATTTTTTCAAGGCATTGGAACGAGGACGACGGCTACTGGATTAGCATATAAGTTGTTTTGAATAGCTCTTTTAGGAGTTGAAATTTGAATGACTGTTCAGTAAATTATAAATATTCTGAGCCAAATTTTAACCAGTCATCTAGTAAATTCAATTGACGATTTAAAAAATAATGAAATAGCTCAACAAAAACTTTAACGATTACTCAATACACACAATGGAAAAACCCAATCGACTGAATCGCTCTATCCAGAAGCTAGAACGCTATCCAAAATCCTGGCATACCAGACTATTGTCTTTGAGTATAGGACGGGTAGTGCCTTTTGTGGGCACTGCGGGTATTCGCTTCGATAAAATGACCAAAGAAGAAGTAGTACTTACCCTCAAAAACCGCAAAAAGGTGCAAAATCACATCCAGCAAATGCATGCGGCAGCTACTGCTTTATTAGCCGAAACGGCCTCTGGTATGATGGTAGGCATGCACTTACCGGATGATAAGTTGCCCTTGATGAAAAACATGAAAATAGATTATGTAAAACGTTCGCAAGGAAATTTGAAAGCCATAGCTACGCTGACGGATGAGCAAGTAACACAAATTATGAGCGAAGAAAAAGGTGAAGTAATGGTGTCAGTCACCATCACCGATGAGGTAGGGGTAGAGCCAGTGATCTGCGAAATGCTTTGGGCTTGGATTCCTAAACAAAAAAGGCAGAAGCAAGCAGTGGTGGAGCTACATAAGTAAGTGAAAAACTAAAAATGAAAAGTGAAAAATGGCGCGAAGCGAGGCTTTTTAAATTAAAAATGTAAAACGTAAAATTAAAAATGGCGCGAAGCGCAGCTAAAGGCCAAGAGCTAATAACTAAAAGCGCATGCTCACATTTGCAAAATCAATAATCGCATCGCGAAACCATTTAACAATAGAACAATGTAGCAATAAGCACAGCGAAACACGCTGTCCTGAGCAAAGCCGAAGGAACTAGCAATGCAACAATCAGCCGAAGGCAAAACAATAGAACAACAACAACAACACATTTATCATATAACATAATGACTGCAATCGATCAATATAAAATGTTTTTGACCCAACAGGTGCCCCAAATGTTGGAGGGCCTCGAGGCTGATACTAAGCCTGGTTGGGGAATGATGACGGCTCAACACATGCTGGAGCACTTGGCTAAAATCACCAAGTCCAGCATCAAATCTTATGGGTCTCCACCTGCCGAACCTACCGAAGGACAACAAAAGTTCAAGGCATTTGTCAATAGTGGTATTCCCTTTCGGAAAAACGACTCTAAAAAAGGCAAACTGGACGACTTGTATTATGGAACGTTTGAAGAAGCCAAATCAGCCGTAGTAGAAGCAGTGAATCGTTTTTTCAAGGCCTTTGAGCAAAACCCTGATTTACAGCCTTATAACCCCATCATGGGAGCATTGTCGTTTGAAGAGTTGCAAAGCTTTCATCATCGACATTTTCGCCATCATTTTGTACAATTTGGCTTGCTCGAAACTGCTGATGTTTAAACTGTATGGCTATGAAAGACTTACAAATAGTCACTGAAGACGATTTTTCGTTGGCAGTTACCAGTTTTAGCCCCCAATCTACACCCAAGGCTGTTATATTGATTAACTCGGCGATGGGGGTATTGAGGCAGTATTACCGCAAGTTTTCACAGTACTTGGCCAGTGAAGGGTATCAAGTATACACCTATGATTATCGTGGGATTGGTGGTTCGCGTCCCAAATCTTTAAAGGGGTTTAAAGCTACTATTCAGGATTGGGCCATTCAAGACCTGGAGGCGATGATTCAGCACACACGTACTGAGCACCAAGACGTACCACTTTTTGTGATTGGCCATAGTGTAGGCGGACAAATATTAGGTTTGGCCCCTTCTTGTCAGCAAGTACAAGCCACTATGTTGGTAGCTTCGCAAGTAGGCAACTGGGCTTATTGGGACAAAGGTCAAGCGAGGTTAAAACTTTTGTGGAAATACCTCTTGCCTAATCTATCCAAGTTGTTTGGTTATTTTCCAGCCAAGCGATTGGGTTTGTTTGAAGATTTACCCAAAGGAGTAGCCATTGAATGGGGAAAATGGGGAAGTAACCCTGATTATTTGTTTGCTTTTGATTTTAAAGTACCCAAGCAGCATCAAGAAATCCAAATCCCATTTTTGGCCTGGAGTTTTAGCGATGATGGTTATGCGCCCATTAGAGCGGTAAAAAACCTATTGAGCAGATACGAAAAAGCCACGATTACCCATCGTCATATTTCTCCACAGGACCTGGGGGTGAGCAAGATTGACCACTTTGGCTTTTTTAGAGACAAATTCAAAGAGTCATTATGGAAAGATAGCTTGGAATGGCTAGACAACCAGCAGGTTAATCAATTAAAAGTGAAGAGTGAAAAATGAAAAGTTAGCGCGAAGCGGAGTTAAATTAAAAATGGCGCGAAGCGAGGAACGTTTACGAAGTGAAAAGCTAAAAATGAAAAGTTAGCGCGAAGATTTAGGAGCAAAGATCACGGAACAAGGGCGGCGCAAAGTGAAGCTAAAGGCTAAGAGCTAATAACCAATAGCCTATTCTCATATTTGCAAAAAAGCGAAAGACCTCTGCTGCGCATCGCGAAACAATAGAACAATGTAGCAATGAAACAATAAGCGCAGCGTAACAATAGAGCATTTTAAGCTAATAAACAGGCATTAATAATATAAAATTACAATTAAGGATAATAGTAGGATAAAAGTTGACAGTTATGAGAGAGAGTAGAACACTAGACGAATATTTAGATCCTGCCGAATTTATAGATAGCAACGATGAGGCAGTGAAAGCATATGCGTATCAAGTAACCAAAGGGTTAAAATATGATACTGAAAAAGCGGTAGAATTATTTTATGCCGTACGTGACGACTTTAAGTTTGACTTAAACCATATAGATTTACACCCTAGTAAGCTCAAAGCCAGTGCTTTGGTAAAGCGAGGGGTGGGTACCGACATCGAGAAAAGTACTTTACTGGCGGCTACAGCCCGGGCAGTAGGTATTCCGAGTCGGGTGAGTTTTAGCAATTTGCGTAGTAATCTTACCGCAGAACAATTAGGAACAGTTTTGCAATCCGATTTGCTGGTGTTTCATAGTTATACCGAGCTTTGGATGGGCAATCATTGGGTAAAATTGTCTCCCGCTTTTAACCAGGAAGCGTGCGATTACCTGGATTTACCTCCCTTGGATTTTGGTATTCCAGAGGAAAAAGTGTTTGAAAAACACCACAAAAGCCGACGTCGCTATTTGAAATATGTACACCAATATGGAAGTTTTGCTGACTTACCTTATGACTTGTACATCAGCGAGTTGAGAAAGCACTACCCGCACTTATTCAAGATGGTAGATGCGGCTAATGAGCCTTTTAGTTTTGACCTTGAGTTTTTGGAAGGATTGGTATAACGACAAAGGAGGGTGCTTAATGCTAGATTTTAAGAATCAATGGGTTAACCACCAATGTATTACAACCAGAAGAATTGAAAATATTGGGGTGCCGTAAGGCTCCCAATTTTGTGTATAAATTGTAAATATTTTGGAAAAACGGCTTATGATATAAGCCGTTTTTTTTATGACTCATTATCGGTAATGAAAAAGACATCATCACGGGTAAAGGGCATTTTATCGGCATAAAGTTGAGGGTTCTTTCTTTGATCTCCTACCCTGATATATCTTTCCGAAAACACAGACTTTAACCCTACCCCAGGTTCTCCATTATTCAAAGGTTCTATTACAAACTTTTGTTGTGGGCCAATCTCCTTACCTGCTTTGAGTGGTAGTGCTTTTACCTCAAAAAAATTGGGTTGATGTCCTTCTTCGTTAACCGTCAGATAATTACCATTGCGGGTTTGAAAAACCACCGTGCTATCGGGTAGACGGTATACCGTAAAATGCTCATCCAGAGAAACCTGGTTTGCTTCCTTATTTAAAAAGATAGCGCCCGAGCTACCCCCGTTCTCCGCATTCATATACTTCCCACTTTGGTGTCTGATAGCAAAAATACCCTCCTTGCGTTTGCCTGTTTTTTCATTATTTGCTTCATTATGAATGATGGCAGGGCGGTTGCGTGGGGGAGTAGCCACAATATCGAGGTTGATCTTGGTGTTGATCGTTTCTTCTTCTGATGACTCTTTCTTAAAAAATATAATACTCTTGATCTTACCCTTAGTCGTCGTAAGATTTACCCCGATTTCAATACTCATCTTAGGTATATGGTATTCAAACGGAAGCTCTTGTAACTCCGGGCGGGTTTTAAACTCCTTGTTAAGCCCCACCGAGGCATTTGTCAGAGAGTTTGTAAATCCTAGTAGTAAGTTTTCAATATTAGTAATTGTATCTGCCATAGCTTACGCGGTCTTTGTATCTGATTGTTCTTCTTTGTTTGGGTTAATCAAAGGTAATATATCCGAAGGTTCTCTTACTTCGTCTTGAGTAATCCATAGAAACCATTCCTTATTTTTGTTTAGTTGTAGAGTAACCTCTTTTTGCTCGTCTGAATCTGCTACCTGGGTATAGCCCTTCAGTTCGTAGCTCATCCCATCTACAATCAATTGGCTTTGGTTAAAATCAATTTCAAACTTCAATTGTCCCATCAAATCGGTTTGAAAACCAGCAATAATTACAGATTCGGGCGTAGCGTTTTGCACATACTCAGATGCTTCTACATGAATTTTGACAGCGGCTTTTTGAGGTTCTCCTTGTCGGTCTACAGCCCAAACCTTAAACTCATTGCGTTGGTCCTTAGTATTGACCTTGTTGCGTCTGGCCAATACTACTTTAGGACCTTTGATGGGCTCTAAAGGCAAAGAGTCTACCCGGAATTGAATATTTGAACGTTTGTCGGAATTGATTTCCTGAGAGAAGTCCAGTAAAATACGATCATTTTTAATCCCTTTTTGGTTGTCAATGTCTATCCCTACACTCAAGTTTAAGTTTAGACTGCCCACATTGTACAACGTACGATTACCCAACAAAAACTGGACATCATATTTACTAGCTTGTTCAGAAGCTAAAGTGGCTCGAGCCAGGCTTTTCTTAAAAGCAACCAGTACCTCTTCTAAAGGTACTGAGTTGCCATCATCGTTTTCTGCCATGTATGTATATTATTTTCCAGAAGAAATGCGTGATTAGGCTTTTTTAGTAGGGGTTTCTTTGGCTCTTGGCACGGCCTGGAGCGTTACTCTAATCTTGCTGGAAGCACTTTCGTTAAAGCCATAAGTACTGGCATAAGACGCATTAACACTTACTGCCGAAATACCCACACTTCCGCCTATTGAGGTGCTTTTTTCTTCACTGGTCGAAATAGCCACACTGAGTTCAATCTCCGCACTGGGCATTGTGTATACAACATCAGTACCTGCTTTTAGAAGCGCATCGTTGGCTTTGGCAATTCCTAAGCCGATTTCTTCAATCATCTTGGGCAATGATGCTGGAGCCAATTCTTCGGTTACTTTTGACATAAGATTTGAGAGTTTATAGGTTAAAATTTTGGTTTTGCGGTACATCCAGCAAAAAACTATTAGGCAGGGGCTTGGCCATAACTAATTAAAAAGGAGTTTTTTACTGATTGAAGTCAAGATGACTTCATTAATAATATGGATTTAAGAAAATAAATTATTGGTTTAATTCAAAGAAGTCGTTCCTACTTTTGGTGTGAGAGTAGAGACGACTTCACAGAAAAAGTAGAGGATTTCTAGATCTTGACAAGGTAAAAAAAGCCCCGAAGCATGGGTTCTTAAGGAATTTATATTTTATTGGTAATGACTTAGAGAAGCACGATATTTAAACCAGTTACGAGGCTCTCGACATCTATATATATCAATGGTTGTATGGTGACAATCTTCGTCTTTGTTTAGGACAGCATATTGTGCAACGCATTGCGAAACAATTTAGCAATGTAACCATTCAATTGTAAATCCGATTTATCGGGGCAATGAAAATAACGTGTTTTAGAACAACTACATAGCATCAATTACTAAATCTAATAAGCAAATGGATAAAAACATCATTAACCAAACTATCAACGATCTTCAACAAAGGCTGGATAGCCTTCAAAGTGATCTGCAAAATCTAAAAAATCAAGTAAATGAAGCGCCTCCTGCCGATAGAAAAGTATTTGTGTTGGTAGATGCCGGGCACGGAGGAAACCATCCTGATACAGGCGCTTATATGACACCTCCTCATATTGGTAAAAAGTACATCTTTACCGACAATAGTGGGAAAGCCATTTTGGAAATTAGAGAAGGAGAAGTGAACCGTATCATTGCCAACAAGTTTTGTGAGATGCTGGCCAGTGCTGGTTTTGGATACAAGAAAATCTACCACGAGTATTTAGACAACAGTCTTGATGATAGAGTTCGCGCTGCTAACGCTACTTTTGATCAACTCACGCCTCAGGGTAAAAAAGTGATTTTGTTGTCTTTTCATTCCAATGCTATAGGAATGAACCAAAGTGGCAAAGGGGAAGCTCCTAATTTTTGGTCGGTATGGACTACCAAAGGAAGTACCACCAGCGACAAAATAGCTGATGCCTGGTATCTCAAAACCAAGGAAATTGTGGGAAGCAAGATTCGCATCGAGCAACAAGCCTCAGATGGAGATTTTGACTACGAAGCCAATTTTAAAATCATTTACCAGACGAAAATGCCCGCTGCTTTAGTAGAAAATTTGTTTTTTACGAACCTGGCCAATGCCCGCTTACTGCTTGATAATGAGTATCAGACTCAATCAGCCCAAGCGGCTTTTGAGACGGTGAAGTGGTGCGAAGATAATTTGTAAACAAAAGACAAGGGTCAGAGAGTTTGGTTCGAATTCTCTGACTTTATTTCTACTCCAAATACCAACACATCATCCATTTGAGCATCTAGCCCGTTGTCTCGCCATTGATGAAAAAATTGGGTAAGTTGGTGGCCTTGTTCCGTGAGCGAAAGGTGTTGAGTATCATTTAGTAATCGTGCAAAACGCTTACTTCCCAGTCGTTTTTTATGTTCGCCTCCAAACTGATCATGAAAACCATCTGAATATAAATAAAACCGAGTATTTGGAGCTATCTGTATGCAGTGTTGCTGAAAGGTGACAGGCACCGAATAGTTTTCGTGCCCAATAGAGAATAAACACCCTTTACATTTCTGAATTTCACCATCTTGAGTATATAAAAGCGAGCTTTTGGCACCCGCAAAGTGTAAACATTGATCTTCGGTATGGTAAGCCACCATGGCCATATCCATCCCATCTTGGTTGCCATTGTATTTTTGGTTCAAAAAACGACTCACCTTTTGGTGCATCAGGGTGAGCACCTCAGCCGGGTTGGTCACTTGTTGTTTTACAACCGTTTCTTCTAAAAACATTTGACCGATTAAGCTCATAAAAGCTCCAGGAACACCGTGTCCAGTACAGTCAGCTACCACCAGAATCTTCAAACCCTGTTGTTCATGCACCCAATAAAAATCACCGCCCACAATGTCGCGTGGCTGATAAAAAATAAAGTGAGTAGGGAAAATGCTTTGAATGATTTCAAGCCTTGGTAATATGGCCCCCTGAATGTGTTTGGCATAGCTGATACTGTCTCGAATGCTTTTGTTGGCTTTACTAAGCGCAATATGCTTGTGCTGAATATCTTGATTCAGTGCCTCAAGCTCTTCCTTTTGTTGAATCAATTCTACGTTTTGCTCTTCAGTCAATTGTTTGGTTTTGCGGAGTACACTTCCCTTGCTGTAAGATATAAAACCAATATAATGAGCGGCTAACAACAAATACACATAGGAGGGAATACTGACCCAGACCTGGTACTGATAATGAAACTGAAACCCAATGAGCAAGATGCCAAGCAATACGCCTACCCCAAAAGCAAGCAAGCCCTGAAAAAACAAACGAGGGCCATTGGAGGCAAAATTACTGGCAGAGTTAGCAATGACATAGGGGAGAGCAAATATGGGCGAAAAATGCAGAAAAGCACTCAGGATACCAATCAGGAACATGTCAAATACCAGTGTATTAAATTCTACTTCGCGATGAAACCCGCTCCGCTTGTATAAATAAAAAGCGACATGAGGGTAAATAAATATAACACTACTGTAAATCCAAACAAGTAGGGTAGGGGTATAAAACAAATAATAAAATGACAGCAAACTGGTAATGGCAAATGCATAACCCAAAATCCGCATGGGATATATAAATGAGCCCAAACGACTTTTGGTGTTTTTTCTTTGATTTGCTTGATCGGTTTGTAAAGGTGTATTTGCTTCTAGAGCTGTCATGGGTTTAGCAGTACACACGCGTGTTATTTATTAATTGCCTAATATTTAAATACTACTGGTTTTTTGCCTGAAGGGTTATTGTAAGAGATCAAAGCGCCTGAAGTGTTTGATATACTTGCTGTAAAAGTCGATGTATCCTGAAAATACTAAAAATTCCGAGGCAAAACAAAATGATTGTTTTTATAATTAATTTACACAAAAATTAGACTTATCTTTAAAGCAGTAAAATCAGAACTTGTTTAAATTTTGTTTAAAGTAATTTTTTTTGATGCACTCTTGGAGAATACATCATCAAAAAAGGTGCGGAAAAGGACTCATCAATAAAGTTTACACAAGCTCTAATATCTTTTAATAACGAAAAAATATACGTGATGGCGGATTTTCCTTGGCATCAAAATTACCCACAAGGGGTAGCAACAGAAATAGACCCAGACAAATACAGTTCAATTGTGGCAATACTAGAAGAAAGCTTTCAGAAGTTTACCAACAAGCCAGCCTATTCCAATATGGAAGTAGAGCTTACCTACCAGCAGATTGACGAACATTCCAAGAGTTTTGCCGCTTATTTACAAAGCCTGGGGCTTAAAAAAGGAGATCGTTTGGGTATTCAAATGCCCAATGTTCTACAATATCCGGTAGTATTGTTTGGTGCTTTGCGAGCAGGGTTGGTAGTAGTCAATGTAAATCCACTATACACTGTACGCGAAATGGTACACCAGTACAACGACGCTGGGGTAGAAACGGTCGTGATTTTGGCCAATTTTGCTGATAAATTGCAACAAGCATTACCTGACACCAAAATCAAAAACGTAATTGTTTCTGAAATTGGCGATATGTTGGGAGCCTTCAAAGGTTTGGTGGTCAATACAGTGGTAAAGTATGTCAAGAAAATGGTACCAGCGTATCGTATTCCTGGAATGGTTCGTTTCAAAGATACCTTGCGCAAAGGCCGGAGTATGAGCTTTACTGCGCCAACTTTAGTCAATACCGATACCGCGTTTTTACAATATACAGGAGGAACTACTGGAGTATCAAAAGGTGCTACACTTAGCCATAGAAACATTGTAGCCAATCTTACCCAAAATAAAGCTTGGTTTATTGGCTTGCAAGAGGGAAAAGAAATCATGATTACTGCTTTGCCGCTGTATCACGTATTTGCCCTTACTGTCAACTGTTTGTTGATGGCTCATGTAGGTGCCAAAAGTGTGTTGGTAACCAACCCTCGTGACATGCCTGGGTTTGTAAAGACATTGTTGAAAAACCCACCAACGTTATTTACTGGCTTAAATACGCTGTTTAATGGATTGTTGAACAATGCCGAGTTTGGCCAGGTAGATTGGTCCAAAACCAAATTTGTAGTAGCTGGAGGAATGGCCGTACAAAAGCCTGTAGCCGAGCGTTGGGAGAAAGCTACTGGTGTAAAAATAGCCGAAGGATATGGTTTGAGCGAAACATCTCCAGTGTTATCATGTAATCCGCTAGATGGCAATGTACGCATTGGCTGCATTGGTTTGCCTTTGCCTAGTACCGAGCTTAAAATTATGGATGACGATGGCAACGAGGTAGCCCAGGGCGAACCTGGTGAAATTTGTGCTCGAGGTCCTCAAGTAATGAGTGGTTACTATGGGCGTGATGACGAAACCAAAAAATGTTTCTTCCCTGATGGCTGGTTCCGTACTGGAGACATTGGTTTAATGGAACCCGATGGTTTCTTCCGTATTGTGGATCGTAAGAAAGATATGATTCTGGTATCGGGCTTTAATGTATACCCCAACGAAGTGGAAGATGTAGTAGCTGGACATGACGGAGTGTTAGAGGTAGCAGCCATTGGTATTCCAGATGCTAAAGCCACCGAGCGAGTAAAAGTATACGTGGTAAAAAAAGACCCAAGCCTTACCGAAGCAGCAGTAATAGAATATTGCAAGGATAATTTGGCAGGATATAAAGTGCCCAAAGAGGTAGAGTTTAGAGAAGAGTTGCCAAAATCGAACGTAGGTAAAATCTTGCGTAAAAAGCTGAAAGACGAGCTCAAAGCAGGGCAAGAGTCTTAATACTCAATGCATAGATATTTAAAAGCCCTTGGCAACGTAATAGTTGCCAAGGGCTTTTTTGGTGATTGTTTTTTGCGTATTTATCCAGGTTCGAGTACTGACCTAAGTGAGGTTTAAAAATTTAATCTTTATATCTCATTGATAACGTTGGGCAATTCCAAAAAATACGCCTCCCATTAATACCAAGCCTACCAACCAAAGAAATAAACTTTTCAAGTAAAATGGAGTGTATGGTTTCAAACTAAGTGGTTTAGGATCACCAATGAGTACAAAGCTACTCCAGTAAAACGGATTGTTGGCCATATTATCAGTAGATTCAATATAAGTCAATTTGGCCTGTTGCAATGCAATATCTTTGGGCATACCACTGGCCAGATTCTTATAAAATTCAATCATAATTTGTGAAGTGCTCTGGTCAGGCACACTCCACAAACTCATCAGTACATTGGGGCTTCCTGCATAGGCAAAGGCCCGACCCAGGCTTAGCACCCCCTCACCCGATTGTATTTTTCCAAAACCTGTGTTACAAGCGCTTAAAGTAACCAGTTCAGCCTTGAGCTTTAAGTTGTACAACTCATAGGCGTGCAAATAACCATCGTTCAACGTATCTTGGGTAGACAAACTAAACAACAGGCGAGAATAAGCCGGACGTTCATCATCTACAATGGCGTGGGTAGCTAGGTGAATGACTGAGCCATTTTTTAAATTATTTCTGAAACTATATTCAGTGGCGTTTTTACCCATAAAAAGTTGACCTGCATACAGTTTGTTAAGCGCTACTACTTCAGCTTCTGCTCCTTTCAAAGCAGCAATATCATCTCGTAATTGATCTCTTTTTTGTTCTCGATTATTTAAGGCTAACTGCGCTTTAAAGTCAGGCGAAAAAGCCAACAGGTTTTCTTTGTCAAATTGCGCTTGTTGTCTCACCTTGTTGAGCATCAAGGTGGCAGAATAATCATAGCTTATGACATATTTTTGAAGTAGATAAGGCAAACTGCTGTAGTTTTTGGACGCTTTATCTGTTGGTTGCGTAAGCAATGCTTCCCAAGGAAGATAATACAACACACCACTGGGCACAATGCGTAGTTTTTGAATACTGGTAGGAATGGATAACTCTTTTAAGAGCAATTGATAAAGCTCATAACCCAACTGAGTGAATTGTGGAAAGTCTTTGTCAGTAATACTTTTTCTGAAAGCCAGAATTTTATCCTGAAAATCTTTGGGCAATATTACTTTCTTTAACTCGAGTTTTTGAAAAGTCATTATAAAAATGAATAGTTGCCCTTCTCCTATTTGGTATTCAATGAGTGCTTCCTCTGGCTTAAGCAACGAAGTCTGAATATCTTTGGTAGAAGCAATTTGAAATTGGTAACGGGTTTTGTAGTATTCTGGAGCATATTTCTTAAAAGCACTTTGTAGGCTATCTTGATTTGTTTTGAGGGTGAAGATATCGTCTTGGTATTGGTCGATTAGTTTTTTGTTAGGTTGCTTCTTCCCTTGTTCAGCAGTAAGTTTTTCTTGTAAATCTTTCAACTGCTGCTCTAGGTTCTTTTCCAAAATGCTTGAAGCATCCTTGTTAAGATTACTTGTTAAAAATAAAGAGCGTAACAGTATGTAGGCTTTACTCTGTTCAGCCACTTGAAATGCTTGATATAGATATTGTTGATCTTGAGTTTTTTGATAAAGTATCAATAAAATGTCGACGATCCGGCTAAAAACTGGTTGAGAGTGTTTTATGAAAATACGTAAATTATTTGGATCTGCCTGAGTTGATTTCCACTCCTTAAGTTGTGCTAAAATAGTCTGAGAAGCTTTGTAAGCTTTCTTTAAATGAGTTAGCTCTCCAGTAGCCAGAAACCAATTTTTCCAAATTTCTCCTTTTTCAGATAATGCTTTGATTTGTTCTTTTATTTCTGCTGCTCCTTTAAATCCAGGATATGATTCAACACTTGTAGAAGTAAGCGTTGGATTATTGATCTGAAGAGCCTTATGGTTTGACTCTAATGCGGCTTGAAATTTTTTTGTTTTGGAGAGCGAAACTGCCATGCGTTCATAAATACCAGCGTTATTTCCACTTTCTTTGCCATAGGCCTTAAACTGGTAATCCAAAGAAGTTTTAAATGCTTTGACTGCTTTATCGTGCTGATCCTCAAGTTGTAAAATCACTCCCAATTGATAATAAATACCACCCATTACTCGCTTCTTACCTGGAAACTCGATCTCAAACATTTTATCTAAATACTTTCTGGCTTCCTTATTTTTTTTGAGCGCTACATAGTTATTAATCATATGATTGTAAACTGCAAAGGTTCTAAATGAGCTTTCACCAAAAGCTTTTAACGTATAGTCAAGTTGCTTTTGATGATATTCTATGGACAAACTATAGCGATCTGTTAATCTACTGGCAAGACCCAGGTTGGCATATACTGTAGTTAAAATAGCATCAGAAACATTGGGTAATTGTTGACTCATCCTTTTTGCTTTCTCGAAATAATTCAGGGCTTCTTCGTAGAGTGAAAGGTTGAGCTGAAAGCGCCCTAAGGTTCCTAGCGTTCTAATTTCCAAAAGTGTATCATTGGTATTTTGAGCTACTGCTATGACTTTTGTAAGAATATTGGTCGCTTTTTTAAAGTTACGTTGAATGGCATACGCAATAGCTACTTGATAAAGGATAAAGCTTTTATCTTTGGCATCGGGTAAGCTTTTAAGAGGAACCTGCACCTTTTCCGCATATTCAAACATCTTAGGGAGATTAAGCAAGCCATCTGGGGAATAATTAGCCATTAACTTACTATATGTTTTGGCTAACAGTAAGTGATATTGAGGATGTTTTTTATGTTGATTATTGAGTAAATCAACCACTTTTAAATATTTCTCATTGGCTTTGGCATATTGTTTTTCTTTGTCTAATAGTGTACCTTCTTTGTTGAGTAACTCAATCTCATTAGGTACTTGTGCCTGAACAATGCCTATTGTAAAAAATAGCAAGATTATAAGATTAAAACACTTTATGGTTAAGTTCATCATTGGTAGGGTTATATATTATATTAATGTATCTAGTGTATTTTATTACTCACTATAATTATGCTTGCTCCTGCTAAAACCATCCCTAATACCCAAAGAAACATACTTTTCATATAAAACGGGGTTTGAGGTTGTAAACTCAAAGGTTTAGGGTCGCCGATTAACACAAAACTACTCCAGTAAAAGGGATTGGTAGCCATATTGTCGGCCGATGCAATATATGTTAGTTTGGCTTGCTGCAAAGCTATATCTTTGGACATGCCATTGGCCAGGTTTTTATAAAACTCAATCATAATTTGCGAAGTACTTTGGTCGGGCACACTCCACAAACTCATCAATACATTGGGGCTACCCGCATAAGCAAAAGCCCGCCCCAAACTCATCACTCCTTCGCCCGATTGTATCTTTCCAAATCCTGTATTGCAAGCGCTCAACGTAACCAACTCCGCATTGAGTTTTAAGTTATATAGCTCATAGGCGTGCAAGTAGCCATCATTTAGCGTATCTTGGGTGGATAAACTAAACAATAGACGGGAATAAGCTGGGCGTTCATCGTCTACAATGGCGTGGGTGGCCAAGTGCAGCACCGAACCGTTTTGGAGATTATTTCTAAATTCATATTCAGTAGCTTGCTGCCCCAAAAACAACTCACCTTTATACAAGTCATCCAACGCTTTTACTTCTTCTTTGGCACCTTTGAGTTCACTCAAATCATCCCTTAGTTTATCACGGTTATCAGTGTTGTTTACCGCCAATTGTGCCTTGAAATCAGGAGAAAAAGCCAGTAACTTTTCCTTGTCCAACCTAAAAGGTAAAGTTCGTTTACTGTAAATTAAATTAGCGGAATAATCGTAGCTGATAATGTACTTCTTTAACAAATAGTCCAGGTTACTATAGTTGGTGTTTTTTTGTTGATAAGGAGTTGTAATCAAGGTTTCCCAGGGCAGGTAGTACAAAATACCATCGGGTACCACCCACAGCTTTTGAGTAGAAGAAGGAATGGGTAAATCCTTCATTAACAATTCGTAAAAGTAGTAGCCCAAACGTACAAATTCCTGAAAGTTTTTTGCGGTAATGCTATTCCTAAAAGCCTTAATGTCAATATCAAAGTTGGGTGGGAGTTTGACCTTCTTCAGGGTAAGTTTATTTTGAGTAAGAGTAAAAATAAAGAGCTGTTCTTCTCCCAATACATACTCTATCAGGGTTTGTTGGGGAGTCAATAGTCCTTGCTGTATTGCTTGGGCCGAAGCGATCTCGAAGCGGTATTTGGTGCGATAATACTCAGGCGATATTTGTTTATAGACATTTTGTAAGCTATCTCGGCTATTGATAAGGGTAAAAATTTGCTCTTTGAGTGCATCGATTTGTTGCTTATCAGGTTTAGACTGTCCTTCGGTTGCCCGCAAAGCCTCAGTAGTTTTGGAAATCTTTTCGGATAGACTTCTTTCAAATTTGCTAACCCCTTGATTGTTTGACTGACTCGTGAGGTGCAAAGAACGCAATAATATATATGACTTGTTTTGTTCGGCTACATCAAAAGCCTCTTGTATATAAGCAATTTTACCAGTCTTGCGATACAATTCGTGTAACACCTCAATAGCATCTACAAATATAAAACGGGAGTATTGTAGTACAATCAATAGATTATTCTCATTTTCCTGACTTAATCGCCATTTTTTGATTTGACCAAGCGCAAAGCGATACACTTCCAACGATTTTTTGAGATCATCCAGGTTAGTAGTATGATCATATTTTGCCTTCCAAATAGCCGCTTTGCCTGCCAGGGCAAAGGTTTGAGTTTCTTTGGAAACCACCCCTGTTAGCGGTGGGTTCTGGTTAATATCTTTAGAGGTAAACTGCTGATGATTTAAAATAAAAGTTTTTTGCATAGCCTCAAAAGCCAAATCAAACTGTTTATCTTTACGGTAAGCGTCACTCATCGCACGATAGATCTCTGCGTTTTCCATAGGGTCAGGCCCAAAAAGCTTTTCTTGCAGCTTAATGGAAGTTTTATAGGCTTTGATGGCCTCTTTAAATTTTTCTTCCAGATGCAATACCCGTCCTTTCAGATAATAATGACCTCCTCTTTGTTTTTGTACGCTAGGTCCATCTGCCTCAAACACCTTCTCCATATATTGGCGAGCCTCTTTGGTTTTCTCCATGACTACATACAAATCTGCCAAAAAATAATATCCTGATACTAGCCTAAAAGCCTCTGAATCATTGCCATAAAACGTTTTATAAGTTTCAATAGAGCGTTTATGATAGCTCACTGCTTCTTCGCGTTTGCCAATGGTTTGGTAAAGGAGTGCCAGGTTAAAATACGCATGAGCCAGTACATTTTTTTGATCAGGAAGTTTTTCAGTGATCCGCGTCGACCTCTCAAAATAAGCCAACGCTTCCTCATATTCGGTCTTAGCCATATACAAACGTCCCATCAGTCCTGTTGTCTTAGATTCAGTCAAAAGATCAGGTGTCGACTGCACCTTTATCAAAGCCAACGACTCTTCGGTCACCTCTATGGCTTGGTCATACTGGCGATAATAGTAATAGGCCACTCCAGCCTGATATAAAATCTCTGGCTTATACTGCGTGTCGTTGGTTTGGCGGATAGCTTGTGCTGCCTTGGTCATGTATTCATAAAATACTGGGAAGTTTGCCAAACAATTGGGAGAGTTGCTAACGCCTATGCCATGGTATAAACGTGCTAAGATGAGCTGGTGCTTGGGATGATTTTTTTGAGGCAAAAACATATCAAGCGCTTCTTTGAAGGCATCATTTGCTTTCTGATATGCTTTCTGTTGTTGGAATGAATTGGCTTGTTCCCATAATTTCTGAATGTTGGCAGGCATTTGATCTTGTGCCTGTAGTAGCGTAAATGGGAAAAAACAGCACAATACCAATGTAGCTTTCCAGGTTCTCATAAATTTCATCAAGTAAGTTTGGTTAAGTGAATCTATGAACTTGTTTAGGGCAAGCTCTGCGAAGCTAAACCTTAAACAAGTTCTATATTAAATGTAAACAAAAAGCTTGTTTGATACAATTAATTATCACACCTAGTCTTTATTTTCAAATGATAGTGAAAATATTTGCGCTTAATGCATAAGATTCAAATGCATTGATTACATTTGTATTATGATTTCATTCATTATCTTGTTAAGATTACGACAAACCTATCGCTATTTACAAGAATTGGGATGGCTAAGGTCGCTTGTGCTGATTTTGGCTATTATGATATTTTTACCTCGTTTTGCGGTAGAGCTTTGGATGAATAATCCTTATTATTTAGTAGCATTCTGGGGATTTGTTTTATTAAACATTCATTTGCAGCGAGCTGATCATACTTTCTTGCAAAGCATGGTGCCACAATATACCCGGCTCTATACGATAGAATACAGCGTTTTATCAGGAGCTTTTATTGGGTTGTTCATACAGCAACAATATTGGTGGGGGGCAGTAGTCTTATTAGCAGAAGTAATTTTATTGCCTTATATGCCTCGTTTTTCGGGCCTGTTAGGAAGAAAAAATCAGTACTGGTGGGAAACCAAGCGCTTATTATCCCCATTGCACTTTGAGTGGACCGCAGGTATTCGCCAACGGTTTGTGTATTTATGCTTTATTTGGTTTTTGGGCTTATTTTTTTGTTGGTATGCTCCAGTAGCCCCTGTACTGAGTTTATTATTAGGAATGACTATTCCTTCTTTTTACATTTTGTGTGAGCCTAAAGAGATGGTGGAGGTACTGGCCAAGTCTGCGAGGGAATTTGTTTGGTGGAAAGTAAAACAGGTCCTGAAGTTATTTGCGACTTTTACAGCCCCTTTATGGATCATTTTTTTAGTATTCAATCCCCATCTATGGTTTGTAGTGCCTACCGTAGGGTTGATTGTAGGGCTATGGTTGGTACTGGCAGTATTAGCAAAATACGCCGCTTATGATCCTGGTGAGCAACTTACCCAAAACAACACATTGATGGGGCTGGCCATCATGTTTACTTTTTTACCTCCTTTTAGCTTCCTCATCAATGTGTTTTGGGTAGTACGATACTATCGTCGGGCGGTAAGTCATATGGAAAATTACCTCATCGCCTGAATAGCACATACGCTAATATCCATAAGCGTGAATCACTGTACAATCTTCAGGCACTTTGGCCTTGATTTGTTCCAGTTGTTGGTCGGTAGGGTAGTAGTCTTCGATATTTTTAAACGAGAGTGTTTGCAACTGGGGAAATTCACCCGCGATATCTAATATAAACTCAGGCGAAGCCCCATCTAGCTGCAAATGAGTAAGGTTTTTTAACTGAGTGATGCTTTCTGGGATGATGTTGGGGTATTTGCCCCCACCCACTTTCAGTGCTTCCAGAGTAGACAGTTCGCCAATGCTTTGAGGAAGCTCTACCGTATGGGTCATTACGTTCAGTAATTTAAGCTTTTTCATTTGTCCGATTTCCTCAGGAATGGTCAAGTCTGGCGAAGACCCCCAGCAAGTAAATAAAATGAGCGACTCGAGCGATTCCATTTCGTAAATCCATGAAGGGATAGACCAAATACCGTTATCTGAAACATCTAAAGTTTTAAGGTGTGGAAGCTGAGTCAAAAAACGAGGAATTTCTGGCAGGCAGTTGCCATGCAAATACAGCGCTTCTAATTGCTGAAGACGAGTCAAAGCCATAGGAAGTACTTCAATACGGTTAGCATATAAATTAAGCACTTTTAGATGAGACAAAGAACCTATCCAGGCCGGGAGGTGAGTGATTTTATGACAACTAAGGTCTACTTCTTCCAAAAAGGTGAGCTTTTTTAAAATGCGGGGAAAAGAGGCTAGCTCTGGAATACTACTGTGGGTTGGGTTACTATACATACGAGAGGCGCTTAACGCTGTTTCGGTCAAAAAATCGACCCAATAATCGTCTGCGTCCTCTTTAGTAAGTTGGGTAAAATCCACCGACCAGCCACAGAGGTTTTGGATTGCTGGTTGAATCAATTGGGCAAACTGAGCATGGGTGCCAAGTGCCCTGGATAAGTGCAAAGCCTGATATACTTGTTCTTCGTTTCCAGAAAACAAAAATTGGCGAACAGTGTCGTGTAACTCAGGGGCAAGCTCGGCAAATACTCCCTGGGTTTTTGCCAGGGATACCCCCAGCAATACATTTTTTTCTTCAGTAGAAAAAAGCAAGTTTTTGATCTTAGGTATATCTGATATAGCATTCATAGTGTTACGTGTTTGACAGATCTCTATTGATAATATTGTTAGGTGTTGTTGATGCAAAAATACGAGTTTCAACACCTGATAGGAATTTACAGAACAAGCAATATTTAATTAATTTTTTTTAGCAAATGTTAGCAATTCAAGACTTTAGTGTAAGCTACCAAAAAGGAACAAAAGTGATTGAGAATCTGTCGCTTAACCTGATTCCAGGTAAAATTCATGGCATTGTTGGACTCAATGGCTCTGGGAAAACAACTTTTCTAAAAGCGTTGTATGGAAGCATTCCAAGTATTGGTGGGAGTGTACATTGGGAGGGCAAACCAGTCAAATCAAAACAGATGGCATTTCTTGAAACCCATAATTTCTTTTATCACAAAATTACTGGACAGGAATATCTTCGTCTGTTTCAAATGAAAAACCCTGCTTTTGACATAGAGCAATGGAACCGATTATTTGACTTACCACTCAATAAGTTAGTAGATAACTATTCTACTGGGATGAAGAAAAAGCTAGCGTTTTTGGGGATTCTGGCGCTCGATAGGCCAATATTAATCTTAGACGAACCTTATAATGGGGTAGATGTGGAGAGTTATAGCAAAATTCAGATCATTTTACGCAAGCTTGCGCATCAGGGGAAAACCATTCTTATCACTTCTCACATTTTTGAATCGCTGGTGGCTATTTGTGATCAGATTAGCTTGTTAAAACAAAAACAGATTATACAAACTTTTGAGAAAGCAACTTTTGCTCAACTTGAAAAGGAAATGTTTGATTTGTTGAATGAACAAACGACCAATATGGTCAGTGAATTGTTGATGAAAAATCAGAAGTGAGCAATAAGAAATAAAAAGAACTATGAAGAGAAATGCGAGTGGCAGAGCAATAGAAGTGAAGGGGAAAAGTGTGTGTTAATATGAAGTTGTTTAAAATTTTATGTTTGATGATGAAACCTTAAACAACTTCATAACACCTTTTAAAATTGTGAGAGTTCAAAAACTCCCTGTTTTGTTTCTCCTGAGAGGGGAGAAGTTGTTCTTTTCAGAACAGTGTTGAGATTATTTGCGAGAGATCAACTCGTCAGATTTAGCAGGAGTGTAGTAGTCAATGGTAGTTCCCAAAGGACGAGTTACTTTTCTGTGTACTTTGCGACCTCCGATCAACTGATTTACTGCACGCTCAGTGTAACGAGTGTTGTTGTATTTTGGTAATCTTGGCTTGTTGTCAATAGCACCAATGTATCTGATTTTCAAACGCTTACCACTTCTTTGCAATACAAATACCTGAGGCGTTTTTATAGCACCAAACTTCTGAGCTACTTTGTGACCATTTACCAGGTATGGGAAGTTAAGTTGTTTGCGAGCTACCACTTTGCCAGCGGCTTCTAAGCTTTCTTTTGGGTGAAATACTGAGTTATAAGGGTTAATTGCAATCACAGGGTAACCTTTGTGGGCATATTTCTCTTGTAGGGCAATCAAACGCTCAGTGTACAATTGAGTAGTGGGGCAATTGTTACTCAAAAATATTAAGATAAATCCTTTAGCATCAGCGTATTCTGAGTTACTCAAGGCGACCATTTTGCCATCAGCGGCGTTGATCAATTTAAAATCTTTTACAGTAGAGTTAAGCTTATAAGCTCTTACTTTTTTTCTTTTTCTAGGTTTTTTACCGTTAGAAGCGTGGCTAGATAGTGAAGCTGCGAAGAAAAGACAAACAAGTGCGAAAACAGATACAGTGAATCTCATAATTTTAATAAGGCTTTGGTATTTAAAAAATAATTTGAACTAGGTGTAATTTATTTAAGCAATGACAACTCTGTGGTTCAGGTCAATTCAGTTTTGTTTACAACTTGATGTTAGAAACTAATGTAATGTTTGATGTAAAAAAACTGTTAAAATCGTTTCTAAAATTCTGAATTGACTTGGTTAAGCATTGAGTTTTTATTTCGTGATTGTTGCTTAGTGATTACGTTTGCAAAGTAATGGCGAAAATTTCGACCAGCCAAATTTGGGTTGCCTGAGGGGTATTTTGGGGTTGAAATATTAAAGGCGGAAATATGCTTTCATCGGAAGATTAATGTAGCTTTTGGTAATCACATGACATATGTAATAAAAAGGAAGGAAAATCGTGTTTTCTGCACTTAAATTCTGAAAAATATGATCGTAAGGTTATACCCGAAAAATAAGCAGGTATACAAGTTTTATCATTTTACCCATTATTACCCACTAAAAAACAAGCGCAAAAGAAGAGCAAAACTTACTTGTTTTGTTGGGGAATATTCGGTTCGTATATAGGAATTTTTCCCATAGCTACAAATGTTCTTTGACTTTTTCATCAAAAAAAACCTGCGCTCTTTTTCTGTTTAATTATTCAAGAGTACTTACTAAAATACAATATCGAATGTATTGATCACAAACCTTTCTTAAGGGCTGTTAAACTCTAATTTATAAGTTTATAGGATATAACAAAAATTAGAAATCGGATTCTTGGTAGTAACATCAAAATTTATGAATGTATCGACCGCGATATTTTCAAGGGTGTCCAATGAATATTTTTTAATTGTACGAAATTCAAATTTTTATTTTGCTTTTAACCTATTAATCATACATAAATTATTGTTTAAAGCTCCATGTTTATAAGTAAAATATTGTGGAGATTGATTCAAATTAGGCTAAATATACACATTATATAAAGGTGAAAAAAGCCTTTTGAACCCTAATATATAGACGATATTTAGTAACTCAACCCCTATATTAAGCGAGGTTTTTCGAGAGATTATGCAATCGATTATTTCTTGTATCCAGGTAAAAAGAAGAGAAGCTTAAATTAAATTTTAGTGAATAGAGGTTTTTAGGCACAGTATTGGATAAACAGTGGAAAGATTGATCTGTTTTTAATTATACTTTTTTTATTAAACCTACTTTGGATTTTTGTTTTTTCTGGAAGATTTGTATTGATTATTGTAAAGGGAGGAAAAAGTAGAAAATAAAAGTGGTGCGCCCCAATCAAAAGAAGTGTATTGTATATGTACTTTCTCTAGCAAAAATAGTACCTAGTAATAATTCCTGGTTTTTTTTATGCAATAAATAGTTGATTTTTCGTTTATCACTCCTTTTTTTAAGAAATGTTATACGTATTAATCCTTGATTTTAGGAATTATCAGTGAGTAGTTATACCTAATTTTGCCTATCAGCCTACCCTTAAGATTTTTATGAAGCATTTTTTGAGAAAGATTTGTGAGATTTTGAGTGAAAATTTCATAGAACTTACCCATAAGTGTTAAACTTTCGTCAATCCTCACATAAATCTCACATCACATTTAGGCTTTTTTGCACGTTTAAACCTTTACCTCACGAAAATATTGATGGTTGTTTTGCTTGTTATATGACTTAATCAAGATGAGATATTATAAAATGAAGTGGGCTGTTAAACAACTCAAACAGAAGTGTTTTTGGAAGGTGTACTATAATGCCTAAGTAAAGCATAAAGCCAATGACCCACTTCGTTATTGTAATCTTTCAATGAGTAGCATTGGCTTCTAACTTATCCTTTGCGTTCAAAGGGTTCGGTCATTTGCTTATGAAACTGTGCTGGGTATTTTTCTATTTCCTCAAAACCTAATGGAATGTCCTTACCCGAATGAGGCACGTAGGCAGTATCAAATAAATAATCCCATATGCTTAATGAAATACCAAAGTTCATCCCCTGTGGGTATTCTTTAGGAAGTTGTTTGGCATGATGCCAGATGTGCATGCCTGGGCTATTGAAAATGTACTTGAGCCAACCATAATTGACATTAATATTGGCATGGTTGAGATGGCCAATCAAAATGGTGAAGGCGTGCAATAAAAACATATCACTAATCCCAAAGCCAAACATAGTTAAAGGAATAAACAATGCACTCTTATAAATGATAGTTTCCATTGGGTGGAAGCGAAGATGAGCCGCAAAACCCATTTCTTCTACCGAATGGTGCACTTTGTGAAATTTCCACAACCAGGGAATCTTATGAAGTGCTACATGAACTGCCCATTGGATAAAATCGGCAAGTAAAAATAAAAACAAGTATTGAGTCCAGATGGGCCAGGACTTAATAGTAATGGCAGCGGTGTTTTGGTACCCAAACAATAGCAAAAAGTCTTTGAATAACTCTACAAATACATTGGACAATGCATTGTAGCCAATAAGGGAGAACAAGAAGAAGTTGAAAAACATATAAAATGCATCCTGCCAAAACCCCTTTCTGATAATGGCTTGGTTTTTACGCCAGGGGCGTATCACTTCCAATGCCCATACCAATAAGGAGACCCCTATCAAATAATAGAAGTAGTTATGCCACGCTGGGTGGGTAATCTCATGCCACAAGTAACGAGCGTAACCTGTGAAAGAATTTATGATGATATCAATGTATTTTTCCATAGTACAATTAACCTGTGACAATATTAATAAATATAAACATAAGATTATATGTTCATTTATATTGTTTTAGTTTTTTTGTTAAAAATTTACAAATACATTCAGCAATAGTCCAATCATTTGGGTTTTGTTGTCTGGCTCTTGTTGGGTGTTTAAGCGAAACGCCACCAACAAGCAATCTTCCTTTTTACTTAGCATTAGTCCAATCATTTGGGTTTTGCAAAAGGATAGTTTTTACGACGCCAGTCTTCAAAACCATACTTGAGATTAAACACCTGTTTAAAACCCATTCTTTTCATTTTACGCATCGCCCATAAGCTTCGTACTCCTGCGGCACAGTATATAAACACTGGACGATTTTTATCTAACTGAGCCAGTTTTTGTTTGAACCCTCTTTTATAATAGTCGATTACAATAGCCCCAGGTATCTTGCCTCGGGCCACTTCTCGGGTGGTGCGTACATCGAGAATGATACGTCCTGTATGTATATTCTTTTTGAGTTCTTGCTCAAAGGTTGCAGCATCAATACTTTTATGAAAAATGTTATTTTGAGCATAAAGACTATTATTGAACAAAACAACCAAACCCATCATCCACCAAAAACGAATCATATAAAGTGATGTCTATTACTTACTTTTTATTCTACAAAAGCAAAACTCTTAATTGACTATCAAAAGTTCAGTGATAAAAGTCACCAGCTGTGCTAAATTTTTGTTAAGACTGAATAAAGTAGAAAAATGCAGGTATAACGAATGTATAAGAAATTCGTTTTTAACAGCAGAATACCAAAAGTGATCGAAATGAAAAGCATTAAATTTTATCAAACCTGGCAGTTCAATATGTGGAGTACCATTGTAATGGTGGTATCGCTTTATGCAGCTTATTTCTTCTATTACCCTGTGATGGAACTTATTAAACAATCAAGGTTTGATACCCAAAGTCAAGGTGTATTGATTAATTACGAAGCCCATAAAATGCTTTATCAAGGGTACGAAGGAGGAACTTATACTAAGGTTAAGAATTATATTGTCTACTATCATTATCAAATAGATGGGCAAACCTACCAAGGGCAAGACATATTGCCTGGCAAAGCTGCTATTGGATTGACCCTAAAGCACATTTTGAATTCTCCTGATAGAATAATCAAAATTAAATATCAGTCTGATACTCCAGCAAAAAGTGTCGTAGATTTATGACTTGATGAGCTGGCTTTCAAGCTAATTGAGGTTTACCAACTTTCTACCTCTTTATTTAACCCATATCTCTCTCTCGAATTTTTGGTGAAGACATTAAAAGAACTAAATTGAAGCGGTGATAGATTTTCCCAACAACGGTTAAAAAAGTCAGATAATAATCTCATATCGCATGAAAGCATCCGATTTATTTATTAAAGCCCTCGAAAACGAAGGAGTGGAGTATATTTTTGGAGTTCCAGGAGAAGAAAACCTTGATTTCTTGGAATCGCTTCGTACCTCCAAAATTAAGCTAATACTAACCCGTCATGAACAAGGAGCCGGATTTATGGCGGCTACTTATGGTCGTCTCACGGGCAAGCCTGGTGTATGTATTTCTACCTTAGGCCCAGGGGCTACCAATTTTACCACCGCGGCTGCTTATGCGCAATTAGGGGCTATGCCTATGATGATGATTACAGGCCAAAAACCTATCAAAAAATCTAAACAAGGACGCTTTCAGATTGTAGATGTGGTAGATTTGCTACGTCCCATTACCAAGTTTACCAAACAAATAGTGCATGGTAACAATATCCCTTCTTTGGTAAGAGAAGCCTTTCGCCTGGCAATGGAAGAAAGACCCGGAGCCGTGCATTTAGAATTGCCAGAAGACATTGCCGATGAGCCTGATTGTGTAGATCGGGTATTCAAAGTAGTAGGCCACCGCCGACCCGATGCTGATAAATCTTCCTTGCAAGAAGCGGCTCAAATGATAGAAGCCGCCAAACACCCTTTATTGCTCATTGGAGCAGGAGCCAATCGTAAACGGGCCAGAGCTGCCCTGACCGAGTTTGTCAACAAAACCGGGATTCCATTTTTTAACACTCAAATGGGGAAGGGAGTCATTGACGAGCGTAGCGAACATTTCTTGGGTACTGCGGCCTTGTCTGACCATGACTTTGTGCACGATGCCATTCGTAGAGCCGATCTTATCATCAATGTAGGGCACGATGTCATTGAAAAACCGCCATTTTTTATGCAAGAAGGAGGTACTCAAGTCATCCATGTCAACTTTTTCCCCGCAGAGGTAGATGAGGTCTATTTCCCTCAACTCAATGTAGTAGGCGACATTGCCACTAGTGTGGAATCGTTGACTGAACGAGTACAACAAAAAGACAATTGGGATTTTGCGGCCTACAAAGAAGTAAAAGATCACGTAGAGCAACGACTCAGTAAATATTTTGAAGACACCCGTTTTCCTATTTTGCCTCAACGGGTAGTCAATATTTTGAGAAAGACGCTGGACGAAGACGATATCATTACTCTGGATAATGGGGTATACAAAATTTGGTTTGCCCGTAATTATCAGTGCTATCAGCCCAATACTTTGTTATTAGACAATGCTTTGGCAACTATGGGGGCCGGACTACCTTCTGGCATGGTAGCCAAGCTGATCAACCCCGAGAAAAAAGTAGTGGCGGTTTGTGGAGATGGTGGTTTTATGATGAACTCTCAAGAGCTGGAAACGGCGGTACGTTTGGGATTGAACATGGTCATTATCATTCTCAACGACAACGCTTATGGTATGATCAAGTGGAAACAAGAAGATATGGGTTTTGAAAACTATGGCTTGGATTACAACAACCCTGATTTTGTAAAGTATGCCGAAAGCTATGGAGCCATTGGCCACCGACCAGGGAGTGATGCCGAGTTTGTAGAGACACTCAACACCGCACTCAATACCGATGGGGTACATCTCATTGACCTTGCAGTGGATTATTCATTGAATCACCCCATATTAAATGTAATGATCAAAGAAGACAACCCTAAATAATAAAAACATGAAGTTGTCTCGACTTTTAGGATGTTGTTGAAAATAGCTGCTTTTGTTCAATAACAATGTGATTTTTTTGAGGCATAGTTGCAAATCCCGATGCATCGGGGCAGCGCTACGGCGATAAAAAATCTCGAAGTTAGTGGGCAAAATGAGCTATTTGTAATTCATTATTAAAAGTCGATATGACTTCCATATCTAAAAAATCAGTAAGTTAATGGTGTAAAGGTAACTAAAGAAATGAGCCATTAATCATCCATCATCAAACATTATAAGAGAAATGTTACAAGTAAAATCACCTTACGACGAAAGCCTCATTAAAGAACTCCCCATGGTAGGGAAGGCTGAAGTAGAAACCGCCCTTTCGGTAGCTTACAGCTTATTTGTAGATCAGGATGTCTGGTTAAAACCACACGAACGGATGGTTATTTTAGAAAAAACTGCCAGTATTATGAAAGCGCGCTTTGAGGAGTTGGCCAAAACAGCGGCGCAGGAAGGAGGTAAACCTTTAGTAGATTCTAAAGCCGAAGTATTGCGGGCTATCAATGGTGTAAAACTAGCAGCCGAACATATTGGACAGCTCAAAGGGGAGCAAATACCAATGGGACTTACTAAAGCAGCCGAAAACCGCCTAGCCTTTACCACGCGCGAACCCATTGGAGTGGTAGCTTCGGTAAGTGCCTTTAACCACCCATTGAATCTGATTGTGCATCAGGTAGCTACTGCTGTAGCCGCAGGTTGCCCAGTCATTGTCAAGCCAGCACTTACTACCCCTTTGTCTTGTTTGGCCTTTGTAGATATTCTGAAAGAAGCAGGACTACCTGATGGATGGTGTCATGCGGTAATTTGTGACAATGACGTAGCAGAATATTTGGTGACCGATGATCGTATCAATTACTTTTCGTTCATTGGTTCGGCCAAAGTAGGGTGGTATCTCAAGTCTAAATTGTCGCCAGGTACTCGTTTTGCCTTAGAGCATGGAGGAGCGGCTCCTGTAATTGTAGAGCCTGATGCTGATTTGGAAGAAATGCTCCCCGCCTTGGCTAAAGGTGGGTTTTATCACGCGGGTCAGGTTTGCGTGTCGGTTCAAAGAGTATTTGTACATCAAGATATTTGCGACGACGTAGCCAATGGATTGGCCGATTTGGCCATACAGCTGAAGGTAGGCGATCCGGTGTTGCCCACTACAGAAGTAGGCCCCTTGATTTTACCCCGTGAAGTAGATCGGGTAGAAGCCTGGGTACAAGAAGCACTCGATAAAGGCGCTAGACTACTTTGTGGAGGAAAACGTATTTCGAACACTTGCTACGAACCTACGGTGTTGCTTAACCCTCCTCATGATGTGCGAGTGTCTACCCAAGAAATTTTTGGCCCGGTAGTGTGTGTCTATTCCTATACCGATCGCAACGAGGCTATTCGTTTGGCCAATGATTTAGATGTTCATTTTCAGTCTTCGGTATTTACCAAAAATCTGGACGTAGCCTTGGAATGTGTACGTAAACTCAATGCCAATGCGGTGATGGTAAACGACCATACCGCTTTTAGAGTGGATTGGATGCCTTTTGGTGGTCGTGATGTTTCGGGCCACGGCATGGGGGGGATTCAGTATAGCATGCACGAAATGACTCGAGAAAAGTTGATGGTGATTAAGAGTAAGAGTGTTTAATAACAAAGATGAAATGTAACTGGCCCTATATTAATAATGTATAGGGCTTATTTTGTTTTCTTGTCCACATTTAGTAGGTAAATTAGGTATAGTAAGGTATAAAGTATTTTGGTTACAAAACGTTGGCTAAATGAAAATCCCTAATTTGCGTAAAGCAGTATACCCTCTTTTTCTAATATTAGTGATCCTATGGCTAGGTGCTTGCAGCCGCACCAACGAAGGTGTAATTCCTGATGGCCCCCAACAGCTTACCTTTCCCAATTGTGAACTCCTAAAAGTAGATAACACAGATTTATTTGGATTGTCTCAATCTTACTTATATCAGTATGAAGGTGGGCGATTAGTACAAACCGATTTTTACAACAAAGAGCAGTTCAATGCACGTAAAGTTTTTACCTATGATGATCAAGGAAATCTGACTTATATGTTAGGTCAAAACGATACTTTGTCAAATACCAAAGACACCATAGTAGCTTATGAATTTACCAATGGTTTATTGAGTAAATATATTCACTATGACCCGTTTAGTAAAGAGGTATTGACCACTACCGAATACATTTATGCCAATGGTTTTCTAGCCACAATACGGGTGATTAACAAAGAGAATAATGTAGATAAGGTAGTTGACTTTGAAGTAGATACGGATAAAAAAGGGAATCCAACCAGGATAAAACTAATAACAGTAGACGGAATGGCTCCTCCTACTGCTTTGGAGAGATTTTATGAATACGATGATCAGTTAAACCCTTATTATAAAGTTCCTGACTTTATTGATTTGTCCTATTTCACTCAAAATAATATTGTAAAAACAACTGAAGTACTAAACGGCCAAACTACTGTAGAAAAAATCGCTTTTGAGTATTATACCCACGGACTTGTTCAGAAAAGGAGTTCACAAACAGGACAAGGAGCTTTTATCTCAACTTTTACCTACCATTGTAAATAAACCTGGTTATGAAACGCATCATTATTTTATTAGGAGTTTTTTATTTTAGTTACACCCATTTTGCGATTGCCTGTGTAAATACTTATACGGTGAACTTGCGAGGACAAGCCAATAGTATGTATTTAGGATTGCCAATCTTTT
Source organism: Microscillaceae bacterium (assembly GCA_003483885.1). Classification (GTDB taxonomy): domain Bacteria; phylum Bacteroidota; class Bacteroidia; order Cytophagales; family Microscillaceae; genus Microscilla. The sequence goes on from DMXI01000661.1 coordinate 42,105, forward strand.
ATAGAGCTTTTGACCTTGAGTTTTCCCGAGATTACCTCAAGCGTTTTGATTTGTCACAAAGAGAAAATATCTCTTACAAATATTTGTCAGATGCAACAGTGCATTTGACTCGTTTGGGAAAATATACACAGGCATTGGATTTATTACAATGGCTCAACCATAAATACCCCAATAAATATAAGATTGTAGCCAATCTGGGTACTTTGTATGAAATCAATGGACAACTTGATTCGGCTTACCTTTACATCCAAAAAGGAATGCAGTTAAACGCCAAGTCGCATTATGGAAGTGAATGGGTACACCTTTCCATTTTGAAAGCCAAAAAAGCTATGAAAGCAAATTCCTCCTGGATTTTGTACAACAATGTGTTAAACATGACTCATTTGCGCGATACTATTGCTGCCACAGACTATGATAAACTAAATATAGCACTCACTCGAATTCAGCACATCGTGTATCAAATGGAAGAAAGGATACCTTTTAGCAAAACACCAGATGTAATTGTGGCCAATGTAATGCGAGAAGTAGGTGATTTGCTGGCACTGCATGCTTCTATAGGAGATGCTCATTTGGCTTATCAAATTGCTCAATACTATGACCCAGCTGACCAACTTCGTTTACAAAAGCGTTTGATGAGGCTCAAACCATTGTTGAAAAAATATGATGCTGATATTCCAAGTTTGGCAACACACTTTCCCGATGAACAACATTTTTTTAAACTAGATAGGCAAGCTTTACCTGCGATTACTACACTACAGAAGGTAAGGAAAATATGGGATGCTAACATAGGAGTAGTGTTGTTTTTCCTGATCATAGCTGGTATCGCTGGAGTTTATTTCTTATTTTTTAGAAATCGGAACAAAGAAAAAATTGAAAAACTATGAAACCTGCCTCCATCAAAGAACTCAAATACGAATTGGGCAATCGCTCCGAAAAAGAACTGATTGAATTATGCCTCAAAATGGCCAAGTTTAAAAAAGACAACAAAGAGCTACTAAACTATTTATTGTTTGAATCGGATGATGAGGAAGGCTATGTGGCTAGCATTAAAGCCGAGATGGAGGAGGAGTTTGCCGTCTTGAATACCAAAAGCTTTTATATTGCTAAAAAAGGCGTTTGGCGGGTGCAGCGTACGATCAAAAAATACATTCGCTACTCCAAAAACAAGGAAACCGAGGTAGAGTTGATGCTGTATTTTTGCCAAAAACTACACGAACTGCATCAAAACGTAGCGGGTGGCATTAGCTACGTGCTCAAGAACCTATTAGATCGCCAAATTGCCGCTTTATACAAATCTATCGATAAGCTACACGAAGACTTGCAGTATGATTATAATTTGGAACTAGAGGAATTGGTAGAAGAGATAAAGTCAAGCTAATGGTTTATGAAATACGAAGAGGCAAAAGCCAAAGTACTCGAGTTTTTAAACAAAGGATCAGCGTCTCGCTTGATGGTATATGAACCCGCTGAAGAGCAACCTTATGGTTGGGTATTTTACTATGATCTTATAGGCGTTTTTCATCCTAGGTTAGAAGAGGTAAATCATAAATTAAAAAATTGCATATATCAAGGCAAAGGCGATGAAGAATGTTTAAAGGCATTAACTCCAGAAGAAAGAGATATTTATGAGAACGGGATAGGCCTTGTGGGTAATCGCCCTGTTTTTATAGATAAAGATACAGGCGATATCAGGTTTTGCAGCAATTTTTATTTGGAGATGGATATGCACCAAATTCGAGAACAAAAAACAAGCAAAAAATACTACTGGAAGCTATACCTCAAAGAAAACTTGAGGAAAAACAAAACAAAAATAAGTGAAATCAGGATTTGGTTGAGTCTAAGTATGCAAGAGATTTTTCAACTGATCAATAAAGCCAATAACCAAGAACCTTTTTTAGTAACGGAGGCCATTGGAGAGTTAATTCGTTATCAAAGATTTTTAGAAAGTTTGGAAGTCAAGTATGAAGTAGTAGAGTTTGAAAAATAAATACTGAAAACCTCCCCATTTTTTCCTACCTTTGTCTCATTATTATTTACAAACCTCAATTTATGTCTGCGATAGCATAACTGGGTTAGGTCCAGAGTCAAACTCCCTAATCCACTATTTCTTACCAATTTTCAGGTCTTGATGTCTCAAGGCCACCCGTCTACTATTACGTTTACTCAATATTGTAAAGCGTTTATTTTCTGATTGTTACCTTTTCGCAAGGTAGATAATCTATCCATTGCTTTTATCTAAAAGTCAAGCTTCGCCCTGTATAATTTATCCATTAATAATTATCAAGGTGGCTTGCATCATAAATGTTATCGCATTGAAAACTAATTTCACATTTGAACAACTAGGTTGGAACAACCATTTTTCTCAATACTTTACTCCACTACAAACCCAAGGCTTCGAGGTTGGAAGAATTGCTGTGGAAAATAGAAATAATTATGTAGTTTTAAGTAACTGTGGCGAACTGAGGGGAGAAGTTTCAGGCAAGCTACAGTATACCGCTCAATCTGAGGCCGAATTGCCTAAAGTAGGCGATTGGGTAGCTATGCAAGTGTTTGATGAGCAGGCCATTATTCATGAGGTTTTGCCCCGACAAACAAAGTTTACCCGCAGAGCTGCTGGAAAAGTCAACGAAGAGCAGGTCATAGCCACCAATATCGATACCTTATTGATTGTACAAAGCGCAGATCAAAATTATAACTTACGCCGACTGGAACGTTACCTGGTGATGGCTTACGAAGGAAATATAGAACCTGTGGTTGTACTGAGCAAAGTAGATTTGGCCAATGATTTACCCCAAAAACTACAAGAGATAAGCAAGGTAGCGCCCGATGTACCTGTACTAATGGTAAGTAACCAAACTACTGATGGATATAAGACGCTTGAGGATTGGTTACCTCTACACGAAACCATTGCAGTGGTAGGTTCTTCGGGGGTAGGTAAATCTACTATAATTAATCATTTATTGGGAGAAAGTAAACAGGAGACCCAAGCTATACGTTCTAAAGATTCAAAAGGGCGTCATACTACTACCCGACGTGAAATGTATATTACATCTCAGGGGAATATACTCATAGATACCCCTGGAATGAGAGAATTACAACTTTGGGAAAACCAGGAAGGGTTATCTCAAACCTTTGCTGACATCGAAGCCTTAGCCGAGCAATGCCATTTCAAAGATTGTAAGCACATTGCAGAGGTAAAGTGTGCGGTACTCCAGGCCATCGAAGAGGGAACATTGTCTGAGGCCCGTTATCAAAGCTATTTGAAGCTACAGCGGGAAACAGCCTACCTTGAGGCAAGTACCGATTTTATAAGAGAAAAAAATGAGCGGTTTAAGCGAATACAAAAAGCTTACCGACAACATATGAAACATCATAAGAATAAATAACCTTTGATAGCTCTTCAGGGACGAAAATCCCTGAGGAGTTTATCATACTCTTAGAGGGGAAATTTGAATTAAGACATATGCTAAAAAAAATAAAGCATTACATCTGGAATAAATTACCCGTGCCTCCATCTGTAGCACTACAAGAGACCAAAATATTATCTATACCGCAGGAAGAGGTCACCTATAGTCGCCAAGAACCCTCTCACACTTTGGTGGTAGACGAGGGCATTTTGCAAAAACTCAAGATCTTATTAAGATCAGGTGATGAGGCAAACATTTCGTTGGCTTTTCAATTGATGAAGGGATTGTTGCTTTCTGAACAGCATTTGAGCCGACTCATCCGTGATCGGGACAAAAGAGAATATTTGTGTTTCCGAAACGGCTATATGGCCCCGTTTTCCGATTTATCAGTGTTGGATTTTGGCCGCTGGAAGCAAAAAATCAAAGAAGTACCTTATGAGATACAAGAACTAGCTTCGTTGAAGCGTATCATTTTGCCGGGGCACCATCTCACTACCCTCCCCGAAGAAATAGGTGCATTGAAAGAATTGGAATGGCTCAATTTATACGATAACCGCATCACTGCCTTACCAGAAGCCATTGGGGAACTAGATGGGTTACGTTGGCTGTTTTTGCGGGACAACTTGCTGGAAACATTGCCCCGTAGTGTAGGTAATTTGAAAAGTTTGATTCGACTCAACCTTAGCAACAATCAATTGTGTTATATACCTGAGGAAGTAGGGGAGCTACCCATGTTAGATGAACTGAATCTAAACAACAATAGCCTCACCGAACTGCCAACATCTTTACAAGGACTGAAAAAACTTACGCGTTTGTATATCAAGGATAACCCTATTTCTTTTCAAAAAAGAGACGAATTACAGCGATTGCTTCCTCAGGCAAAAATCTTTTTTTAAAGATTGAGCCAATAAGTAAGCTTCACTACCAAAGAGCGACCAATGGGCTGAAGGTTATCCGAAAAGTAGTTGTCACTATATACCACAAATAAATCCGACACAGGCTTGAATCTCCATTGAAAACGAGCATTCATATTTACTTGGTTGGTTTGGGTGTTGTATTGTGTAAAAACTGTCAAAAATAATTTTCGGGTAAACGATACATCCAAGCGAGGAGCTACCAGCAATAAGTCAGCGCTATTGTGTGGTTCAGGCAATGTAATTTGGTTGTATTGGGTGCGTATGGCTATTTGCCCAAAAGGCTGAAAACGATACCTCAATTCGCTGTTTAACTGGAAACGAGTACCGTTGAAATACCGGAAATAATGCCCAAGTCCCACAAAGAAATTAAAAAGTTTGGCAGGGTTAGAGCTATAAAAAACAAATACATTGGAATAGAAATATTCGGTACCTGTAAGTAGTGGTACCCCATCGGTATTGGTTGGGTCAAAATCAGAGAATAAAAATGTATACCAGTTTCCCTGAAAAAAGCTTAACTCACTGCGATCCTGAAAATTGAACACATATTGAAATTCATAAAACCGATCGGTTACTTTCTGATTCAAATCCCAAAAATTATTCATATAAAAACCAGGCCCATGATTATTAATAATCGAGTTTTTAGGGTAAAATCTACGCCTGGCGCTTCCTTCTACCATAAAATATCCTGGCCTTGGAGCAAAGCCTACCCGTGGCGCATAATCTCGCCCTACACTTTCGTGACTAAAATAAAACCGCCACTCGGGTGTATTATAACCCAGCTCTGATCCATGGGAAAATGGTTCGGCTCTTTCATCGGGGCTAAATTGGTGCTGATACAGCAGTTTACCATTCCATACATTGTCTTTAGAAGCCATGTTGTAATCAAACCCAACCACTCGATCGTAGTCGTTGGTATTCCAGGTATAATCACCAGTAGAGTCTGAAGTAGTCTGTTGGTTTACGAAAATCATCCCCACATTAGAGCGAGCAAATACCTTTCGTTGAAGCACCCCTACAGTATAATTACTGGATGCGATATTACGGGAACGATCCTGCGCGGTTTGCATATTGAGTAAACCTACGCGCCAGTCACGATTGAGCTTACCACTAAGACGAGCACCGTACAAAATAGGTACTTGAACATTGGCTCCCGTAGCGGTATCTTGCTGAATACCAATACGTCGTGAAAAAAATGGACGCATGCGCCCAAAACCAAACCGGGAAAATAAATCACTATTTTCCACAAAAAACTGTCGCCGTTCGGGAAAGAATAATTCAAAACGACTAAGGTTAGTGACCTGCCGATCTACTTCCACCTGCGAAAAATCAGGGTTAAAGGTTAAATCCAGGTTAAGCGAGGAGGTAATCGCAATTTTGGCATCCATACCCGCATTACGGGTATAAGCAATTTCTTTATCTTCTGGATCAAATTCTTTGTTAAACCCCCCAGTTATGTAAGGAATCAATACAATGTTGGCTCCGGTTTTGGGCAAAGGTTCTGCCCAAGTAATTTCTCCAGTAAAAGCCAGTGAAGTTAAGCGGTAGTTTCGGGGTACAGGTACCCAGGAAGAACGTTCATTTCCTTTGTAGTCCAGTCGGGCAAAGTTGATTTTCCAAGGAGCCGAGCCACTTTTATAACGCAATGTTTTGAAAGGAATGGCCATTTCGGCGGTCCATTTGCCTTTATAGCGTTTCACCCCACTGTACCATTTGTTATCCCACGAAGGGTCCAGACCTTCGCCATTGGCAATGAGTGCTTCTCGCTTAACTCCTAATGGGGTAATACCAAAAGTAAATCCATTGGTTCCATCGCCAAATGGGTCAAGGTAAAAAGTTACAAAGTCATTGCCCCCTCCGTCAAAATCTCGCCGGAGTGATTGAACCACATCTTTACCTGGTAGTTTATCTTCACAAATAAAAGCCACATAAAAAAACTGGTCATCATAAGTGACCATCGCCTGAGTTTGCGAATTGGCATAAGAAGTATCAAAAGGAAATGTCTGGAAAAATTTGTCGGCTTTTTGAGCGGTTTGCCAAATGGGTTCATCCAAGGCCCCATCTACCGTTATTTTTTTGGTAGTTTTAGTTGCCAGTAGCCGATATTCCCGCTTAGGGGGTGTTTGAGCCAGGGTAATATGCGTAATAAAACAGATGAATAGAATGTAGATGGAAGTAATTTTTTTCATAAATTCTCAAAGTCGTTATATGGGGAATTGTAGTAGTAAATTAAACAAATTTCAGGAGCTAATGTTGATAAGAAGTTGTTAATAAACCGCTTTTTATGCAAATGGATGCCAATCAATGATCAACAACCAGTTCGATTACATCAATGATAGAGAGGGTTTGAGCGAATCTTATTAAATGATGTATTACTTACATTCAAAATGAGCGCATTTTAGCAACAAAATGAACAATAAAGGAGTCTAATATAAAACACTATGAAACTAAAGCTCCTGCATTAACCACAGGTAATCATCTAATTATGAAATTGTTAGTGGTTTAAACCAATACAGGCCATATTTTAGCTGATTTGTTACCAAAAAATTAACGATCAGGAACCTTTTGTTTTTCGCTCAAACTTTATTACATTTTGAGCCAATAACAAACATCACATGTCTCACTTAAATTTATTCATTTGGTAGAAAAAATAATCCAGTTAGAAGATGTATCCTTGGTTGATTTTCTAGGCATAGAGAACAACAACATCAAAGAAGTTGCTGCTGCTTTTCCCAAAAGTAAAATCGTTTCAAGAGGCAACGAACTTCGTATTCAGGGAACCACTCCCGAAATTATTAAAATCAATGAAATTATAAACTCTCTGCTTGCACACTATCATAAATACGGAAAAGTCACTTCCGAAAATGTGGCCGATTATCTCCAACGAGAGCATACCCCTCCTCAGCAAGAGGAAGTAGATCAGCCAGTATTGATTTATGGGACTAAAGGAGTAGCGATCAAACCTAAAACTTTTCATCAAAGTGAGTTGGTAAAAAGTGCCGAAAGCAAAGACCTAGTTTTTGCTATTGGGCCAGCCGGTACCGGAAAAACCTATATATCGGTAGCCTTGGCGGTAAAGGCGCTTAAAAATAAAGATGTTAAAAAAATTATCATTACTCGCCCAGCGGTAGAAGCTGGAGAAAACCTGGGTTTTTTGCCTGGTGATTTGAAAGATAAGGTAGATCCCTATTTGCGCCCTATCTATGATGCCTTGGATGATATGATTCCTTCAGAAAAACTGAAGTACTATCAAGAAAACCGCATTGTAGAAATAGCACCATTGGCTTATATGCGGGGACGTACTCTCAACAATGCGTTTATATTGTTGGACGAGGCGCAGAATACTACGCCTATGCAAATCAAAATGTTTTTGACTCGAATGGGGCCTAACTCTAAGGTAATTATTACTGGAGATCGTTCTCAAATTGATTTACCTAAGAAACAAAAGTCGGGTTTGATAGAAGCCATCAACATTTTACAAGGAGTAGACGGAATCGGGTTTGTGAAACTAGATGCTTCAGATGTAATTCGTCATAAGTTAGTAAGACGCATCATTCAGGCTTATGATAAAGCCGAAGTGACACAAATGTTACGCAAAAAAGACAAGGAAGCGAAAGAAGGGAAGAAAGGAGACAAAAAAGTTGAGGCAAACGAGCCTACAATTACTCCACCAGCTTCTGCTCAAGCGAGCAGTGCTCCCGAAGAAGATTCCGAAACTAAATCATAAGAATGCTTTAAAGTAATATTTGTATAAAATTATCGCCTCATTATCCTTTGGATAATGGGGTTTTTTTATGGCTTGGAGGGAGTAATCGAGTAGAGAACGGCTTGATAATGAGAACGCTAAATTATGCAGGCTTTTTTTGCAAACTCATAACAATTCTCTAATTTAGAAATTGATTCGGTTTTTGAAGCTTTGATTAAAAAGACCACCAACCCTTTTCTATTGGGAAGATAGTAAAAGGGTCTTGAAACTTCGGAGTAGTACTTATTGCAGGTTCACAAGCAAAGTTTAAGTACTGCCAGTTTGGAGAAGCTTCCGGTGGTTTTGTGCTCAATCCTTTGATAGCCCAATCCCTAATCAACCTCCTTAAAGTTGTAGGCAATTGATGCACCTTCTTCAAGCGCCCAATCCTTCGAGGTTTTAATTGTTTATAAACTTTTTGTTTTATTGTCAGCCCACAAGTAAAACTTTTAAGTACTAGTTTTGAATTATTTGCGTAAAAACTATTGCTATTAGGTTGGTACACTTGCATTTATGTGGTTGCAAATCTAAACTAAATGTTTATTATAGT
>DMXI01000326.1 GCA_003483885.1 Microscillaceae bacterium
ATTGATATAAAAGTTTTCACCCGGTGTGCTCGTCACAAATTGAGTATATACCGGGATTGGTACAAAGTCGATAGTTTCTTTTCTGACTATTAAAAATCAGTGGAGAGATGATATCTCCCCAATTAGGGTTCAATCTACTATGTTTTTGAGCAAATACAAAATGTAAAATTAAGAATCCAGCCTTTCAGCTGATTGGCCTATTTTAATAGGTAATTTGCAGGGTAAAAATATAAGATTTAGTATTGGGGAGTGAGGAAAATGAACGTTAAATAAAATCCAGATTAATCACTACTTTTGTAAAATCAAATATTTCCAAGTATCATTGAGGTCGAAAAATATAAAAAGCTGATTATGTACAAGCACGAAGTAAAAATGCGGGTGCGCTATGCCGAAACCGATCAAATGGGTTATGTATACTATGGCAACTATGCCACTTATTTTGAAGTAGCTCGGGTAGAAGCCCTACGCAACTTGGGGTTTCGTTACCGCAATCTCGAGGAGCAAGGTATTCTAATGCCCGTTCGAGAACTGAACACCCGTTTTATTCAGCCCGCCAAATACGACGACTTACTCACCATCAAAGTAAGCATTCGTGAAATGCCCGATGTGAAAATCATATTCGACTATGAAGTATTCAACGAAGAAGGAGCCAAGCTTTCTACAGGCAATACTACTTTGGTATTTGTAAATGATAAGACGAACAAACTCGTGCGTTGCCCACGCCCATTGGCTATATTGTTAGAAAATTATTATGGATAATTAATGATCATTGTTAAACATAAAAGCACCCCACAAGCCAGCTTCGACAAACGTTATCCAGAGTACAAAGTAATAGACATTACCTCCAAAGCTGAGGAGCCTTTTGTGAAGCTCAGCCCATTTTATCCAGTGGGAGACATACCTATTCCTTTGTCTGAAGGGCATTATGCGCAATCGGTAGAGGGCTTGTGGCAAGGGCTCAAAGTGTTTGAAAGCGAAGGGGTTGACCCCGAAAAATTCGAAGTAACTACCATGAAAGGGCTGAAGCGTACCGTGCGCAAATTTGGCTTGGTAAAGGGACATCAGGCAGGCGTAGAAAGCGAAACACTTTTGCCATACATCGATGCTAGAAAGCAAATCTATTTGCCTGCCTATAAATGGGTATTGGAAAATAAAGTAGCCGATGTGTTACAACTCATCAGGGCCGAAGAGGCCAGACAACCCATTATTTTGTTAGATTATGAAACCAATGGCGAGGTAGAAGACCCTTCTAAACCTTTATCTCACGCTTGGTTGGTAAAATATTATTTGGAGGGACAATACCCTTGTTAAATGAAAAGCTAAAAGCTTTTTTTAAATTAAAAATGTAAAACGTAAAATGAAAAATGGTGCGAAGCGGAGATTTAGGAGCAAGGATCATGGAACAAGGGCGCTTTTTGAGTGAAAAACTAAAAGTGAAAAATGGCGCGAAGCGGATATAATTGATCAATTCATAATTTATAATTCATTACGAACAATAGAAAAATTAACCATCAATCATTAAGACAATTAGTCTCGCACTTTGGTATAAGGATATTTCATCCGAATGTGGTCGTTGAAATATTCGCCTATGGAGGAAGAAGCAATCAATTCCTGATAAATCTCTTCTTCTATCTGGTGGTATTCATAAATTCCCCCATTACAAAAGACCAGCTCCATGGTTTCAGTGTGTGGGTTGTATGCCGTGGAGGTAATCATCGTAGACTCGCTATGAATGCGCTTAAATCTTGCCATTTTTATAGGTTTTTCTCTGGTTTTCCTTCAACTTTCTTTCGACAAAAATACAAAAAAAATAGCACAAATTTTCCTCTCCCTAATCATAAGGCCAACTGCGTTAATCAGGCTCAACTATTCCAAAATAGCATAAACCTATTCAAAAACAGCATAAGCAAAACAGCTCATTTGCCCTCCAAGCCTTTATCTTTGGAAAGTATCAATTGTCCAAAGAGAACATTTATTATTTAACATTATGCAACCAATTATTCAAAAGGCAATTGCAAATTTATTGTTACAAAAAGCACAAGCCTTGCTTAATCAGCCGCACAATCATTACCTGGGTCTACAATTAAAAGCCAAATTTCCGGAAGATTGTCGAAACGAAGATATAGAAACCCTGGCCAGTATGACTGACTTAAATACTTCTACTCTTCGGCGATTTATGTCCTATACCGGACGGTTAAACTATCAAAACCAGCAGAAAATTCTATTATTTTTGGAATACAAAAACTGGGATGTATTATTGATTGACGCCGTGCAGCTAATTACTGGAGACACGCATAGAGGAGTAGCATAACATCTATGTATGATTGTCTACAAGAAGAGTATTCATTTTTGATGGGTTTTGATTATATTGACTTGGCAAAACCATTATTTACAACAAACATTGAAACCCATCATTATACACGTGCCCTGGATGCGTCCAGCAGGTATGGCACTTTTTCCTTTCATTCTAATCCGAGAACGTCGTTTTGAATACGATCTGGTACTTATCAACCATGAACTTATTCATTTTCGGCAACAACTCGAGATGCTTATCATCCCTTTTTACTTACTTTACCTAATCAATTATTTCGTTAACCTGGCCAAATATCGCGATCATTATACCGCATATCGCAAAATGTATTATGAACGGGAAGCTTACACCAACGAACGGGATTTGCAGTATTTGAAAAAGAGAAAATTTTGGGCCTTTTGGAGCTATCTAAGAGAATGACTTGGCTTACAATTTCGCTTTTTATCCTTGTTTTTGCAGCAACTCGATCCACCTGGATCACCAATCTTGATCACTAGCGATCGTACTCATTCTATATCTTCCTACCTCGATAAGGTTTTCATAAGGCGGTTTGCCTTGATAAACAGTAGCAGTCCTTTAGTTTTGAATAAAACAATTAAAAAATAACCTATTCAAAACAACCTATGAAACTACCCCACATCACTCGCAATTATGATTATTTCCAAAGTACACAAGCTTTACCTCTTATCAATGCTTCTGGTATTACCTTTTACTTTGCCTGTCAGGTAAAAAATGCTTTTTACGTACTTAGGTAGCACAGGCGAGATCTCATTTATATTACTAAACCCAGGCTCTCAGGCGAGCCTTATTCTATTCACCTTCTAATCAATATTAAACACTGTGAAAAAGACCATACAATACTGTATTGCCCAATTATTATTAGACAAAGCCCGCGAAATATTGGCAAAACCTTATAATCATTATGGAGGATTGGGGCTAAATGCGCAAACCCCTCTTGAATGTCGTAATCAAGACTACCGCGCATTGGCTACTATGACCGATATAAGTATATCGACTATTAAGCGATTCTTAAATTTAGATTGCCAACTAAACTATCAAAATCAAGAAAAGATATTGCGTTTTATGGAATACACAGACTGGGATACCTTGGTGATGGAAGCACTGCAACAGCGCCCGAAAATAGGACTGTAAAAAACCATAAAAATACTAGCCACTTTCTGGCCACAATGGCTGCTAAAAATCTACGTACTTGCATCCAATAACTCTTTGTTAAGTAACACTGAAAAAATAAAGTTTCTGATTTTAATCTAGAGATTTTGGTTTGAGACAAGGCAATTTTTGCGTTCGTAGCAGCGCTACGGGCAAAAAAATTAACGAAGTATCAAGACAAAAGGTCAGGTATAAACCGAAAGGTTATTTTTGGTGTGTTACTAAATGGCCATCAATAAAGTGTATAAGCGGAAACCGAAAAGCTTAATATAGAGTAGGTACAACTTGATTATAAAACACAATGAAAAAAATTAAAGACCTAACGAATGCTACCTGGAAAAACCACCAGATAGAAGAGGTTCAATCTCTGGGTAATATTAAGGGTGGTAAAGATATTTTTGATACTTATGCCACCACCTATCGCCGACGTGCTGATGGTACCCTAGAGCGAGACTCTAACCCAGACAACTGGGAAGGACCTCCTAATCCTGATGATCCAACTGGGTAGTAGCAGATACCAGGCAACCTGGGTAGCTGTTGCCTGGTTTTAGGGAGGATTCAATAAATAATCTCCCTTATTAGATTGAACAACGATGATTACCTAACTAAGTAAATCGTAAATTTTGAAAGTCAAAAAAGTGGAAAACTTAAAACAGTTCTGTACTTGGTCTCTGGGTATTTGTGGATAAGGTGTTGCCTGGGATCAAGTTTATAAAAGGTTAGGTACATTCACTACCTAATCTTTTTGTTTTAATGAAGCATTATGAACCTGATAATCTATGATTGTAATACTCACCACCGAAGACGATCACAGTACTTGCGAGGTCATCGATTGGCTGATCGCTTATAACAAGCCTTATGTGCGCATCAATGAAAATGACCTCGTTGATGTCCAATTGGTATCGGGCAACAACCAAGGTTTTGATTTTGCTTTGGGACTGGCCAATCGGGTGATTCGTTTGAGTGAAATAGAAGGCTTTTGGTTTCGCAGAGGATGGCTCAATGTTGGGGCATTAAACCTTAGTCAGGGAATAGATTTGAACCCAGGACTTGTACGCCAAATCAACCGACATTTGCAAAAAGAGCGAGTGGAATTACAAGGGTTTTTGGGACATCTATTGGCGACCAAACACGCCTTGGGGCATCCCGTAAAAGACCAAATCAATAAAATGATCACTTTGTGGCAAGCGCAGGCATTGGGTATCAAAATACCAGCTTTTTCCATTACCCAGCATTCGTCACAAGTTCAGGCTGCCTTACAAGTCCAACCTTTGATCACTAAAGGAATTGAAGGAGTGGCGAATTTTGAAGCCAATGACGAAATGTACGGAAACTATACAGAGGAAGTGAATCAAAATGCTATTAAGTGTTGGGGAAGCTCCTTTTTTCCTTCGTTGTTTCAAGAAAAACTCGATAAAATGTACGAGCTACGTATTTTTTATCTGCAAGGCAAGTTTTACCCCATGGCTATTTTTTCTCAAAATGATCCCCAAACATCGGTTGATTTTCGGCGATACAATAACGAACGTCCCAATCGGGTAGTGCCTTATGTATTACCTGTCGAACTAGAACATCGTCTGGAAAAATTGATGCAAGCCATCCCACTCAATACGGGTTCCATAGACATGGTGTATACGCAGGACAACGAGTATGTTTTTTTGGAGGTGAATCCCATAGGTCAATTTGGCATGGTGAGTCATCCTTGCAATTACCATCTGGAACAAGCCATTGCCCAGTTTTTAACCAAAAAATTACCCCACAATGAAAACCAACCAAACTTTACAACAAATTAAAAACCTGAAACAACTACCCTTTAATTATCAGTATTTGGAAGTGTTTTTTTCTAATAAGGAGGCAGCAAAAATGACCGAAAAACCGCTTTGCCCTGTGATTCAAATATCGGCTTACCACACCGCCAACTTTCAGGTATCAAGTCATCATAAGCCCATTTCTAAAATGGCGAATATTGATCCACTAGCCCCTGATCTCTCCTTATGAAAAAGAAGTTTTTTGTATTATATGCTTGTTGTATCCCGGTAAAAGGCTACACCCGCAGCTTGGTATGCGATGTACAACGAGGTAGCTTTAAGTTGATACCCAACGAATTAGCCCATGTTTTGACTCAACACCACCCCTGTGATGTATCGGCTATTAAAGCTCAGCATCCAGTTGAAGACCACGAAACCCTGGACGAATATTTTGAGTTTCTCACTGCACACGAATATGGTTTCTGGACCGATCATCCCGAGCGGTTTCCTGCTTTAGACTTAACCTATCAATCGGCTAGTAGCATTACCAATGCCATACTAGATGTAGACCAATACTCCAACCACAATTATGAAAGCATCTTTGACCAGTTGGAATTCTTAGGATGTAAGGACCTACAAATCAGGTGCTATACAGAAATGAATCCTGAGCAACTACACCAAATGTTAGGGCAATTGAACCTGCGCCGTATTAAGTCGGTAGAGCTGTTGTTGAAATATGCTGAAGCATATGTGTCGCAATATTATCAACTGCCACAGCAATACGGCCGTTTGGTATCGTTGGTGTTACATACCAGCCCCAAAAATCAAGTAATTCAATCGTCGCAAGAAGGGCATTGCCAAATCATTTGTTTACAACAGGCCATTGACGATGAAACCCATTGTGGGCAAATTTCGCCGCTTTATTTTTCGTTGAACCTACCCACGTTTAGCGAAGCGCAACATTATAATTCTTGTTTACATCGAAAAATCTCAGTAGACAAAGCTGGAAACATCAAAAACTGCCCCTCTATGCCCAAAAGCTTTGGACACATTACTGAGCAATCGTTGCTAGAAGTGGTACAACAAGAAGATTTCAAACAGCCCTGGGGCATTACCAAAGATGAGGTAGAGGTATGTCGTGATTGTGAGTTTAGATACATTTGCACCGATTGCCGAGGGTATACCAAAGGTGAGCGCAAGTACGGAAAGCCCGCAAAGTGTAGCTATGATCCTTATACTGGAGAATGGGCCTGAGAAAACAAGGGTGAGTGAGAAAAGTGATTATAAATGATTAATTATTGATTATAAATTGAACCCATCGATAATCAATAATTAATCATCAAAAAATTACTCTGGTTGCAACATAAACGTGATCACTTGTCCGCCAAGGTGCATGTCAAAAGAAAGTTTGCTCGCGCTCATTTCTTTGATATCCATTTTGTTACCTAGCTTTAGATCATCAGAGTTGATCGTCAATGTTTTTTTATCTTCGCTTAATCGGTAGGTGCCAGTCGCATCTTTTCCAAACAGGTTTACAGCACATTTATTACCACTTTTGAACTCAAAAGTAGCTTGTTTGAGAATCTCAACAATTACCTTGGTAGTATTCCCTTCTTTCAATAATCCCGCAGGAACCAATTGCGATAGTTTAGAGGAACCCATAATCATGGGGGCTAATTTTATCAAGCCTTTTACATCAGGAATTTTGACATCGGCTACTTTCCATTTTTGCTGGATGGGGTTCGTGTTACAAGAGGTCAACAGGAAGATCATCCCACATACTAATGCCAAATACGATTTTTTCATAAGTTTTTGGAGAATGTTGAAGTTATAAAAGTAGAGATAATTTTATCACGATTCAACGCTTTCCAGAGAAATTTGGCACTACCTTACTGAGGTAGATTGCGAAGCACTTTTGGTACTGGGTTTGGCCGTAGCCCATCGTCTAAGGCAGAAAAACTGCAAATTATGCTTGTTTCCGGTAGAGGCCGTAAACCCCCAAATGGCCTGCGTTTTTCCTTGAAACACATCCTTGATCAAGTCGCGGGTGCCTTGGTGTACAATTACATTATCCAGGTACACCGTTACTTTTTTGATTTGTGGTTCCCAGCGAAAACGAAAGTTATGCAAAGCCCCATCTTCCAGGTTAAACTTTGCATCCTTGTTGTTGTAATATACTGTGTGGTAGTTGGTGCCATTTTCCAGGTAAGCCACATGGTCACAGGCTGGGTCGTTTTGGCGATAGTTTTGGTAAGTATCAAACTCCACCGCAATAGAAGGAGCAATATAATTGCCCCCATAATACCCCCGATTCCAGCGACCATACCCCATGCATTCTCCCCAAGTTCCTATAGCTCTAAATCCGCGCACGTCATTATGAATCACAAAGGTGATTCCGTCGGCACCCAGCTCGTTTTTATCTCCCAGAAAAATATCAAACTCAATCTCAAAATACTTCGACAAATCAAGCTTGGTTTTACAATAGGCAATGCCGCGTTGGTAAGGTTTATCGGCGGTAAGCATAATACAGCCATTATCCATTCTAACGGCGTTTTCGATGGTATGAAACTCCTGCCCTAAAGCATTGATACTAAGAAATAAAATAAGGCAAAAAGTGCTAAAAATTTTGTGGGACATGGGTATATGGTTTGACATAAAAATTGGTGTAGAGAACACAAAACGTTCCTACTAAAAATACCTAAATAAAGGAGTATTTCAAAAATAAAAATTGGCTTAACGTTCGATTAACAAAGAAAATAAGGCAAGTGTTTGCAAGGAGGCTTGTTCATTTTGTTATCAAAAAAATATAAAAAGAAGCGTGTAGTGTGCAGATTTACAAGGGAATAGCCTCTGGCATTTTATTATTTCAAAAAAAATAACGTTAATTTAGCAAGATCATCTCTAAAGATTTTAGAAAAACATTGTTGTTATTTTGATAAAATACAAAAAGTAAATGCAGGCATCCCGGACAATTATATTTTGCATGGCGTGTATACTATTGTCTCCTTATTTGTGGTCACAAGTTATATACAAGTCTGCACCCAAAGTTGATAAAAGAGTGGTAGACAAATTAGCCACCCTTAAGTATCAATACGAAGTTGCCCAAGACGGCACTATCAAGTTTATCTATCCTGTTTCCAAAAATAATCGCTCTCAAACCCTGTACATTCGTTCGGTTACCGATTGGTACGACCAAATGGAAATACGGGAGGTGTATTCAGTCATTTATAAATCTGATAAACGCCCCCCTGAATACATGTTGGCCAAAGTACTGTTTGACAATAGCCGTAAGAAGCTGGGTGCCTGGGAGTTAATCTATGAAGATGCCCAGTATCATATTTTGTTCAACGCCAAGGTAAAAGCTCAAGAATCACCTCAAAACCTCAAGTCTATCATAGAAATAGTAGGGGCAGCCGCTGACGATATGGAAAAAGAGCTATTTATTGCCGATAACTGGTAAAAAACCTGGGGAGTAGCTTAACTAATACTTTGGCTATCAAGCCCCAAGCCTCCTGTAAGAAAGTCTCTTCCTAAAAAGATACGCTTCCGTGGTTATTTGGAACATGTATTGCCTATATATTCTCAAAACAGGGGCCGAGAGTCGAGACGGCTTCAATAACAATACTACTTATGGAAGAGCCACAGGATTTAGGGGACTATTATCAGGCATTACCACAAATTAAAAAATTGCTGGAAAGCAGCGACGAAAGCAACCTGGAATTAGTGTTCCTGTTGTTGCAAGGGGCAGAAATGTCCAATAAGTTGCTGACCCATATTTTTGCTTTGTCGTTGTTTCATGGCGATCGTATCATTCGCGAAAAGGCAAAAAAGTTGTATAAACAACTGGCTCCAGCAGAATTTTATAAGGCTACCGAGCCTGAATGGCGTTATTTGTACAGTCACGTAGACGAAGAAGAAATCTCTGATTTTTTGGATATTATTTCTGAAAAAGCCCCTATAGATAAAGTCGAAATGGGCAATACTGTGCTCCAGCTGTTAGGCAAAGGCATTCGGTTTTGTTTAGAAAATAAAACCGCTCCCGCCGAAGAAATTTTAGAGCCTTATTATCGTGGTAATCAACTGTTTTTGAAGCATTTCAACCTTACTCGTCTGCCCAAAGAAATCTGTGCGCTCCAGGGGCTTGAAGTGCTCAATCTGAGCGATAACCAATTGAGCCACTTACCCAAAGAAATTACCCAACTTACCGAGTTACAAGAAGTCAACCTACGCAATAACCAATTAAGCGAATTACCTCTCGAACTCATCGAGCTCAAAGGGCTCAAAGAACTTTGGCTGGGTACCAATCAATTGGTGTCACTTCCTGCCGATATAGGTCAATTGTTAGAATTAGAAAACCTCTATCTTTACGATAATCAGTTGAAACAATTGCCGACCGAAATAGGACAATTGGTGAGTTTGCGTAACTTATATTTAGACAATAATGAGCTGTTGACGCTTCCTGAAGAAATTGGGAACTTGTTGAATTTGAGAGAGTTGGTGCTTTCGTACAATCAGTTGATTTCTTTACCCATTGGCATTGGAGAATTGACCCAGCTAGAGGTATTGTATTTACAAAACAATCAGCTCAAGCGCTTACCCGAAGAAATTGGGAACCTACAAAATCTGGAAGATTTATACATTGACAACAACCAAATTACCCAGCTGCCTGAAGAAATAGGCCAGTTAACCCAACTGAAGTATTTGTATGCCCAAAACAACCTATTTTCTGACGACGAACAAGCGAAAATTAAAGAGCGTTTGCCCGATACCGAAATCTATTTCTAGAACTGTGTTCAAGTTTTGATAAAACAGGTTATATTCGGGATATAGTACCACCTTGCTACTCAAAGCACCATGAGCGAAAAACATAAAAAACCCGATTGGTTAACCGACATACAGAACAAAAGCTGGGAGCCAGAATTGTTCATTTCTGGTGGGATAATTTTTACCCTTGTTCAAATCACGGGAGTGATTCAGCGACAAAGCTTTTTATTGCTGCAAACAACTGGTTATATCGAGCCAGTCATCATTGCCAACTTCTTGGTAGCCGCACTTAATGCCCTTATTTTTGGTTTTGGACTGCATTTGGCATTGCGTGGTTTTTGGGTAGCCTCTGTTTGTTTGAGCTACGTCTTCCCCAAAGGAATTCAAACCGAAAAATTAGAGCACTATGCCCCACCTTTTAAACGTCGGGTAAACCGCTTGATCGATACCTCGGTAGATTTGGTGGTGTGGATGGAGTCGGCGAGTAGCATCATGTTTTTCTTGTCATTCCTTTTTTTCTCACTCATTATCAGTGTATTGGCCACGCTTATCGTCATTACTCCCAATTCTAGCCTGTTGGAGCTAGGGCCTACCATCTATGCCATTATTCGTATAAGCTCTTATATATTACTGTTTTTTGGGTTTATCTATGCCGTAGATTTTCTGACGATGGGTTTCATCAAACGGCAAAAAAAGATTGCCAAATTGTATTACCCGATATATTGGTTATTTTCTATACTTACCCTGTCTTTTCTATATCGCAGCGCCTATTATACTTTGGTGACCAATATTAGGCGAAAGTGGCTATTGGCCACTGGTATTGCGGCGTATATGATCATTGCTTTGGTCATTACTCAACTTTCTTTTGGAGGAAATAATTTGATGCCCGCTTTGTCTTTCAATAGTTTGGATACTAAAGCCTACTTAGGACTTAAGGTAGACCGCTTGAAATTTGATACGCGCCAATATGACAATACCCGAAAGGATGGCGATATGGTACAACACGTGTCTATACAATCTGACATTGTACAGGAGAAATACCTAAAGTTGTTCATTGTGCATCAAAAAATCATAGAGCGTTTGATGGATATGGATTGCGCAGAGAAGGCGAGAAGTATAGTAAAGACTTTGGAACAACGGAAAATGCTCAATTGTTACCGTAATTTTTATGAAGTATACATTGACGATGCCCTGGTCAATACGATCAAATGGCGGTATTACAAACACCCCAAAACCAATGAAGAAGGTATTTTAGCGTTTATTCCAATTGACCAGTTAGCACCAACCGAGCATATTGTAGAAGTAAAACTCAATGTAGCCACCAAAGCAGCTCTAGCTGAACTCAAACGCTTTGGTATGAAAGACGAAATATATGCGTATATTCCATTTTGGAAAGACGTGAAGTGATTTATTTTTCTATTGTTTCATTGCTTCGCCTTCGGCTGATTGTTCCGCTGCGCCCCGGTAAAAACCGGGATTTACAACTTATTGTTCTATTGTTAGTTCCTTCGGCTGCGCTCAGGACAAGTGTTTCGCCTTCGGCTGATTGTTGCATTGTTCCGCTGCGCCCCGGTAAAAACCGGGATTTACAACTTATTGTTCTATTGTTAGTTCCTTCGGCTGCGCTCAGGATAAGTGTTTCGCCTTCGGCTGATTGTTACATTGTTCTATTACCCTATGAAAAATCGGGATTTATGCTCAGGACAACGTATTCTGTGATGCATCGCAAAACTATGGACTATGGACCGTTGACTGTGGACTAAAGAAACTACGAACTCCTAACTATGGACTAATCTCCGCTTTGCGCCATTTTTCACTTTTCATTTTTAGTTTTTCATTGATATGACTCTCTCTAAATCCACCTTATTACATTTAAGATTTCCCTTTTCTTTTTTCTTAATGCCTGTATTTTGTTTTGCCGCTGGAGTAGGCTATTCTGGCGATTGGTGGAGATTGACGCTGGTTTTTGTGATTTTACACTTGATGGTATATCCTGCCAGCAATGGTTATAACTCCTACTATGACAAAGATGAAGACAGTATTGGTGGACTTGAAAAACCACCACCGGTAAGTAAAGAGTTATTGTATACCTCACTCATGATAGATGGTATTGCACTGATATTGAGCCTGTTGGTAAGTATTGAATTTACTATTGGAATTCTCTTATACGGATTAGTATCCAAGGCCTACAGCAACGATGCCGTTCGCCTGAAGAAAATGCCCCTCCTCGGGTGGATTACAGTAGGGGTGTTTCAAGGTGCTTTTACTTTTTTGATGGTATATCAGGGAGTGGCTCAGGTAAGCTTAGAAAAACTCCTGGAGGGTAAAGTTTTGTATGGAGCGATCTTAAGCACTGTACTTTTGCTAGGTTCTTATCCGATGACCCAAATCTACCAGCACGAAGAAGATGCCCGACGAGGCGATATGACCATTAGCCGAATGTTGGGCATTCGAGGGACATTTTTATTTACTGGTGCTGCTTTTGGACTGGCTACAGGGGGCTATGTATGGTATTTTACCCAATATTTTTCTTTGAATACAGCCTTGGTGTTTGTAACTACTTTATTACCCGTAGTATTGTTTTTTGGTTGGTGGTTTCTAAAAGTACTCAAAGATGCCCAACAAGCCAACTTTAAATATACGATGCGCTTGAATCTGCTTTCTGCAATTTTTATGAACCTGTTTTTTGTAGGACTGGCCATTTGGCTACAAATCAAGTAGGTTTCTCACCAGTGCCCAGAGCACCAGCTTTTGGGGAAGCTATCAAAACCCGTTATCTTAACCTCAAAAATTACAAAACGATAACTAATCACCTATGGCTCGAATTGTAGACTTATCCAAAACTGTAGAATTTAAGAAAGAAGATCCTTGGTTTATGCGCATCAAAATCAAGCATAAGCCTCATCGTAAAGCATTTGTGCTCATTCGATATTTTTTGAAATTACCCAAAAAACTCTTCCCCAAAGATTTTGTAGGCTGGGCCGACGATGCTATTAAAAAAATGGGCGTACATTCGTCTACCCACATAGATGCGCCCTGGCACTATAGCCCTACCGTAGCCGGACAACCCGCCAAAACCATTGATCAGGTGCCACTGGACTGGTGCTATGGCGATGGAGTGGTGATTGATATGAGCAAAAAACCCGATTTTGAGGAAATCACGGTGGTAGATATTCAAGCCGACTTGCAAAAGAATAATATCACTCTCAAGCCTGGAAACATTGTGTTGATTCGTACCGATCGGGATCAATACAAGGGAGCCGAATTTGTAGATCGGGGCACAGGAATGAGCAAAGCTGCCACCGAATGGTTGATTGACCAAGGCATCAAAGTAATGGGAATTGACCAATGGGGTTGGGATTTACCGTTACGTTATTTAGTGAAAGAAGCTAAACGTACCGGTAATCCAGATCTGTTTTGGCAGGCCCATTTGGTAGGACAAGAAAAAGAATATTGCCATATGGAACAATTGACGAATCTTTCGGTATTGCCACCCAATGGATTCAAAGTGGCCGTTTTTCCACTCAAAATTAAAGGTGCTTCGGCATCCCCTGCCAGAGTCGTGGCCATTTTTGAGGATTGATTAACTTTCTTTGGGAATGAATAGTTTATTAAACATGTTTAAGAAAGAGGTTGGCAAAGGCTAACTATAGAACCATATAACAATTAGTGCATGTCTAGCATATTACAAGTGGATAGTTTGAGTAAATCGTACCGTAGTGGGGCCAAAAACCTCACCGTATTACGCAATGTTAGTTTTAATTTAGAAGCAGGTGACACCTTCTCTATTGTGGGGCCTTCAGGCAGTGGCAAAACCACCTTGCTAGGGCTTTGTGCTGGGCTAGACCGAGCCAGTGCCGGAAGCGTGATTTTAAATGGGGTAGCCTTAGATCATCTAAGCGAAGACGAACGAGCTGCAGTACGCAACCTGCACGTAGGATTTATATTCCAAAACTTTCAACTCATTCCTACCCTTACTGCGTTGGAAAACGTGATGGTACCCTTAGAGTTGAGAAAAGAAAAAAATGTGAAAAAACGAGCACTGGAATTGCTGGAAAAAGTAGGGTTAGACGAACGCCATCACCATTATCCTACCCAGCTATCGGGTGGAGAACAGCAGCGGGTATCGTTGGCCAGGGCGTTTTCTAATAGCCCTAAAATTTTGTTTGCCGATGAACCTACTGGAAACCTCGATGAAGAAACCAGCCTCAAAGTAGAGAAACTGTTATTTGATTTGAACAAAGAAGCAGGGACTACCTTGGTACTGGTAACCCACGACTTGGAGCTGGCCCAAAAGACCCAACGCATTATTCAATTAAAAGGGGGAGAAGTGGTGAATGATCAATTATGAATTGATGAATTATAAATTTAATGGTTCATGATTAGTGGTGAATGGTTAATGTTTCTATTGTTTCGCGACGCATCGCGCAACAATAGAGCAATGCAACAATAGAGCAATGCAACAATAGAGCAATGCAACAATAGAGCAATGCAACAATAGAACAATGTAATATTAGGACAGATGTTTTCCCGAATATTTTTTCTGCAAGAACGTATTGGTTACCAAAATCGTCCTTTCAAGATTATCAAGTTTAAAACAATGCGAGACTTACGGGACGAAAATGGGGAGCTTTTGCCCGATGCCCAGCGCCTCACTCATTGGGGAAATTTTTTGAGAAAAACCTCGATAGATGAAATCCCCCAATTGATCAATATCCTCAAAGGAGAGATGCGATTGGTAGGTCCTCGCCCGTTGTTGCCCGAATATTTACCACTATACAGCAAACGTCAACTAAGGCGACATGAAGTAAAGCCTGGTATTACAGGCTGGGCTCAGGTAAATGGACGGGATTCGTTGAGTTGGCAAGAAAAATTTGAGCTGGACTTGTGGTACGTAGAAAATCGATCGTTTTGGCTGGATATCAGGATTTTATGGCTTACCTTTTTGAAGGTTTTTCGTAAAAATGATGGCGATGTTTTGCCCGAAAAGTTTAACGGATATAATTAGTTGTGCATATTTGTGTCTGATCAGGATGTCATGAACAAAAAGGACAAACATAAGCGCATACATCTTTCCCCACCTCATTTGAGTCAAGTAGAATTGGAACTGATACAAGAAGCCTTGTTCCAAAACTGGGTAGCACCCGCGGGCCCTCAATTGCAGGCTTTTGAGCAAGCACTGAGTGATTATTTACACCGAAGGTCCATAGTAGCGCTTAATTCGGGTACGTCAGCACTGCACTTAGCCCTCAAGTTATTAGGCGTAGAAGCCGGAGATGAAGTCATTTGCCCTACGTTGACTTTTGTAGCTACAGTCAATCCAGTGTTGTACCAGCAAGCCACTCCCGTTTTGGTAGATAGTGAGCCCAACACCTGGAATATGTGCCCCATTCAATTAGAAAAAGCCATTCAGCATCGGATCAAAATATCCAAAAAACCAAAGGCCATCATAGTAGTCCATTTGTACGGACAGCCCGCCCAGCTAACGACGATACAAGCCATTGCTCAGAAATATGAGATTCCCCTGATAGAAGATGCCGCAGAGGCTTTGGGAAGCAGCTACCAAGGTCAAAAAGTAGGTACTTGGGGAGATGTAGGTGTTATCTCTTTTAATGGCAACAAGATTATCACTACTTCGGCAGGAGGGGCATTGATTACAAAAGAAGCGGCACAAGCTCAAAAAGCAGTGTTTTGGGCTACTCAAGCCAAAGAAAAAGCCACACATTATGAGCACCGTGAAGTAGGCTATAATTATCGTCTAAGCAATGTCTTGGCCGCGATTGGCGTAGGGCAAATGGAACATCTGGAAGTACGAGTAACCCGTCGTCGCGAAATATTTGAATTTTATCACACACATTTATCCAAGGATAAAGTGAGTTTTCAACCTGAAATTGAAGGCACCTTTTCAAACCGTTGGCTCACTGGTATACTCTTAAATATACTCAATCCCAAAATTACCCCTGAAACTATTCGCCTGGCACTGGAAGCCGAAAACATTGAGTCTCGCCCCTTGTGGAAACCTATGCATTTGCAACCCTTATTTGAGGGTACTCCATATTATGGCGAACAAGTGGCAGAAGATTTATTTAGCCGAGGATTGTGCTTACCTTCTGGTTCTAGTTTAACCGAAGCCGATTTGAATCGCATTGTCTTAGCGATCGAGAAAGTATTAAAATAAAAACCTGAATAACATAGCTATTCAGGTTAGTCACAATTATAGTTACAATTCCAAAACTTAACTAAAATTGCTTTAGATAAGTAATTTTACCGATTACTTGCTGAGCTTCTTGCCTGGGATCAATTCCCTGGTTGCGTGTATCGTTAAACACCAAATAAATGAACGATAAAGGTTGAAACTCCCAAGAAAAACGGATATTCCAATTGGCAAACTCGGATAAAGAGTTGTATTGATAAAAAGCGTTGAGCTGTACTCGGGCGTTTAGCGCAAGCCGTAGCTCTGGACTAATCAAATGGGCTTCTTTGTCTTCTTGGCTTTCTCCTAGCTGCCGGGCGTTGTTATATTGATAATTGACCGAAAGGTAGGTGTGCGGAATAGGAGCCGTAGTAAGCCTTACTTGATAATTATCCAGTTTGCCGTCAAAAAAGTTACCAGTCTCATAGCGGAGACGAAACGAGAATTTTTTGGAAACATCAGAAGTGTATGTGAGACGATAGCGAATATAGTCGTACTCACCAGGGGCAATACTCACCGCCAGTGGGCTGAAAGTATTGAGTAAATTTTGTCGGGTGGGTTCTATTTCCCCTACAAATCTGCCTCCGTCCTGAAACAATATCCAAATAGGGAAAAAAGTAGCCGAACCTTCCAAAAACTGGCGATCCTCGTTGCGATGGATAATCGTGGCGAAAACGCCTGGTTCATAAGAGCGAATAAATTTAGGTTTCCAACTTGGGCGCAAAATCGCGTAGCCCCCAGCACTATTCGCCATATAGTTTCTTCGGCGGATGAAACCCATTGTAGATTCATAATTTTTCTCTATAAACTGGTAATCATAATACAAATACCACTGATTGCTCTGGTATCGTATACTAGAGTATCCTGCCCAACCTTGGCTATTTTGCCCCTTCGTCTCTGAGCCTGTTACATAAAACTGCCAGGATAAAGGGCGGCTAAAGCGAAAGAAGCCATCTATAGTGCCTGTAAAGTTATAACGATCTTCTACGCCACTTTCCGGGATAGATTCATCATAACGGCCAGTAAGCATTCCGCCCAGGCGATTTTGCTTTCCAAAGTTTTGTACATACCGCAATACCCCAAAATTAGCCGCGGGGCTATTACCCAGGCCTCGTTGGCGTACCAGCATTGTACCCATACTACGCTTGGTACTACGGTGAGTCAGGCGCAATCCAGCATCTATTGGAATAGGATTGCCATTATTGTCTAAACCAATAGATCGGCTAAAAAAGGGTTGCACGTGATCGTTGCTACCTGCGGCAAATAGGCTGGCATTTTCGAGGAAAAACTGCCTGCGTTCGGGCAAAAACACCGAAAAGCGAGTAAGGTTCACTACTTGGCGGTCCACGTCGGCTTGGGCAAAGTCGGTGTTGACGGTAAAATCTAACACCGTACTGGGATTGATTGCCCATTTAATTTCTCCACCCATTTTGGTAAACAAGTTGTTTTGGTCAAACAAGGCCGTGGAGTCACCCGTGCGATTGGCTGAGGCAAAAGCATAAGGCTGAATACGAACATTAGTAGAGGGGGGAGGAGGCTTAATTCCTTTCAAAACTCCTGCATAACTCATACGATAAGGGTTAAAAGCCCGAGGATAAGGAGCCCAGCTTGAGATTTCATTGACGCGTCGAGCGCGACGTACAAAGTTAATTCCCCACTCTTGATTATCTCCCTTGGGATAGCGAATAGTCGCCCAGGGAATACGCATTTCAGCGATCCAACCCTGCTTGTTGCGCGTAGTGCGCACTTTCCAAAAGCCATCCCAATCGTTGTCAAATATGTTGCTGTCAAATACCTGCATATCTCGTCGAGCACCGTAGGGGTTGGTCTGAAAAGAAACACTATTTCTTTCGTCTCTAAAAGCGTCAATCACTACCCCAAACAAATCGCCACTTCCCCAGGAAAAATCTCTTTGCAAGTTGGGTACCCGTATCCCTTTTTTGCCTAGACTATCCTCACAAAAAGCCCCCACATAAAGGTATTTTTTATTATAAAGTATCTTGATTTTAGTTACAAACCGAGAAGGATTACCTTGTAAAGGCTCTACTTGTGTAAATTTTTGATAGGTTTTGGCCTGTTGCCAGGCAGGTTCGTCCAGTTTACCATCAATACTCAAGTTGGTGGTAATTTCGGTAGCTTCAATTACGAGTTTTTCTTTGGGAGTAGGAGGCTCGAAAATTTTTTGGCCTTGTGCAAACGAAACTGCTGATAATAGCAGAACGAATGCTAAACTAATGATTCTCATGGGTACATGGTTTCAATTAAGAGGATCCTTCTTTTAAAAAGACGGAGTATATGGTTATGTGTGTATGGTATATGCAACGTTGTTGCAATTTAAAAAAAGGATGGGTTATATGCAACGTTGTTGCAGGTTAGGCTTGTTAAATATGCGTTAATCACAGAGAAAGGATTTTACTGACTGTATCGAAACAAAAAAGGTCTTGGACGACCCAAAACCTCTTTGCACAAATCTTAAAAATTATGAGAATTTTACAAGATGTTATATTACACAGTTCAAAGGTAGTAAAATTTTTTATAAATGCAATTATGTTGCAAAAGAATTTTTGTTGCATTATAACCCCTGTTGCAATAACTAATTACGCTTAACCTCTTGTGTGCTATAACGGGGAATTTTATTGACCTCTTCGATGGTTACTTTTTTGTTTTTAAAAATTCGAGGATAATAAAAATCCCTTAATTGGGCGTGAAACGCCTGCGCTTTTTGTAGGTATTGCTGTTGGGCCCGATGTCCAGTTTGAGCTACTTGATTGAGCTTTTCCTGGGCCAATACTGCGGGGGTAATCCATAGCCATTGTTTGCCCAAAGCTTCTCGTTTTTGTATTTGTCTGTGAAATTGACCGTTGACTTCCTGAGCCTTTTCATCGGTGATAGTGTATCCTGCATACAACCACTTGTAAAAATTGAGGGTATCACCATCGTTGTATTGAGGATATTTTAGGTAAAAATCCTTGAATACCCAACTTTTAGGATTACCCCATTGCTTGGAAGAACGGGTTCTGATCAGGTTGGTCATCTCGTTTTTGGCGGGAGGTGGTGCCTGAATATTGATAAAAATGTTGAGTAAAGCTGGAAAGACTAAGGTAAACATTAAATAAGCACCCAATCCAGTAATGGCATTGAATGCCGAACTTTTACGGAGTGCCATAATGCCATACATCAAAGCAAACCAAAACAAGGTATAAGCACTAATAATTGCCATCCATTGACTGATTTTACCTAGATTATGGGCGATAGAAATGCCATTTAAAACGACTCCTAATAAGGTAAGTAATAGTCCTAAGCCCAAAATAGTCAACAGCCTAAAAGAAACCTTGATCCACATTACTTGTGATACTTTCAATGGCTGAGAAGCCAGCAAAGGTAGTGTACCCTGTTCTTTTTCTGCGGAATAAATATCATAAGTGAGCAAAATAATAACCAGTGGAAACAAGTAAATGAATACAAAAGCCAGGTCAAAATTGCCCGTAAAAAGCTTGAGAGGGTTTTTGATTTCACTGGTGTTCATTTGTTGATGAAAACCTGTAGCATCGAGGCGCACATAGTAGGGCTGTAAGTCGCGCTGCCCCAACGAAAGACTGGCCATCGGAGATGGTGGATTGATGGCGTAAGCTTTTACAAAGCGATTGAGTTGGGCTGGATTTTGTGCCCGTTGAAACGCCGCTTTGTTCGCCTTAAAGCTTGTATCGGCTTTCATTCGGTATAGAATGGTATCTAACCTTACTTTCTCCTGTTGCTTGAGATAACCAATGTGTGTGGTTTGTTTTTTTATTTCGGTTTGGCCATAATAAATGCTATACAAGCCACTAAGGATTAATAGCAAAAATATAAGCACCATGATTCGGTTAGCAATCAGGTTTTTCCATTCGAATTTATAAATCAATAATAGTTTTTTCATGGGTATACAGGATTTATACAATAGAGATAGAAGAACTACGATACAAAATGAGAGCAAAGCCACCCAGAAACCACACCAACAAGGCTGCTATGCCCCACAGGTTTTGTTGTACAATCTCATTGAGCGAGGCCATTTTGTATTGAAAAGGAGGGAGGCTTTCCCAAAAACCACGCCCTACCTTGTAATCCTTGTAGGCAATGCCTGGCTTATGATTGACCATCATGTCGTTGTTGGCCATTTTTACCATTTTGCGACGATAGTTTTCAGCTTCAGTAGCAAACTTCACATGGTGATGATAATCGGTGCCAGCCAATCCCATAGATACTTGACGAATAGCTAACAAAGGATTGATCAGTCCGGCTACTTCTGAAACCCGGTTTTGGGATTTAAAAACCTGCTGGACTTTTTTAAACTCTTGGTCGTATACCTGATCGGTGTACTCTTCGCCTACTTGCATAGCCAAACCACTAAAATTAATGGGTAACTTAGCAATAGAATCTACTCCATATTTTTTCAAGGTTTGTTGTTTCAAGGCTTCAAAACGTTTGTCCGACGGATTGTGTCCATCGATGCCTGCTTCTACTTTTTTCTTAATGACATCATCAAATTCATATTTGGCGGGAGCTGTGTATAAATTATCGGCGATATTGGCTGTAGCCTTAGGCATGAGGATACAAAAGAAAATCCAAACCCCGAGCAACTGTACCAAAGCCATTCTAGAGGTCTTGCTAAAAGCCGAAATCAACACCGACAATACAATAAATATCATAAAGTAGGCCCAGTAAGCGCTTAGCAGGGTGAAAAACTTTCCAGTAAGATGGGTTTGCAAGGCGGTATGCGATTGACGGAAGAGTAAAGTGCTGGCAATCAAGAAAGCAGGCAGAAACAGCAATAACGTAATGAAACTATAGCTGCTAATTTTATACAATAAAATCTTGCGAGTCGATACGCCCTGACTAACCATCATTTTGAGGGTACCTCCCTCTCGTTCTCGGGTAATTGAAGCAAAAACCAGAAAGATAATGAGCAAAGGCATCAACATTTGTAATACAAAGGCAATGGTCATTTCCCCAAAGCGGATCAAACTCGTAGAATCTTGCGCCTGACTATATAAAATATCGTTTTGTTTATGGGCCTCCATATATACCACCATCCCCGTGAAAGAGTCCAGACCAAAATCCATAAAACTAAGCGTAGGTTTGGGTTTAAAGGCCATATGCCCATAATGTGCCGCAGAGTGAGGGTGTTTATTGCCTTGACCCACCCATTCCTGGCGTACCTGTTGTTGAGCCTGCTTGCGCATTTGTTGCAATTGATCAAACCCTCGGTAGCCCACCAGTGTAGCTGTGATCAGTAAAATAAATACCAGACCACCCATTACCTGAAACCGGGCATCTCTTAGCGTTTCTTTCAGTTCTTTTATAAAAAAATATTTAAACATAGTTGTGTGTGTTTGGATAGGATTAATTCATGTGTTGCAAATACAGTTTTTCCAGGTCAGAATGGTCAATTTCCTGCGTAGTAAGTTGCTCTACCAGTTGGCCTTCTTTCATGATACCAATGTGGGTACCTGTTTCCTTGGCTCTGAACAAGTCATGAGTAGCCATCAGTGTAGCTACCTGCTGCTGCTTAAGTTTTTGGAGCAACGCGGCAAATTCATTACTGGCCTTAGGGTCAAGGCCCGAAGTAGGCTCATCCAATAACAATACTTCGGCGTTTTTGGCCAAAGCAATGGCAATCCCTACTTTTTGGCGCATTCCTTTTGAGTATTTACTAACCCTTTTTTTATGCGCGTCCTCTTGTAGACCAGCTTCGAGCAAAAAATTCACTAAAGCGTCTCTGCTGAAGCTTTTACCCGCCAATCCCGAGAAATATTCCAGATTTTCCAATCCATTGAGGTTGGGGTACAGCATCAAATTTTCTGGAATGTAGGCCAAGTGTTTTTTAGTTTCTAATGGATTGGCCACTACATCAATCCCTTTGATAGAAATCTGTCCTTCGGTAGGGGTAATAAAGTTGAGAAACAAGTTAATGGTCGTGGTTTTTCCAGCACCATTGGCACCCAATAAGCAAAAAATATCTCCTGGCTGAATGGTCAGGTTCAAACGATCTACAGCTACTTTATTGCCATAGGTTTTGGTTAAATCTTTGGCTTCTAACATAGAAATATGGTTTAAAAAAAAGCCTGTCTTATGGCAATTTATGCACATAAAAACAGGCCGAATATATACTTATAGAATGAATGCTTGGGTTACTTAGTAACGTTTTCAAAGTAAGTGTCCGATTTGGTCATATGTCTGGATTGTTGGGCAAGGCATTTTTCGCACGCATAGCCATAGTTATGGGTAAGAAAAATAACGAAGTCCAACAGTTCAGGTAGCAGAGCAAACGAGGCAATTATTGCGAATACGTTACTTAATCACTTGCACAGCGTCTTTCAGAATATAAATCAAATGATCAGGGTCATCATGATTAAGTTCCAAACGCCCCTTGAAAGTGATTTTTCTTGAGTGGAAGGTCGTACGTTTTCTCTTTAGGTGTACTTCCATAACACTCTCTGGACCAGCTCCTCCACAGAAATAACAGCTCTTGAATGGTAAGGCAGATATTACCACAAACTCTCCTCGGCCAGCATACATTTCAGTAGGAATCAAATGCCCTTCTATAATGATGGTTTTACCGTTCAAAGCCTGTGTAGCTTTGCTGAATTTTGGGTAAAGCATTTTGGTTTTGTATTTCTTATTGTATTTCTCCACCCATTTTATTTTCATGAGTTTGAGCCAAACACCATCTTCAGCAACTGAAAGTTCAGACATTTTTTGGTCAGTGATCAAAGCTATATTTGCTCCGACCACAATACAGGCACCCAAAACGAGAAGTACTTTTCTCATAGGCTTATAGAGTTTTTTTGGAAGAGAAGACATAAACAAATATACATAGTTAAATTTATTTATGCAATATCGTTGCATCAGCATTACTGATGCAATGAAGTGGGTGAGTAATAAAAAACCCGGGTTTATGCAGTTTGTTTGTGTCAAAACCCAGGTCTTGCATATGAGAGTGCAAAATGAATAGTGTAGTTTATACTACAAATATACAAAAAATAAGCCGATATGCAATTGTGTTGCATTAGCATTAATGTTGCTATTTTACTTGTGTTGCATTATCTAAAATGTAAAACAATCGCTCCGGAATTTTGGTATTGAGCGTAAGCTTACCCTTTACTTTAATTCTTTTACTATTGAGGCGAATTCCCTTGGTGCTATTGACTTCTACGATAGACTCAGGCCCTGCTCCCCCACAAAAAAAACATTGCTGAATGGGATAGAATGAAAGCATAAAGAAAGTCTGCTTTTTGTCCTCAGTCAGGGGGTACATATAACCCATTAGTTCAATTTCTTTGTTGTGAAATTGCCAATGCTTGGCTGTAAACTTTGGGTAATACCCATAGGCTCCTTTGTGCTCATACTTAATGTCAAAAAAAGCTTTCCAGGCGTTTGATTGAGGCTTTCGCTTAAACGCCTTCCAAAGTGTGTCTCCTTTGGCGATGGTGTCGGTGGGGTTTACCGGGCAAACACTGTCGTTGGGGACCGTATTTTGAGCTTTAGACAATTCTTCTGTAGATTCGGTTTCTGAGTGTGTAAGAGAGTCTCCTTTGTTAGTCAAAGAAGGAGTATTATTGGGTTGAAAGAATCGAGGCAGCGCTCCCAACAAAAATACACCTGCAAGTGCCACTGGTAAAATATATAACCAGTTTTTGGGGTTCATATTCTGTAACATTACTTTGTGAATTTCTTAAACCACTGAATGATTTGTTGATTTCTTTGCAGAAAATATCTCACTGGCAACGAGTGGCTTTTTTCATTATAAATAATAAGCTGGTATTGTTTTTTATATTGTTGAAGGCGAGCAGCCAGTTCCAATGTGGATGACACATTTACAAAACCATCTTGGCGAGAATGAAGCAATAACAATGGAGTGTTGATTTGCTTGGCCCAATACACCGCGGACCTGTCTTGTAAATACTGCTCTTTGTTTTGGGCAAAATTAGGCAAAATATTTTTTAATCCTTTGTAATTGAGGTAACGACCCGTAGTATCATCGTTCCAGCCATTTAAAAACTCAGGACGATCACGCATACCTTGTACCAGGTTGGCTGGCCCTGCGATCACTGCGGCAGCATTTATGGGGTATTTATGACGTTTGAGCAATTGATATGTCATTTGCCCTCCACGAGAAAGCCCCAGCATAAAATAATTGTTAGGATCACAATAAGGTAGTGAACGAGTAATGTCAATCAGTAACTCTACATCATTTAAATCTACCCCTCCCAATTGGTCATACAAGCCGTATTGGCCAGTAAAGCGAGTGTTTGATAATAATACTACAAACCCTTGTTTTACAAAATCATAAAAATCAGGCAACCATACCTCGGTTATTTTACCGTAATTTCCAGTGCCCCCTCTGTTGTATACAATAACAGGATGGCGAGCTTTCACTGCTTTGGGCTTTACCAAAAATCCCTCTACTTGTGCGGTATCTGACTTATACAAAATACGAAAAGACTCGATTTGCTCATCTTGGCGAAAACGCTCGTAATAAGTAGAGTCATAATACCAACGAGGCAATCCTTTCAGTTGAGAATAGCTGGTTTTTACCTGTATTTTTTGCCAAGATATGATGCTGGCATGCTTAGGTTGCCCCAACACCGTTGGAGCAACACTTAGTAAAACAAGGCAGAAAGCTATTCTTAACATATCTTTCATGGGATTATATGCTTTACCACTTAGGAAATGGGTCCTGGAAAAAAGCACCATCCCACATGGCCGATACTTCTTCATCGGTACATAAGCAATCAGTGAGGTCTTGTACAATAGTGGCTTCGTTCATATCCTGACCAATAAAAACCATTTCATTCAAACGATCGCCAAAGGTATCATCCCACTTATCTTGCAGGTAGTCCATATTTTCGGCATAACCCGGATATTGCAGCCGTTCTTGCAAAGGCACACTGGCCCACCAAACACCTGCTTTTTCGGCTCTTAATGAGGCCCCTGCTTGTGACCAATTCAAGGCATCATCGGTACGAGAAGCAATCCAAAATAACCCTTTGCTGCGAATAATATTAGGAGAGAAGTCTTTGGTAAGATATTTCCAAAATCTCTCAGGGTGAAAAGGCCGATTACTACGAAATACAAATGAGCCGATGCCATATTCCTCCGTTTCTGGGGTGTGTTCTTGTTCCAGTTCTTTGATCCAACCAGCAGACTGCGAAGTACGCTCAAAGTCAAACAATTTTGTGTCCAGAATTTGATCTAAATCAACTTTACTAAAAGTGCTTTCGATGATTTTTGCCTCAGGATTGAATTTCTGAATCACTGCCTTCAAAGAACCTAGTTGCTCCTTGTTTACCAAATCAGCCTTGTTAAGAATAATCACATTGGCAAACTCGAGTTGGTCAGTTAGAAGATTTACAATAGTACGATCGTCCATGGGATCATCGTTCATTTCCCGATCCAAAATAGTATCACGAGAGCTAAAATCTTGGGCAAAGTTATAAGCATCTACTACCGTAACCAACGTATCGAGCCTACTGATTTCCGAAAGATTTACTTTCAGTTCAGGACTATCGAAGAAAAAGCTTTGAGCCACAGGGAGGGGTTCTGATATTCCCGTACTTTCTATCAATAAATAATCAAAGCGATCTTCTTGAGCGAGTTTACCTACCTCCTCAATCAAATCTTCGCGTAGAGTGCAGCAAATACAACCATTGCTCATCTCTATTAGTTTTTCTTCGGTGCGAGAGAGCGTATTGCCTTCTTTTACCAAGCGGGCATCTACATTTACTTCGCTCATATCGTTTACAATCACGGCTACTCGCAAGCCTGCCTTGTTGTGCAGTACATGATTAAGTAAAGTGGTTTTACCGGCTCCCAAAAAGCCGCTTAAAACCGTTACTGGAAGTTTTTTCATATATCGAATATTTTTACATTGGTTCAAAAGCTAATAGTTGATCAGCGGGATATAGGCTAGCTGGTATTATATCGTACTCTCGATATCTAGTCTGAGGAGCAAGCGGCATTCGTTTTTTTCTAGAGGAGGGCTTCGGTGCATCAGAGCGTTGGTGGCGATATGGTCATGCAGGGCTCCCTTTAGAATGGCTACGTCATACGGTTTAACACTAAACACCTTAGACAAATCTTTTACTCGTTCTGCATTAGAGTTGGCACCATGAGTAATAGGGCGAATATTTTGATTGTCTATCCATTGGGTACCTTTGCCCCAGTAAGTACACAATAATCGAAGTTCATTGGCGTCAGTATGGAAAAGACGGCACATAGAATCTTCAATTTTAGTAAAATAAACCTTGATTGTCCGTTGTTGCACAAGCTGAGAAAATTGCTGGGCCAATTGGTATACATCTTCTATCAATGCCTGATAGCCATATACATTGAGATGATAAAATTTTTGCAGGTGTTGTTGAAAGGTAGATTTGATACGATGAAGTGGGAGCGTTTCCTGGATAGTAGGTACTTGTGATTCTTTTTGTAATAAGAAAAGAAAATCCTGAAGATCAGTCGTAATGGTACGTTCCAGAATCACCAAGTTCTTTTGTGGATGTTGTATTTCGGCAAGCGATTCCCATTCCTTGGTATACAAAAAGTGGTTGTGGGTGAGGTTTTTTGTAATCATTGAACAATTTTAAATGCAACGTTGTTGCAAAAATAGCAATATTGCATAAAATTAGAAATTCATTCACTAAATAAATCAAAATGATACAAGAAAAGCTCAATGGATTAGACGCCGATGAAATAGGAGATTTGCATATGGCTACTTCTTATGATACTCCTTTGCGAGAAGATGCTTTTTTGCTTGATGATGACACCAAGATAAAGCTTATAGAAGAATATTTTGGGAAAATTATGCACACCCTGGGACTAGACTTGAATGATGACAGCCTACGAGGTACACCTGGTAGAGTGGCTAAAATGTACGTTCAAGAGATTTTTAAAGGGCTAAATCCCGCGCATAAACCTAAAGCCAAGGTGTTTGAGAATAAATACCAATATGGCGAGATGCTGATAGAAAAGAATATTACATTGTATTCTTCTTGTGAGCATCACTTTTTACCAATTATTGGCAAGGCTCATGTAGGGTATATTGCCAATGACAAAGTAATAGGCTTGTCTAAAATCAACCGGATTGTAGATTACTTTGCCCGACGCCCTCAGGTGCAAGAACGCCTTTCTCGTCAAATCTTTGAAGAAATGAAACAAAGTCTGGATACCGAAGATGTAGCAGTGGTGATAGAAAGTAAACATCTTTGTGTGGCTTCGCGAGGAATCCAGGATACTGAGAGCAGTACAGTGACTGCAGAGTATGGTGGAAAGTTTAAAGATAAGGAGGTACGAAAGGAGTTTTTGGCTTATATCAACCAAGATTATTTAGGGAGCAAACCAATGTTTTAGAGGGATAATACGCGGCTCTGTATATTTTCTTGCAAATAAAAAAAGAACAGCTTGTTCACTTTTTGAAAAAAGTTTTATACTACAACAATATACTGGCTTCTGGAGTTAATATTTTGACTAACAGGTTTTTATGCAATAAAAATGACTAGCGGTCAATTTATGAATTTTAGAAGCTAGTTTACTTTTTTGAGATCAAATAAATACCTTTGTTTACTTTTTGTATACCTATTGTATTTGCAATATATATACATAAACAATAATGTTGTTAGTGAAATAGCTATTTCAATTACGATCCAATTATCATATTACACTAACTATTATTATTTATGTTAAAACTTAAACACCTAATTATTACCCTGGTTACAGTTACTTTTTTTACAGCCTGTAATAAGCAAAAAGAAGTAGCTCCTCAAAATGTAGGAGAAATCAATGTCAACCCATCTTCACTTAAGGCAGGAGATGCCATTCCCGGAATGTTCATTGTTACTTTAAAAAGCCAGCGGACCCGCTTAAATCTATCAAATCAAAGTTTTTCGGCGAGAAAAGCAACTGTGAAAAATTACAGTGCTGAGATGTTGAAGACAGCCTTCAACGTATCTGAAAAGAACATTTACAAAGCTTACGGAACTGCTTTACAAGGATTTACAGCAAAGCTTTCAGAAGAACAAGCTGAGGCTTTGAAGAATGATCCAAGAGTAGCTTCTGTAGAGCCAGATCGTATCTTGTCTATCAACTACAAGGTAAAGAAGAGCAATGCTGCTATGTTTGCCCAAAGTGTTCCTTGGGGAATCAGCCGTGTAGGTAGTGCCAGTGGAGCTGGAAAAACTGCTTGGGTAATAGATACTGGAGTAGACTTAGACCACCCAGATTTGAATGTAGATGTAAACCGCAGTATTTCTTTTGCAGGTATTTACTTCTGGATCTGGAGAATCGGTGATGATACAAACCCAGATGATGGTAATGGTCACGGAACACACGTAGCTGGTACAATTGCCGCTAAAAACAATGGCGATGGTGTAGTTGGAGTAGCGTACGATGCTACCGTAGTAGGTGTAAAAGTATTGGGTTCTAACGGAAATGGTTCTACTTCTGACATTATTGACGGTGTAGACTACGTAGCAGCCAATGCATCAGCAGGTGATGTAGCCAATATGAGCCTGGGTGGTGGTACTTCTACTGCGTTGGACAATGCCGTGAAAAACTTGGGTAACCAAGGTGTATTGGTAGCGTTGGCTGCTGGTAACGAAAGCCAAAATGCAAACAATGTATCTCCTGCCCGTACCAATCACGCCAATGTAGTGACTGTATCGGCTATGGACATCAACGATAACTTTGCTTCTTTCTCTAACTATGGTAGCCCAGTAGATTTCTGTGCTCCTGGAGTAAGCGTAAACTCTACCTGGAGAGGTGGTGGATACCGTAGCATTAGTGGTACTTCTATGGCTAGTCCTCACGTAGCTGGTTTGTTATTGCTCAAAGGTAACACCAACTTGGCTACTAACGGAACTGTAAACGGTGATCCTGATGGAAACGCTGACCCAATTGCAGTAAAGTAATGTAGGTATCATACAACTATCAAGAAATATTCAACAAAAAAGCGTGTTCTCAAAAGAGCACGCTTTTTTGGGTTTTACTTTGAAAAGTTAGAAAGAATACGGAATCTTGCATTACTATTTTATAATCTTAAAAATTAATCAGATGAAAATGCGATATTTTAATCTAATGTTAACCCTTGTTTTTAGTGCAGTACTATTTTCTTGTGGTGGCGGTAATCCTGCTGAAACAGCAGAACATAAGGCGATGGTGACTGACCATGAAACGATGGAAAAGGAGCACGCCGATATGGAAAAAAGCCATACTGAGATGGAAAAGCTTCATACCCAAATGGTAGAAGACCATAAAAAAATGGCGGGTGAGAACCCTGATTCTGCGCACACTGCCATGGAGGCCAAGCACCAAACAATGATCGATGCCCATAAAAAACTGATTGATGCCCACACTGCATTGTTGGCCAAGCACACTGAGTTGGTAAAGAACCATGCTTCTGGCAAAGTAGACAAAGCTACCATGGAAAAAGAGCACAATCAAATGAAAACAGATCACGAAACTGCTAAGAAAGATCACGATAAAATGAGCACTGATCATGAGCAAATGAAAAAAGATCATGATGCTATGAAAGCAGAGCACGCTAAAGGCGGAGAGAAAAAAGAAGGAGAAACTGAAAAAACTGACGGTAAAGAATAAATAACGTCTTCAACTTTAGTTTTTAGACTTTTAATATTGGGTGCTAAACATCTACGTTTAGCGCCCAATGTTTTATCCAATTATTCCACTTTTATGCCATCCAGGTTGCTCAATTTTGCTTGGATACCCCATCCACCAAAGTTTTCCGAAACTGCCATCCAAATCTCATTTTTACCTTTTTTTAAGGGTAAATACACCGTATCAAAATACCCAATCGTCCCCAAATAGCGATAGTCTCTACTACGAAACCTATTGCTGCCCGAGTACATCAGTTGATCATTGCAATACACACGTATACGATCGCTGTAGCCCAAGTCTAGCTTCTTGATTTGGGCCCGATCCGACTCTATAACTACCCTGGCAAAGGCAGTATTCAACTTTTGTTTCTTGTTGATCTTATTTATCCGAGCCAAATTGGCTAATCCAGTAAACTCAGTGGGCAGTTTTTTCCATTGCAACGATGATTTCAAGCTGGCTGACAAACGGTATTCATTTTCCAACGACGATTCGGCAAATATACTAGACACTTGCCACTGAGTAATGGTGCCTTTAGCCAATGGTTTACGTTTTAGAGGCGTACTCTTTAGCTGGGGCTGGGCTATTTTTTGATAGCTCAAATTGGCAAAATAGGCTCCCTGTAAACTAGACGAAAACGCAATAGCTCCACTTCGGGGAGAATGTTTCAGTTCATAAGCTCTAAACAAAGGCTGGTTCATATCCTCTACATAAAACTCAGCCTGATCATCTACAAAAATGATTTTAACATGCATCCATTCATCAAATTTGTATTTAAAAGCCTTAGAATGGCCCTTGCCATAATATAACTGCCAACCTGCCAATCCATTGACCACAGGCGTATATTGGTTAGCGTCAGGGTTGCCCGATTGATGGGGACGCAAGTAAAACTCTTCAGAGTTGATCAGGTCAGGTTGCAGGCGAAAATGGACTCCACTGAATTGTCGTTTTTGTGAAAAAGCAATGTCAAACTCTATAATGCCATTTTTCAGGTCCACGTTATTTGGGGTGGCACTGCCGTTTTTGAGGTATAAACTGGGTTTACCCCGATAAGTAGTAAATGTAGATTCATTGGCTTTGACGGTCCAGTGGGTAGCTTGCATGGGCACGGTTATGTTTTGAGCATAAGCGGTGTACGTCATCCAACACAAGAGATATAACAGAATATTTGTTTTCATGGGATTTTATAGGTTTATTTTAAAAACTGGTGCAAGCTATTTTTTCTGAAAGAAAATACCCATACAACCCGATTCAAGCTTGTTCAAAGCTGTTCAAATGTAAAAACGTGGCCCCAGAAGCAAATATGGAAACACATAATGATAAAATATATTTGAAAAAACTTAGGAAAGCCATTGAGCAAAAAAGTGGCTGGGGTGACAGCAGCCAATGGACAACCCAGGATTTTCAGACCTTGAATGAGGCAATTTTGGAAGCCACCCAGGTAAACCTGAGCGTGACTACTCTCAAACGGGTCTTGGGCAAAGTACAATACAATGCGCAGCCCCGAGTTTCTACCCTGGATGCCTTGAGTCAATTTTTAGGGCATCAAGATTGGCGAAGCTTTAAACAAACCAAGACTGATAGCAACACCACCTCTCAAGTTTATTCTTCATCAGTGGGTGGTAATCCTACCTTTCGTTTTTCTTATAAAATGCTGTTGATTATAGTGTTGATATTGGGTACCATAGGAGGGCTGATAGCTCTAACAAATCGCCCTGATAATTACAAGTCAACTGCTGAACCTCCAGCACAAAGTAATGCTCGCTTGATTGCTAATACAGCCCATTTCCGTATCAAAAAGATAAGTAAGGGCTTACCCAATACGGTGGTATTTGATTTTGGTGTAGATGAGTCCAAGGTCAAAAAAATTCAGATTCAACAATCCTGGGACCCTTCCAAAAGAATAGATGTACAACCAGGGCAACAACAAGCCACTTGTATGTATTATTATCCTGGGTTTTATCGAGCCAAATTGGTAGTAAATGATAAAATCCTAAAAAAACAAAACTTGTTTATTGAGAGTGATGGTTGGGTAGCGGCTCTGGACCGCCCCAAAGGCAAACCTGAGTATATGCTAGCCGATGATTTAATCAAACAAAATACCTTGCGGGTTTCTGAGCGGATTCGCCAAAGGATTACTCAGTTTGAAAAACCTCATACGTTGAATTATTGCTATTTTCAGGATTTTGGCCAGTTGTCTGGGAGTGATTTTACGTTTGAAACGGGTTTTCGGCATACCCTCCGTAGCGGAAAGCTTATCTGTCAGCAAGTAAAAGTAAGCCTGGTGGGTACCAAAGGAGCCGTTATTTTACCTTTTGCTATTCCTGGGTGTGTAGGAGAGTTGGGTCTGTATCTCAACGGAGAACGGGTGAAGGGAGCAACCAACGATTTATCAGGTTTTGGGTGTGATTTTTCAACGATGCAACATCTACAAGTCATTAACCAACGCAACCTGATGCTTATCTATTTGAATAAACAATTGATCTGGACACAACGCTTAAAGTATAACCTCGGTAATATGGTGGGGGTGCGTTATCGGTTTATAGGCGATGGAGAAATAGATTATGTGAGATATTATCGCGCTAATGGAGAAGTAGCTTTTCAGGAAGAGTTTGAGAGCAATAGAAAGGCAAGTGGTACTAAAGTAAAAAAGTGAATTGGAGCAAAGCGTCCAATCCACTTTGGATTACGAACTATGATGTAATTGAAAGTTTAACTGGAAAAGTCATACGATCTATGACTCAAACAGGTATTCAGTTAAACTAATATTTATAAACTCACAAACTATTTTCTATGGTTGTGAGTAAGAGTCTTTGGCTTGTTGTATAAAGCGTTGCAGGAGCCTTTTTGTTATTCGTGCAGGCGAACTACATCAAGGTGATGAAAGTCGCTCCTGTCTCTTACTAAATTTCTTTTTACAAATTAAATGGATAATAGGTAATATTCCTAATTTGGTTAACCTAGTTAACTATTTTGTTAGAATGAATCTCCTATCTATATAGTAAATTGACCTACATTTTTTGAAGGAGAATTATTAAATATTACAAATGTAAAAATTAGTCATTGTAAATTGTAAAAGCATATAGTTACAAAATTGCTAAGAATATGTATTATAGTATACTAGTAAAAAAAATAGATATAAGTAATAGGTTTTTTTTGTATAAATATAGGTAATTTACCTAGTGGAAATATTCTTTTACTTGATTTTTAGTGAGTTAGACTGTTTAAGAGGTGCTTAATGAGAAGAAGAAAGTGTTATGAAAAGAGAGTGTTTGAAAAAAGTTAGCGTAAGTTGTAAGGCTAAAAAGGTAATAAATCACACTTTTATAAATATTGTGCTTGAGTAATAAAATAAAAAAATAGTGCATTTTTATACATTATTTTTCAAAGATGCACTTAATCCTACAAAAGTATTACATCATAGTAGATTCTAGAAATAAAAAAACGAGACTCGGCAAAAAGTCTCGTTTTTTATGAATAAATAGAGGGTTTATTGTCTCATTTTGATAGAGCAACCTACCGCACGGCTGTAATTTTTAGAAGGATTTTTACCTTTTAAAATGTCAGCCATTGCTTTCTCTACATATTTATCAGAAATTTTGCTCTCATCACGTGCACTATCGTCAATTGCTCCTACATATACTACTTTGTATTTGTTTCCTTGTTTTTTCAGGATGTAGGTATGAGGCGTTTTAGTAGCTTGATAGTCACGCGCAGTATTAGAGGTATTGTCTACCAAATAAGGAAAAGTAAAGCCTTTTTCTTTGGCACGAGTTACCATGGCTTCGTAGCCATCAGTAGGGTATTTCATTGGATCATTTGGGTTGACTGCAATAACTGGGTACCCTAGTTTTTTGTATTTTTTGTCCAAAGCTACAATGCGATCTTCGTAAGCTTTAGAAAAAGGACAGTGGTTGCAGGTAAAAATCAAGATGAAACCCTTGGCTTTTTTGAAGTTGGCCAAAGAGACCATTTTTCCACCATTGGTTGCGTCTTTCATTTTAGGTAGGTCGTTCATTACCTTACCCAACATGCCTTCTTGTGCTTGAGTGCTTAGGGTTAAGCAAACCATAAAGGCCAATGAAAGTAATATTGATAACTTTTTCATAAGATGTATTACTTGGTTTGTTTTACAATTGATTCTACTTTTTTGTTGAGTTCAGCCTCGGTCATATCACCCATGTGAAATTCCCGTTTTTTGGTTTTACCATTGATAAATAAAGTTACTGGAATGGCACCATCCCAGTCTTTGTCTACCTTGGGAACCCACTGATCTGCTTTGGCATCGGTGAGTAAATAAACTTGAGACTGTATTTTCTTCTTTTTAATAAAAATCTTTACTTTTTGTTCAGCATCTTCGACTGCCAACAAGATAA
Source organism: Microscillaceae bacterium (assembly GCA_003483885.1). GTDB lineage: Bacteria > Bacteroidota > Bacteroidia > Cytophagales > Microscillaceae > Microscilla. Next base: position 34,207 of record DMXI01000326.1, read on the forward strand.
CTTTTACATTTTTATCTGCATATTTTTTTTGAAGTCGCTCAAAATAAGGTAGTTCTTTGATGCAGGGGCGGCACCAGGTAGCCCAGAAATTCACGACATAAATTTTGTCACCTTGGGGTTGAACAATTTTATCTAAATCAGCTAGTTTTATTTTTTTGAAGTCTTGTGCCTGGATGGCAAAACTGCCCACAAGCAATGCCAGGACAAATAAAATTTTCTTCATAAAGAATAATGATTTTTTTTAGATTGTATCTATGAACTCATCATGGGTTTTAATATGTCAGTGAAAAATCGTGCTTTTGTTCTTTGGCAAAGCGTTTTTTTTGAGGCATAGCAGCGCTACGGTGATACAAAAAGGCGAAGTCAAGGAGCAAAATGACAATTTTGCAAGTAATAAAAAAACTCAAGATGAGTTCACATCAAATATAACTGTAAAACGGATTTTTGCTTGTTAAATTGGTGTTAAACCAAACTGAGGGCACTTTTTGAAACGAAAATACAGCAATGAATACATGGCTTTGGATTGGGATTGTACAAGCAGTTTTTTTGTCTTTATTATTAGCGAGTAAGAAGGACAAAAAGCAACCAGACTATATTTTGCTGGGCTGGCTACTGGTTATAGGCTTGCATTTGGCCTATTATGAATTAGCGCTCAGGCAGTTTTGGCGCTATAGATGGATACCCGGGGTAATTGGACATGCCCTGGCGATGTGCTATGGCCCGTTGTTATATTTGTATACCTTAAGTTTGATTCGGCCTCGTAAGGTGAAAGCCAGCACTTTTGTGCTACACTTTTCGCCTTATATACTCTATGTATTACTTTGGATGGGATTCAAAGTATGGTTTCCTGCCTGGAACCTGCATATTTCTTCAGGATTGATGGCCATTTCGGCCAAGGTTCCATTTTACATACGAAGTATTACTTATTTGATTGCGATTTCGGCGGCAGGGTATGCTTTACATAATCTAAAGATATTGCGCGTGCACCAACAAAACATTGTGCAAACATTCTCTTATGATGAAAAGATCAATTTGAACTGGTTACGCTATTGTGCCCTCTCTTTTTTCTTGATTTTTATCTGCATATTTCTCATTCTTACGCTACTACCTGCTGATACCACCTCGTCCTCTGTTAAAATAAGCGGGGTAAGTATCGTCATGCTGCTTTGGGTGTTTGCCTTGGGGTATTTTGGTTTTAGACAAACTCACATATTTTCAAACATTGTGATGGCAAAACCAGAACAGAGTCCTGCCAAACCACTGGTACCCAAAGAGGATGTGACCACAACTACTCGTTATCAGAAGTCAAGCCTGAAGGCTGAGACCTCCCGACAGTATACCCAAGCAGCTCAACAACTGATGCAACAGCAAAAATTGTATTTGAATGACGAACTGACGCTGCACCAGTTGGCGGCTCAACTCAATATACCAGCCTACCATTTATCACAGGCATTGAACGAACAGCTTCAGAAAAACTTTTTTGATTTTGTGAATCTATATAGGGTAGAGGAGGTGAAGCAAAAAATGGCTGATCCAAAATTCCAAAACTACACTTTGTTGGCCATTGCCTTTGAGAGTGGCTTCCGTTCCAAGGCTTCATTTAACCGGGTTTTTAAGCGTTTTACAGGAATGACCCCTTCGGAATATAAGAAAAGTAATGATTTATAGTGGCTTGATTAACAGTTGCTTATGCTTAGGTGAGACTATGCCTATAGGGTGAGACGATTGGCCAGAAGTAGATGCTTAAACTTGCTTTTAGAAGTCATCTTGACTTTTAGGATGTTATTGAAAATAGCTGCTTTTGTTCGATAACAAAGCGATTTTTTTGAGTCATAGCAGCGCTATGGCGATAAAAAATCTCGAAGTTATCGGTCAAAATGAGTTGTTTGTAATTCATTATTAAAAGGCGAGACGACTTCTTGGTTTAAAGTATCACGATTCAATATATCATATGCATTCATCTCATTCTTTTCTGAAAATTACTCGATCTGTTGGCTGGGTAATGGTGATTTTTTTATGTGTTTTGGGCGCTTTAGCAGCCTTAAACCAAATGCCACCCAATCCAAAATCTTATAGTCCTGAGTTTGCCAAACACCCAATTACCACGCTCATGCATGTCGTCCCTGGCTTGCTTTTTATGGTGTTGGGGCCTATTCAATTTATGCCTAAAGTAAGGCGAAAGTTTCCAAGGATTCATCGTCTATCAGGGTATGTATTTGCCTTGTCTTGTGTACCCATTGGCATTTCGGCCATTGTTATTACGAACTGGTTTCCCACGGGAGGCATCGGAGAGCAAATTAGTATGACACTTTTTGCTTTGGCGTTTTTATACTATGCCTATCGAGGCGTATACCACATTCGCCAGCGACAAGTGATACAGCATCGCGCTTGTATGCTACGAGTATTTGCTATAGGGTTAGCCGTTGCGGTGTTTCGGGTAGTCATGGCGGTAACCTATCTGGGGTTTGGCATAGGAGGTTTACAGTACCTTGATTTCAAGCTTACTGCCAGTTTTGTAGTTACTTGGTTGGTGGCCGAATGGTGGATTAAGCGTACTAAAATTACTCAAAAATCAAAGCAGATGAAGCCATTAAGGAATTATGAATTGCTCAATGATGAATTATAAATTTTAATATTGAGTGATTAATTTTTCTATTGTTGCATTGTTTTGCGGAATTAGTAATTGAGAACAGGGATTGAGGAGTAGGAGCTAAAGCTACATTAGCTACCAATGCCCAATTACAAACATTAGCTTCTCTTGTTTGCAAATGTGCGAACATAAATTGTTATTTTATAGTTTTCTGGTTTGTAGTGAGGAGTTGGTGGCGCAAAGCAGAAATAATTCATCAATTCATAATTGACCATTGTTAAATTGCCAAGTGCTTTTTACCTTCAAAGTAGCGCTCCGCCATAATGAATATTTTAAGGTAATATGTCAGGTTGCGGGGCAAGAAATCTTTTAGATGATAAGTAGCAGCTTTACCGTGGCGGTCTAATCCCGCGGCGGTTTTGCTTTCTCCCGAAAATAGTTTGAGTCCTTCTTGAATGGGTATTTGAATAATATCGGCTACTTCTTCTTCCTGAATTTGATATTCGTTTAGTGGGCGATTGTCTTCCAGAAAATAGGTATAACAAAATTCGCGGTTAATGGCAGTTTGTTCATATTGGCCAGGGATAATGTTGGCCTCTTGCAAAATACCCAAAAAGATCAATGCTTGAAAATCTACCTGAAAACCAAGTTCTTCCTCAATTTCCCGAGCGGCATCCTGATCCGTTTCACCTGCCGCATAATGCCCCGCTGCCGAAATATCCAACACCAATGGGTTAAATTCCTTTTGGGCACTGCGTTGCTGAAATACCACATAATGATCTGGTGTTGGTTGGTCATCGGTCCCTCTTCGTAGCACCCAGCAATGAATTGTTTTGTGCCATAAGCCTTTTGCATGCACAGCTTTGCGGGTATCGGTGCCCAGGTATTGCATGTTGTCGTCAAAGTAGTCCAGGTTTTCCATCATCAAGTATTGAGTAGTTGTAATATGGGGGCAATTTAAAAAAGCTTATGATTGTCCAAATGAAGAAGATTGAATAATTTTGACTTTTGTGGATGAGGCGCAAGTTTTTTATGGAGGTTACTTTAAATATACAGTCAACATAATCTTGCGACTTTTAACTATGAGTGGGATATGAATTTAAATACATTAACGGCTATTTCGCCTATTGACGGACGCTATCGCAACAAGGTAAGCGATTTGGCCAATTATTTTTCTGAGTTTGGATTGATCCGCTATCGGGTGCAGGTGGAGGTAGAATATTTCATCGCGTTGTGCGAAATACCTTTGCCCCAATTAAAAGAGGTAGATGCCGCTTTGTTTCCTGAATTGCGTAAAATCTATGAAGGGTTTACGGTAGAAGATGCGGAACAAATCAAAGAAATAGAAAAAACCACCAATCACGACATCAAGGCAGTAGAGTATTTTATCAAACAGCGTTTTGATGCCTTAGGGCTACAAGAGGTCAAAGAGTTTGTTCACTTTGGACTTACCTCACAAGATATCAACAATACCTCTATCCCTTTGCTTTTCAAAGAAGCCATCGAGCAAGCAGTATTACCACTTTGGAATGAACTGCGAGATCGGCTGGAAGAGCTGGCCAAGAGTTGGACCGAAGTGCCGATGCTGGCTCGTACCCACGGACAACCCGCGTCGCCTACGCGTTTGGGCAAAGAACTGATGGTTTTTGTAGATCGCTTAGACCAGCAATTGAAACTCTTACAAAGCTTAAAACACGCGGCTAAGTTTGGTGGTGCTACTGGAAACTTCAATGCCCACCAAGTGGCATACCCTGAAGTAGAGTGGGTGTCTTTTGCCAATATTTTTGTAGATTCTTTGGGCTTACAGCGTAGCCAGATTACGACTCAAATTGAGCATTATGATCATTTGGCGGCTTGGCTGGATAATTTTAAGCGCTTGAACACCATTTTAATTGATTTGGATCGCGATGTGTGGCAGTACATCTCTATGAATTATTTTACCCAAAAAATAAAAGCAGGGGAAGTAGGTTCTTCGGCTATGCCGCATAAGGTAAACCCGATTGATTTTGAGAATTCAGAAGGAAACTTGGGGATTGCCAATGCAATTTTTACCCATTTATCTGAAAAGTTGCCAATTTCTCGTCTGCAACGCGATTTGACCGATTCTACAGTGTTACGAAACCTGGGAACTCCAGTAGGGCATACCCTGATTGCGATCAAAGCTACTTTGAAAGGATTGGGCAAATTGCAATTAAACCAAATGGCAATCAATGCCGATTTGGAGGCCAATTGGGCAGTAGTAGCGGAGGCTATTCAAACGATTTTACGTCGGGAGGGCTACCCTAAACCTTACGAAGCTCTAAAGGCACTTACCCGTACCAATGAAAAAATCACGTCGGAGTCTATCAAAACCTTTGTAGAGCAACTGGATGTATCGGAAGCAGTGAAGGCAGAATTGCGAGAGGTGAGTCCGTTTAGCTATACGGGCGTTTGAATGAAAAATATACCGTGAAAAACTCAACAGGAAGGCTCGTTCAAAAGACGGGCTTTTTGTTTGGCAAAATCTTTCCAAAAACAAAAAACCGCTGCCAACTGGGAAGAGTCAGTGGCGAGCGGTTTGGGATTTGAGTTGTGCGACTCAAAAGATCTTAGAAGATGCTTAAATGTTGTCTTTGAGGTTAAAAATGATGAGTTTTTCGGTCTGATGCAGCATATTTTTAAGGGAATAGCCAGAGCTATTGCCGCAAAAATTGCTAAAATCAGGGCGTAAAAATCGCTTTTTTAGCTCAGATTATAATTTTAAACATCTTCTTTATAGAAAGACTAATTATATTGCTCTAACAGATATTTAATCAAGTCGGTAGTAGTTAAGATACCTGCCAGCCCGTTGTGATCTACTACTGGCAAGGCATGAAATTCTTTTTCGCTTAGGATTTCGGCGGCTTCCCGAATGGTAGTCTCGGTGCTAATAGTTACCAAATCTTCCACCATTACTTGCTCTACATTTAGTACGCTATAAAGGGTAGTAGTGACATTGTCATTTCCTTTGCCGTAGTTGTCTACAAAATTTACGCGCATTAAGTCGGTGTAGCTCACCATACCAATGATTTGCTGATTGTCTACTACGGGTAAGTGGCGAATCTTGCGATCTTCCATCAACTTCTGGGCGTCGATCAAAGAATCTTCCAAGGTAATAGTTACTGGGTTGTCGGTCATGATTTTGGCCACTAGTTCTCTTTTTTTCATATCTTTAGTGATTTATATTTTTAGTTGCTATTGCTTTTGCTTTGATGATGGCAAGTAGCAAACTTTTTGGCGAGAATTATATGATATAAATCAGGTTAACCATTGATTTGAGTCAGGCCCACCAAAAGATAAACATGTGGTAAAAAAAATCGTGAAAAATATTTCAAAGGCGATAAGTCCAGTGAGTTTGACAAATTCAAGGCAGCGTGTGGGGGATAATCACCTTTAATAAAGTACAAAGCCCTCAGGAAAATTGAATTTCTTGAGGGCTTTACTTTTACCTCTCCCAAATACTTTCGTACAAAGTTTTCCCTTGAATGGGCAAAAACTTCAAGGCCGGAAATACATATTGAGTAGGAAGCGTTTTTTTGAAATTCTGAAAGGAAGTTTTGTCAAAATCTACCTCCATAAATTGCAGAATTTTAGCCCCTAGTTTTTTGTCTTTTAGAAACAACTGCCATTTGTTGCCATGGGTGCCTCGAACAGTTTGGACGAGATGGCCGTTTTTGAGGTGCTGCATTAAAAAATGCGCGTTTCCCAAAGGAGTGTTTCTATCCATTTCTCCGTGAATCATCAATACTGGAGCCTCAATTGTGTTTTGCTTACGAAAATTATCATTGACTACGGGAGAAGTAGTTACCTGTCGTGTATTTTTGTAACGAGCATTGACATCGCCCAGCCAACGAACCGCGGGTTGGTTATCCAACACTTTTTCACGTTTTGCGCTAATTCCCAGGCTATTGTCCATTTGGATAGGCATAATGTGATCTGAATCTCGTCCTACTCTATATTTCAGCGCCGCATAAGCCAATACCCGATAATCGCCATTGTATAACTCGGTAATGTATTTTGGCCAAGACTCCAATCGTTTGCGTCTGCCTCGCGAGAATGGATGCAACAGGGTAGACTGAAAATCATGTACGCCAATCGTCACTGTTTGGGATTTTTTGCCTGGGATATCCAGGGTTACTTTTATCGGACCTTTTTCAAGACGTTGTACAATGGTTTTCACGGCATTGAGCAAGCCCACCTTGGGTAGTTGATTTTTGATTGTGGGATTACTTTCGGCTTCCTTGGCTACTCTCTCGAGTACCTGCCAAACGCCTTGAGGATCGTCATATGCGTGGTCGAGCGGTTCTACTGCCGATAGCAACATACGATCTACTCGGGCTGGGTAGCGTTTGTGATAAGCCAAAGCCGTTTGAGAACCGAAACTATTGCCTACCAGGGCGATTTTGTCATAGCCATAATACTTGCGAACATCTTCTATGTCTTCAGTAAGGTTTATAATGTCGTATCCGGCCGGATCTACCCCTAGCTTTTTATAATGAGCCAACCTTTTTTTCAAGGCCTTAGCCTGCTTTTGGCCAACTTTTGTTGGGTTGAGTGGCTCTGTTTGGGTGCCAGTTTCATATTGGTACTTAAACTGAAACATAGGAAGCCCAGGAGAGCGACTGGCTCCTCTCTGACTCATCAAGATTACATCCCGCTTTTTGTTGAGTTGTTTTACCTCAAAAGCCAAGGCTTTAGAATGGTTACTCCGAGTAAAATATTTATAAAATTCTTCGGGATAAACAGCTTCCCCTGGGCCACCTCTGAGGTAAAATACTGGAGGCAAGTTGCTGGGTTGCTGGGCCTTTAATCGCATAAAGTGAATGCCAATTTTACGGCTGTCTGGGTTTAGGCGATTTTCGGGTAACATCATCAGGTTATCACTGCCTTGGAGGTCTAGCCCATAGCCCAAATACAATGGGTTAGATAGTAAAGTGGGCTGTGGAGCTTGCGCAGTGTATTGGGGCGGCTGAGCCAATAAGACTTGGCTCCAAATAAAGAAATACAGGAAGAGAAATGGGTTGATTTTCATAGTTATTAGTTGTTTTTTTCTCAAAGAAACAGCATATGAAAATCATTCTCTTGTATAATTGGGACATGGGGTTAATTTGCTCTATTGTTTCGCCTTCGGCTTCATATGATTATTGATGTTTGATTGTTAATTATTGATTAGTTCCATCGGCTCTGCTCAGGATAGCGAATTCCGCAATGCATCACAATACAATTAATAATTCATCAATTTATAACTCATAATTAGGGGTGTTCAGAGAACTATTTTAACAAAAAATATCTGTCCAATAATGCGTTTTTCGTTAAGAAAAACCAATTAGAGTCCCCCTTTGAAGGGGGCGCAGGGGGATGTAACCGAATAAAA
>DMXI01000536.1 GCA_003483885.1 Microscillaceae bacterium
CTTGTTACACTACGGCTAAACAGCTCAAACATTCCCTCGTACCTCAGTCAGTGATCTGTTTTAACGCCTTCGTTTCTCAAGTTTTTAACGGCAACGTACTAAGGCGGAAATGAAGTCCCTGTAATTCAAGGTAAAGTACTCAAAAACAGTCAGTTAAAATCTTATTTTGTCCAAATAGATTCATCATTAGATTGACGCGTGCGACAAGCCGAGGAACGTGCTTCATTATCACTGACTTCCCATCATTTTCATCTCCAAAGACAAAATTTAAACATACTCTTATTGCGTGATTTCCACGTTGGTAGAAACCACACTGGCTACCATAAAATAGCCTAAAGCAAAATCTCTACTATCACTATTATTGGTAATGTTGCCTCTTACCGGAGACGGTGTGGGCGAAAACGGCCCCAATCCGCTGGCTTGTTGTGTACCAATTTGTTGCAAAAAATTGTAGGCTCCAATTGTAATGGCCGTTTGGTGAACTTGTATAAAGCGAGTATCATTTTTTATATTCGTAAGGTCAAATTTAACCTCAGTACCATCAAAAAAACGATCTTCATCATAGGCATTATTATAGGTAGAATCAATGGCCGCAAAATTATTGGCGGAGCTTTCTTTCCAGAACCAACGATAATAGTTATTCACTCCCGCCGGATCATCAAAGGTCAAATTAAGAACATTTCCTGTGTCTTCTACGTCAGTAATAGAGCCACTATCCTCCTCACCATCAGCCACTTCCACTGCTTTGATAGGAGCAACTTGCTGCATTTGCTCAGGAGTAGATACATATTGTTTTCCATCTGTGGTCACAATCGTTAAAGTATAAGAACGCCCCACTACACCTTGCACTGGCCCACTTGTAGCATACACTCCAGGAGATTGCTCTATAAAGTTGAAGGTATTGCCTTGGTTGTCGCTTACTGATACTTGTGCACCTGTCAGTTGAGGAAAACTGTTTCCATCGGGAGATGCCTTCGTAAAAGACAAGGTACGCGAGATATAAATCGTTTGCACTCGGTTTTCATTGGTAAATACACCCTCCACTACAATACGATCTGAATTATTGGCTAAGTCCCCAATCGGGAAAGAATCGTTACAGGCACTTAGCCCAAACATAGAAATTAAAGAAAATATAGCAATGATCAATTTTGTCTGTTTCATGATTGTATGATATGCAATGGTTAAAAAGTAAAATTGTAAGTAACTGAGGGTACAATGGTTCCTAAAATAGACAACCTTCGGGCGGTATTATTAGCGCTACCATCACCCGCAAAAAAGATTGAGAAGGCATTGCGTCGAGCATATACATTATAAATAGAAAACACCCATTCTCCTTTCCAGCGTCGCCCTGGCTTACCTTTGCCCTTAAGGGTAGCCGACAAATCAAGGCGGTGGTTATCCGGAATTCGGTTTTGGTTACGCCCCGAATAATCGATAACTGTTTGATTATCATACAAATATTTGGCATCAGGTAACGTAAAAGGTCGCCCTGTACTATAAAGGAAATTGGCCGAAAAACTCAGGCGTTTATTTACCTGATAGGTGGCTACAAAAGTAAGGTTGTGGGTTTTGTCATAATCTGCTGGATAATATTGACCATTGTTGATACGCTCCTCAGGAAATGGCCCATTTACCAGGCGTTCGGTTCTAGCCAAGGTATAGCTCACCCAACCTGTAAATGTGCCTTTGTTTTTCTTCATCATCAGTTCCAAACCGTAGGCTCGCCCATCCCCTCGTAGCAACTCAGTTTCCAGGTGTTGGTTGAGCAATAAGTCAGCACCATTCTTATAATCTACCAGGTTTTGCATGTATTTATAATATACCTCCGCCGAAAACTCATACCTGTTGTTAGAGAAGTTACGGAAGTACCCTAATGCCACCTGATCGCTAATCAAGGGTTGCACGTGGGTATCAGACGCCTTCCAGATATCAATCGGCAAGGGTGCCGTAGTATTCGATATTAAGTGAATGTATTGGCGATTGCGGGCATAACTCGCCTTAACCGAACTCACATTGTTGAGTTGCCAACGCAAACCCAAGCGAGGCTCTAGTCCCTGATAGGTCTGAATAAGCTCATTGTCAGCATATTTGCGTACTCCAGTTACTGTTTCATTGGTTTTAGGAGCATCAGTTCGGTAGGTACGCACATCACGAGCTCCCAAGGTTAAAAACATAGAATAACGAAGCCCATAAGTCAACGTAAGGTCACTGGTCAACTTATGCTCACTACTTACATAAGCTGCAGCTTCTACTGCTTTTTCGCGCGTAATGTTGATGTCATCTGTTCCATTTTTGATTCGCATCTGTCCAGGATTAAATTCATACAAAATCCCGCTGGCACCAAAATCTAAGGTAAAATTGGGGCTGGCAAACCAGGTTAAGTCGTTCTTAAGTTGATAATTTCTGATTCCCGCCAACCAATCAAAGTTTCCAGTACCAGCGCCTACCCTTAGCTGATAGTTATAATCGCTAAACATGGCACTTACATTAGAAAATAACTTGCTGTTAAACAGGTGGTTCCAACGAATCGTGGCCGCCGTATTTCCCCAGGAAAATTTAAAATCATTGCCAAACTTGAACACATCCCGACCAAAATAACCTGATACGTACAAGCGGTTCTTGTCATTGATGATATAATTGTACTTGGTGTTTAGGTCATAGAAAAAAGCTTGGTTTTCTCTGATTTCTTTATTGGGTGATAACTTTAAAAACAAATCGGCATAAGAGCGACGCCCGGCAATGAGCAAAGAGCTTCGGTCTTTGATGACCGGTACCTCCAAAGTAAGTCGGCTTGAGACCAAACCTACACCACCCGAACCCGCAAATCGCTTCATGTTTCCTTCTTTTTGGCGAATATCCAACACCGATGACAAACGCCCTCCATATTTGGCGGGAGCCGCTCCTTTGTATAGTTGTACATCCTTAACCGAGTTGGGGTTATAAATTGAGAAAAACCCAAACAAGTGAGAAGAGTTGTACACAATGGATTCGTCTAACAATACCAGGTTTTGATCTACTCCGCCACCTCGTACGTTAAACCCAGTCGTTCCTTCGCCCACGGTAGTTACACCTGGCAACATTGTAATACTCTTGATAATGTCTACTTCTCCCAGAAAAGCAGGCATGCTCTTGATTTGCTGAATGTCCAGCTTTTCTACACTCATCTCAATGTTGGTGACATTTTCATTGGGTGCATCGGCGGTTACGACCACTTCTTCCAAAGCATTGTCCTCAGAGGGGAGTTCCACGTTAAGCGTGAGATTGGCTTTGAGATTTACTTCCTTAATAATGGTTTTATAACCAATATAGGAAAAGATGACTTGGTAACTTCCGGCGGGAACTGTCAATGAATAAAAGCCATACTCATTGGTCACGTTTCCTTTATTTAAGCCCTTGATATACACTGTGGAGCCAATCAATACCTCTCCATTCGATTGGTCTTTGATCACGCCACTTAAAGTATAAGATTTTGAAGATGTTTGTGCCTGGGTGAGTCCGGTAAATATCCCAAACACCACTATCATTAATAGTTTTTTCATTTGGATCAAAATGCTGAATGATTATATAGTTTTGCTTAATAGGTGACTTCTAACCAATTGATAATCATATTAATCCCGGGTGATTATCAAACTTGTT
>DMXI01000333.1 GCA_003483885.1 Microscillaceae bacterium
AAACGGATACGCATTTAAATGCGCACCAGAAGGGAGTATTGAAGCAGTTAGGGGTGATAGAATAATAGCCCACAGAAATAAAAAAACCTTGGATCAAACGATGCAAGGTTTTTTGATATATATGTTTAATCAAAACTATAGCAGTTTGCTAAAAACTAAACTATGGTGCTTGCTTGACAAGGTCTTTGATCACTGCATAATAACGCTTGGCGATAAACTTGGCTCCAGCTTCATTGTAATGTACTTGATCAGCCAACAGGGCATCGGTAAAGCCGGTGTTCATATCTACAGTGATAACTTTAGAGGTACTGGTCGTTTGAGCAGTTGCAATCTTGACTACTTCGGCATTCATCTGGGCCAAATAGTTTTTAAGCACATTGGTTGAGTTGGTACTAGGGGGAGCCATTTGCTCGATAATAATGGTTATGTTGGGGTTTTTGGCCTGTAAAAGGTCAATAATTTCGTTTATATTACGTACTGCATCGTCGTAAGATAGATTTTGTAAACCATCGTTGCCTCCTGGCGAACTCAGCAATACGATTTCGGGAGTGCCTTGTGCCGCTATAACCTCATCTAGTCCAAAGGAGAGCGCAGAGAGAATTTGCCCTGAGGTAAACCCACCACGACCTTCATGGTTATTGTCAAAACTTAAGTTCTGATAAACAGGGTAAGAAGCCTCATCGGTAATAGTTCCAATGAAATCGGCGCTCTTTTTTCCATCTACTAATAATTTCCATAATTCGTAGCGATAGCTTTCGTAGGAAGGTCTGGCACCTTCTACCCGAGAAGCACCAAGTGGCAGTATTTTGGTAGCGTTGGGATTAGAAATAGAAGGCCGAATTGGCTCACCGACTTTTTCATTACAAGAAGTGAATGTTAGGACTATGCCTAACAAGAAGTATAAAGGGAGTATTTTTTTTAAGTTATTTTTTGTTGATTTTAGTATTTGCATTATAAAATATCTTGTTTGGAGAGAGGACAAGGAAGAAGCTGCATAACCTTAAAAGAGTATTTATTTTTTTGAAAACATTTCCATAAATGCACTAATTATTTATTTCTAATTGTTTTTAGAAAGTGGTTTTTGTAAGATTGCGACCTTGCAATTTTCAAAACACATACTATGAACCTTACTATCACTGGATATTCTACAGCTTTGTTTGCTACCTGGTATTTTGTCGAAGAGCTGGGCATTTTGTTCGATGCTGGCGAAGGCATCACTTCTAGTCTGATGCAAAAATCCCGAAAAGCCAAGCACATCTTTATTTCTCACGCCGATCGTGATCACCTCACAGGTTTGTTGCAGTTTAACCAACTCAACGGACGACCAGAATTGAACATTCACTACCCTAAAGATTGTGGTACCTTTCCGGCATTGGCCGATTTTTGCGCCCGTTTCGATCCGCACATTTCAGGTACGCAATGGCACCCAGTTACCGAAGAATCTCGCATTGCCATCAAAGACGACTTTGTAGTAGAAGCCGTACAGAATGGCCACGTAAAAGCAGCGGAGGGTATTACCAAAAGTTTGAGCTACAAGGTTTTTCAGGTAAAGCGGAAGCTAAAGCCAGAACTCGCCAAATTAAGCGGGCTGGAGATCAAAAAGTTAAGAGAAGAAAAAGGGGAAGATGCTACGACAGATGAAATTCGCACCAATGTGATTAGTTACTCGGGAGATACTCCAGTAGAAGACTATGAACGATTCAATCATTCCCAAATCCTCATACACGAATCTACTTTTATAGGTGCCGTAGCCAACGAAGATGACAAACGCCATCCTCATAGCAAACTCGAGGAGGTGATGGAAATGGTGAGCCAGATCAATATTGAACAACTGATCTTAGGGCATTTTTCTTCACGTTATTCGGATGCAGAAATAGACGCAGCCATCAAAGATTTGTGCGATAAGTATGCCATCAATATTCCTGTACACAGAGTACTACCCGGGCAACTGCATCGAGATATTTTGGGAGCTAAAGTTCAATAATTATTTCAAGTCATCCTTCAATCGGTTTAGAAATAGCGCGAGATAAACCTTAAAATTATTAGGCAAATCACTCCTAATACAATTAAGCTACCTCCGGCTAGAATGAGAGAACCTCCATTCAAAAAAAGGTCTATCGCATACCTAAAAAGCTCAAAAAATCCCACACCTAACGCCCCCCAACCAAACATTGCCAGCAATTTTCCATTACTCGCACTAATCAGGGCCAGTACCCCAAAAAGCAACATTAGTAATCCCATGATAATTGTAAACCATAATGGATTGAGCCATCCCAGTATGAGGGCGATACCGATTAATATAAAAAATATAGACAGCACTAAAATCACTCCTGATGCACTTCCTTTGGCTTTTCGTTTCGAGGCAGGTCGTTTTTTCCACTTTTTCTTTTTTTGTGAGGAGGCTTTAAACTCACTAGTATCGCTCTCTTTATCAGCTAATTGACTCGTATTCTGATCACGCACCCGAGGATTGTAGGCTGCCTCGGCTTCGTTGGTTGCCCTACCTGTATCAGCCACCACTCGCAGAGGATGATCCATCAACGAGTTAGCCAAAATCATAGGAGCATTTAAAGCCCAAATAGAAAGAATAAGTATGATTTTTTTCATTGGATAGTCTAGCCTTGATGCATCCCATTTATAGTATCAGTTAAAAAATGGTTAGCAGTTTATCGTAAACCTAAACAAATCAATATAAAAATACTTTGCAAAACCAGCCTATCCATTGAAAGGTACTAACTTACTTTATCCAATTCAAACAACCAGCTTTTAGCTTCTACCATGTCGCTAAAATACTTTACTCTAAAAGCCGCGGTTTTATCTTCTTCTATTGATTGTGAAATGGATAATTGTGCTATAAAATCTTCGCTTACCAAAAACGCTAATTGACGCACACCATTTTGGGCATAACCAGGAAAAATGTTTTCACTCACCCAGATTTGCTCATCAGGGCTAATCACGTAGTGAAACTCTCGGGAATCTATTAGGTGAAATTGGGGTTTGTAATGCTTAACCAATTCTATTTTGGAAAGGAGTTCTTTTCTAAAAGTATCACTGTCCATGTCTTCGGTATTGGGATTCCAAGTGACAGTTAACAATTGAAAATTTTCGTCGAAATCTACTTCGGAATACTTACTTTTATAATGCTTCATAACTTTGAAAATTTGATTGAATGATGTTTAATCACACAACTCAAATTTTTCCGCATTTGTTTAGGTGTTTTCCAAACATTTTCGTTTGTCCCCTAAACTATCTACAGAAGTTCACTTTTAGTAAATACTATATTTCCCTTCCCTATCTACCAATACTCTCTATACACTTACCTCATATAAAGCACTATTAACCAGCAACTTAAAACTTTTGTAAAGAAAATGTAATCTTTCGTTTACTTGCGTATCTCCCGTTGTTTTCAAAATTTGTGACTATCTAAAATAAAACAAATAAACAAGCATCAGGCACTTTTGAATATAGATATCTCGCAGAGTTGTCTTCTCACAAGTGTTAGTTGTTCCATCCTTCAGCCTTATGAAAATATAGCTAGTCTGAACTCTTTGATTAAAAAGTGAAAATCGGAAAAACTAAGTGTACATGTTACAGGTTGACTGACACTATAACACTGCGTAGAATCTACACTCATCCCAAGCGAATGCAATTGAAAAACTGATTTTGTAGTGAAGTCCAGCCTTTGTGATAGTAGTCTAACCAAAGTAAGAACCAATGATAAAAAACATAACCAGTAGCTTATTAACAATTGCCTTTTGTTATTGGGTATATGTGTCTACAGCCCAGGCACAGCATATCCCTTTTCAATGCGGAGCAAAACCTACCACTCAACAGCTGGAATACATTGATAAACACATTATTCCATACGAAAAAAACCAAGCCAGACTCCGAACCCATAATGTAGTTTACGTTCCTATCAAGTTTCACATTGTCAAGAAAAGTGATGGAACTGGAGGCCCGATTTCTCTATATAATCTAAAAGCAGGTGTAGAGTCTTTAAACCGTTACTACAGCCCGGTAAACATTCATTTTTATATATACGAAGCACCTGACATTATACTGAGTGATGAATTTTATACGTATGATAATACCACTTACCCAACCATCGCACCAGGAGTATCCGATGCCATCAATGTATATGTGGTGGGTGGTTTTAAATCAGGGGGAATTGCAGGTTTTGCTTGGTTTGGAGGAAGTATATATATGGGTAACTCTTATTTGGTAGGTAGTGTGTTTGCCCACGAAATGGGGCATCATTATAATTTATCTCATACCCATGGTAGTTCTAATACGCCAGGAACTACCAAAGAATTGGTAAATGGTAGTAACTGTACTACTACTGGCGATCGCATTTGTGATACGCCTGCTGATCCTAATAGGTGGTTAAGAGGCTGTAAGATAGACGGTACTCCCAGAGATGCCAACGGTGATTTGTACCAACCTGATGGTAGAAACGTCATGTCTTATGCCAAAGGATGCTCCAATGAAAGGTTTTCGCAGGGGCAGTACGACCGTGTAATGACTTCTCATAACGGCGAAAAAGGCAGACAAAACCTCCGTAGTATTCCAGGGCCTACTATAGACTCTTTTGCTCCTGAAATAGGCAGTGCTGGCGCTACTATTACCATTAATGGAAGTGGATTTAGTAATAATGTGGCAGACAATACTGTCATCATTGGTGACAAACAAGCCTCTATTATCTCTGCTTCCAGTACTCAATTAATCGTAACCATACCTACTGGAGTCGAGCTTGGCGCTGACAACATAGGAGTAGTCGTAGATAAGCAATATGCTCCTTCTCCCAAAAAACTCACGATAGTTTATGGAGAATATCCATATGTAGAAAGTTTTGAAAATGGGCTTGGCTACTGGGTTGGGTATCTTTCATCTATCCTGAGATGGACAAGAAACAGTGGCGGAACTCCTACCAATAATACTGGCCCAAGCAATGCAGCAGACGGAAACTATTATATGTATGCCGAAGCAGATAGTTTGCAACAACTCGGTTATGGTAGCTTTGAAAGTTTCTATTTTGACTTATCCAAATTACCCAACCCTGAAATTTCATTCAGTTACCATGCATATGGTGCTACTGTAGATTCTATGATGTTAGAAGTAGTAGTACTGGGAAATACCAGTGGAGAAAGATACAGTGTATGGAAAGTAAAAGGAGATCAAGGCAATACCTGGCATCAAGCCAAGGTCGATTTATCCGCCTTTGTCGGCAAGATTGTCTACTTCATTTTTTGGTCCATCAACTCAAAAACGCTTACCGCTGACATGGCCATTGATCATGTTCAAATCAACAATGCCAGTACCTTTTACATCAGCAGCTTTAGCCCCACTCAGGCAACTATTGGAACTACAGTTACGATCACTGGGGCAGGGTTTAGCACTACACCTGCCAATAATCTTGTGAAATTTAACGGCACTACAGCCACAGTAAGTGCTGCTACCGCCAACAGTTTAACTGTGACAGTACCCGAAGGAGCCACCACTGGCAAAATATCGGTACAGGTGGGCAACGAAATCACTACCAGTGTTGGAGATTTTACAGTTTTGAGTTCAGATCCTACCATTACGGGGTTCTCTCCTGCCTCAGGCCCAGTAGGCACCGAAGTAACTATTCAAGGTTATAACTTTGAGGCCATCGCCGCAAATAACCTTGTAAAATTTAATGGCACTACAGCAGCAGTGACCAACGCTACTGCCAATGAACTAAAGGTAACCGTGCCTACTGGTGCTACAACGGGTAGAATTACAGTAGAGATTGGTGGCAAGATCGCTACGAGTAATGATGCCTTTGTAGTAACTGCCAATACTACTGACCCAGTCATTGTGGATTTTAATCCTAAGTTTGGCCCAGTAGGCACTGAGGTTACCATTCAAGGCGCTAATTTTGAAGCAATTGCCGCCAACAACACAGTAGATTTTAATGGCATGGCCGCTACTGTAAAATCGGCCACTGCTACTCAACTTGTGGTAGAAGTACCCAGCCAGGCTACTTCCGGAAAAATATCTATAACGGCGAAGGGCATTACCGCCGTAAGTACTCAAAATTTTATTGTTACTTCTAATACCACCGACCCAGTCATTATTGATTTTTATCCCAAATCTGGGCCAGTCAATACGCTGGTTTCCATTACTGGTGGTAACTTCGCCCCTACTCTCACCAATAATATCGTGAAGTTTAACGGGGTTGCTGCTACTATACAAACCGCTACTAACACTGAACTCAAAGTATTGGTACCTATAAATGCTACTACTGGTAAAATATCGGTAGAAGTTGCTGGCATTACCGCTGCTAGTTTAGATGATTTTACAGTGACTGGAGAAGGCGTTACGGTTTTTAATATCCAACCTGCCAAGGTTATTACCCCCAATGGCGACCAAATCAATGATGTTTGGAATATTACTGGCATCCAGCAAGTAGATAGTTACCACATACGGGTATTTTCTAAGGCTGGGCAGGTAGTATACGACTCTACTGACTACACCACACCTTGGGATGGTACCCGCAACGGCTCTGCATTGGCTCCTGGTATTTATTATTACAATATATTGATGAGTGCCCGCGGAGTAAAAGAAAGAAAAACTGGTTATGTAGCCCTCATTAAATAATGCCTATGATGTTCTTAAAAAAAATATTTCAAATGATGGTTCTAAGCTGTTTGGGATGTTTATCTATCAAAACCGCCCAAGCCCAGGTAGCTCCAGTGCAAAATCAATTTTATTTGAATCCTTATATATACAATCCAGCTTTTGTGGGTAGTAGCGATGTGCCACAACTTTTTTTTGGTATTAAAAAACAATGGGTAAATGTAGAAGGTTCGCCTACCATTGCGACGCTTACCTACACCAAACCTTTGGCAAACCAAGCCTCATTTGGTGTAAAATTAATCAATGTAAGCGAGGGGCCCATCAATAGCTTGTCGCTGCAAGGTACACTAGGTTATCGCCTGGAAGTAGGCATGGATAGTTATGTAAATTTTGGCATGTCGTTGGGGTTTGTCTACAATAGTTTTAATGCTGCGGCCCTGGATGCCGCGAATGATCCTTTGGCTCAGGAACAAGCCAGTGGGGTGTTCAAATTTGATGGAAGCATTGGGTTTTCTTACCAAGTAGCTAATTTCACCGCAGGTTTGGTATTTCCCAATTTTACGGCTCCTCGCCCTTTTGCCAACAACAACGATCCTCAAACCTCATTTGGTCCTTGGGACTATATGATTGGTTCACTGGCTTATAAGTTAGAACCCAACAGTGAGTGGGAGTTTAACCCAATGTTTTTATACCATATGCAAAAAGGCATCAACAACCAGTGGGAACTGGCGCTCAAGGCAGTTTATCAAAAGAAAATAACTGGTGGAATCTTATATCGCCAAAATGTAGGGCTCACAGCCTTTGGCGGATACAACATCAACGATAAAATAGGGTTTCATTACTTGTATAATTTTTCAAGCCCCACTGCACAATTGCCAAATGATAGTCACGAATTGGTATTGCGTATGACTTTGGGAAAAAAGGGCAAGCAATGAACTCGGTTTGTAGTCTCTAAGCTGGTGATCCGAACATAGGACTTGGCAGCTTTTTACTTTCCAGGTCTTTATCGTTATATTATCGAAGGCTTTATTATTTGTTGTTGAAATCTATACTACTAGACATTTTGGCTAAAGTTGGCCGTGAAGACACAGCCAACGGCACAAGCCTTCGTTTGTGTCTCTACAAACGAAAAATGTCTAGTAGTATGGTTGATATATTAAACGCGGTCACTATTTGTCTGCAGATATTATTATTGAGCACCATGCACTACGTTAAAATGAACATTGTTTTTGGGACATTTTTGTTTTTGATTGTCTCCACGGCATACAGTCAAAAGAACTCTAGTCAAAAGCGAAAAGCCCAAATAGACTCCCTCCAAAAGGTCCTCAAAACTCAGGTTTCCATTTCTGTAAAGATTAAAATTCATTCAGCATTAGGACGATTATATGTCAAGCAAGACAATTATAAACAAGCCCTGAATCATCACCATAAGGCATTGGCTATCAGTCAACAGAAGCAGGAACCTTCATTGATTGGAAATAGCTACCATAATCTTGGAATCGTCTATTATTACAAAGGAGAATATCAACAAGCATTGGATCATTACCAAAAAGCGTTGGATATACGCCTAAGGATTGGTCACCTGAAAGAAGCTGGTAATAGCTACAGCAATAGAGGAATTATTTACGAAAAACAAAAAAAGTACAATGAAGCCATTCGGGAATACAAAAAAGCTCGAAGCATTTTTCAGCAAACGGGCAACCAATTTGGGCTGGCCGCTAATTATCTCAATGTAGGTATCATCTACGATAAGCTTCAAGAACATTCTCAGGCCATTGCCAATACCAAAAAAGCGTTGAGCTATTTCCAAAAAATAAAGCAAAAGCGATGGGTAGCTGCTGCCTTGAATAATATTGGTAATACTTACAAGAAATTAGAAAATTATAATCAAGCATTAGACTATCTGAAGCAGGCACTTCGGGTACGTCAGGATATTGGAAGTAAGCGGGGTATTGCGAGTAGTTATCTTAACATTGGGAGCTTGTATTCACAAATGAGTAATTACGAAAAAGCCTTGGAATACCAATTCAAAGCCCTCGATATTCGCCAAAAACTAGGAAACAAAAGGAGAGTTGCTCGAATACTCAAGAACATCAGCTATACTTATAATAGCCTGAAGAATTATGAAAAGGCGCTAGAATACGCACACAAAGCATTGGAAATCAATCAAAAAAAGAAACGTAAACGCTATTTGGCTAAAGAGTTTAGATATGTTGGTGATCTACACAAGATCTTAGGCAACTACACCCAAGCCAAGGAGTATTATGAAAAAAGCCTGGAAATCGATCAAAAATATGCCCCTCCAAAAAAATTAGCAAAAAACTACAGCTTGCTTGGAGGACTTTACATAGGTTTGGGGAATTATGAGAAGGCACTGGAATACCAACAGAAAGCGCTGGAAATCAGAAAAAAACTTGATGATACGCACGAGGTTGCTAAGAATTATACCGGTATTGCCATTATCTACGAGAAACTCAAAGATTATCAACAGTCTTTAGATTACCACCAAAAAGCACTCACCATCAATCAAAAGAATAATAATCAAAGTGCTGTTGCAATGGATTATAATAATATAGGTTTTATCTACGAAGTTCTGGGTAACTACGCCAAAGCACTGGAGTATCAAAAAAAATCGCTGGATATCAACAAAAAAAAAGGTTGGAAAAGAGGCATTGCTCTTAATAATTTCAATCAAGGGAAAGTGGCACTTTCGCAAAAACGCTATCAAGAAGCCCTGGCCTTTTTTACCGAATCTATGCAGGTGAGTCAAACCATCAACGCCAAACGAGAACTCGCGCTGGTATGGGTATACTTTGGCATTGCTTATGGCAAACTTCAGAACTACACGCAAGCGTTGAACTTTCTTGACAAGGGCATCAAGCTAGCCGAACAAATCAAGCGACTCGAACTACTCAACATTGGCTTGAAAGCACGTACTCAAATACACCGAATACTGGGTAACTACAAACAAGCCTTAGAAGATTTTACTTTGTTTAAACAAACCAGTGATAGTTTATTCAATGCTGAAAAGGCTAAGAAAATTGCCCGCCTGGAAGCCAACTATGCACTCAAAAGTAAACAAGATTCACTCACACAGATACAACAATTAGAAAAAAGCAGATTCACTGCCGAAATCCAACAACGAAAAATTACCCAAACAGCAACTTGGCTGGGTTTAGGGTTGTTATTGTTATTGGTGCTGGTATTGGGGCTTTTTTATTACAGCAAACAACGCAGCAATCGAATGTTGGCTCTAGCCAATGCTCAGTTACTCAATTTGGACCAATTTAAACAACAAATGCTGAGTATGATTGTGCATGACCTCAAAAACCCGCTCAACTCTATCATAGGGCTTTCTGATAATCAACAAGATCCTCGTTTTTTTGTCCCTATCTACCGTTCAGGTAGGCGTATGCACGATTTGGTAATGAATATCCTCGATGTACAAAAATTAGAAGAAGAGCAATTGGTATTGCACCGGGAAAATGCTTCCCTAAACGACCTGATAAATACCGCTATAGAACAGGTGAAGTTTGTAGCCAAGGAAAAAAAGCATCAAATTCAAGCAAATGGTTTGCCCGAAGCCAAAGTGCACACCGATCGTGCACTGATTATTAGAGTAATGGTAAACTTACTCACCAATGCCAGCAAATATACTCCTACCAATGGCCACATTCATATTGAGGTAGTACCTGCCGAAACTACTGGTTTTTGTAAAGTAAAGGTAACTGATTCGGGCCTTGGCATCGCTCCCGAGCATTTAGATCTAATTTTTGATAAGTATCAACAGTTTAACCCAATACAATCGGGACGACTACGTTCTACAGGCTTGGGGCTCACCTTTAGTAAACTTGCCATCCAGGCTCACGGGGGCAAAATAGGAGCAACCTCTACCCTAGGCAAGGGAGCTACTTTTTGGTTTACCCTTCCATTGGTGCAAGAAATAGCAGAGCCAACGGATAGCTCCAATATAGAGCAAGCCACCGATATAAAAGATCAGCCTGATTTGCCCCTAAACCCTCAAATAAAACAACAGCTACAACCTTTTGCTGCTCAAGTAGCTCAGTACCAAGTATACGAAACTGGTGCTATCCAAGACATTTTGGCCACGTTAGATACTAAAAATGCTACCCTCCAGCACTGGAAAACTGCCCTTGAGGATTCTATATATGCCTGTGACGACGATAAATTTCAGCAGTTGCTCAAAAGTGTGCAAGAATAGTTGACGAAACCTGAGATTTAAACTTGATAAATAAACTCCGCCAACTTTACTTCGGTAGCGAGATTTAGCTTCTTCTTGATTCTATAATGTTGGGTGACTACGCTGGTTTGAGAAATTCCTATAATGTCAGCGATTTCTGGGTTAGACAAACCCAACTTAATATAAGCACAATGACGAAGGTCTATTTGGCTTAGCTTAGGGCAGTACTTTTGTAGCCTTTCAAAAAAGTTTTGGTGGATATTTTCAAACTGAACCTTAAACATTTCCCACTGGCTGGTTTTTGTCAGGTTCAAGTCTATGTCTTTATCTATCTGTAATGCTTCTTTTTTGAGGCTTCCAGCCAACTTACTTGCCAAAGTTCGAATATTTTTTTGGATGCCCATCATCACTTGATTTTTTTGAGCAATCTCCATCATTTTCGTGCTCAATTCTCGATTTTTTTGCTCCTCAATCAAGCGATTTTGTTTTTTGATCGTCCGTAGCGCATGATAAATACCCAGCGCAGAATCAGTACGGGCATATAACTCCAGATAACTTATCGGCTTGGTGATGTAGTCATAGGCTCCCGCATCAAAAGCAGTCTTGAGGTATTCAGGCGAAATGTTGATCCCCGTAATAATGATCACGGGTATTTCGGCAAGTATAGGATTGCTTTTTACGTATTTAATCAATTCAATCCCATTCATTAGGGGCATGTCCCAATCAGTGATGATAATATCTGGCGCATCTTTTTGCATAATCTTAGCCGCAATTTGCCCATTGGGAGCACTCAACACTCGATAATCTTTTTCTCTTTTCTTTAAGTATATCGAAAGTGTTTGTAGGTTTTCCTTATCATCATCCACCAACAAAACAGTACTTTTATCCATAATCTTCTGTCTAAAATAATGTGATTGTTCATAAGTATTAGCCAGTTTTTTCATCAGATACTATATTTTTTGCAGCTTATCAAAACTAGTATTGTACAATACACCAAATCATAAAAAAACATCAATTGTCTATTTATTGTCTATTGAGTATCCATTACTTGTCTATTCAAATACTCGATATCGTCTATTGCAACTAATTTAAACTCCAGCAAAAAACACATTTAAAGCTCAATATAGCGATTTACGTCTATTAATTGTCTATTCGATAATTATGTAACAAATGTGGTAGCTCGTATTTTTGTAACACTAAACAATTACGAATCACATCAGCCCCACAAATGAATATTATTAAATTAATACAATTAACGTGTATATTTTTATCCTTAGGCATACTAACCACAAAAGCCCAACCCCAACCTTCTTATGTTGCCAACTCTTTGGCGGTACAAAGTAATCAAAGCCAGCAGTATCTAATAGCCGATAAAACAGGTACGCCCAAACTGAAAACATTTAC
Organism: Microscillaceae bacterium; assembly: GCA_003483885.1. GTDB lineage: Bacteria > Bacteroidota > Bacteroidia > Cytophagales > Microscillaceae > Microscilla. The sequence continues at coordinate 12,206 of DMXI01000333.1, forward strand.
TAAAAAAGACCTTCAATGGCCCTATATTTCTTCTAAGGCTTCCCACAAATCTAAGCGGGTCAACTTTGTGGCAATTGCATTATTGATCGTTTGTATGGCAACTCAAGTCTATTTTTATCGGTTACTCAATAAAAGAAATAGACAATTACGTCAGTTTACCAATGATTTGATCCAGGTGAATCAAAACCTGCATGCTACCAACCAAAAAATCATCCGGAACAACCAGCAACTCATTCGTAAAAAAGATACTCATTTTAAGGCCGAACAAGCCAAACTAAACGAGCAAATTCTTCAAAAAAACCAGCAACTAGTCGCTAGCACACTCCACCTACTCCAAAAAAACCAATATCTGAAAGAATTAAGAAAAATGATCAATGAAACCCAGTTACAATCTAATCCAAAACAAATGCAAAAGTGTCTCGGTAAGATTGCCAATCAGATCAACTTTGGCCTACGATTAGAAAAAGACTGGGATGGATTCTATTCCATATTTCAGCAACTCAACCCCAATTTTTACAAAGATTTGCAGCAACAATTCCCTTCACTTACCAAAAACGACTTAAGAGTTTGTGCTTTGATCAAGCTTAACTTGGCTACTAGAGAAGTGGCCGAAATACTGGGCATTGCCGAGGAAAGCGTTTATATGAAGTGCTATCGTATTCGCAAAAAAATGGCTTTAAACGATCACCAAAAACTGTGTGAATATTTAATTGCCTACGAAAGTAAACCAGGTTTGCTAATAACTTCAACATAGGAGTGTTGTAGTTTTCATCTTAAGAACCTCAATGAAAAAAAAGCACGTGTATTTTATACGTGCTTTTTTTCTGCAAAATTTTGCGGAATTGAGGTACTTACAAGCTACTACAACGCATAAATAGTCGCATATTTTTGCGAAGCATACTGCATAAAATAATCAAAGTTGAGCACTTCGCCAGTCACTCGTTTACACAGTTCATCCGCCGTATACAGCTTGCCATGTTGGTGTATTTTTTCACGAAGCCATTGTAATAGCTTAGACGAGTCTTGGCCCTGAATACCCTCCTCTAAACCAGGTACGTCCTGCACCGCTTGGTGATAAAACTGCGCTGCATAAAAGCTTCCAATAGAATAGGTAGGAAAATAGCCAAAGCTTCCATGACTCCAGTGAATATCCTGTAATACTCCCTCAGCGTCGTCTTTTACCTCCCAGTTCAAATACTTTTTGTACATGGCATTCCATTTCTCTTTCAAGTCCTTTAGTTGCAGCTTACGCTCAAAAAGTTCTTTCTCTATTTCGTAGCGAATCAATACGTGAAAGTGATAGGTAAGCTCGTCGGCATTGGTGCGAATGGGCGAAGGCTGTACCTTATTCATTGCTTTGAAAAAGTCCTGAGCGGTATATTGGGCCAATTGCTCAGGAAACACCGCTTGTAGGTGACCGAAATTACCCTGCCAAAAATTCAATGAACGGCACACGTTATTCTCCCACAAACGCGACTGCGATTCGTGAATACCTAGCGTAAGATAACTCCCAGTAGGTAATCCATAATAGTCGTCTTTGAGGCCTTGCTCGTACAAAGCGTGCCCTCCTTCGTGGATTGTGCTCCATAGCATTTCGCTCAGGTCTTGCTCATTGATGCGGGTAGTCACTCGCACGTCGGTAGCACTAAAATTGGTAGTAAACGGGTGGCTAGACACATCTTGTCTGCCCGCTTCCATATCATAGCCCATTTGCTTTAGTACTTCAATGCCATAGGCCCACTGTTTGTCCCGATCATAATGCTGAAACAACAGCGCATCGCTCACTTGAGGAGCTTTGTATATTTTTTCAATAAAGGGAAACAATTGCTTTTTTACCTGTCCAAACAAAACTTCCAGCTTAGCTACGGTCATATTCTTTTCGTAAATATCTAGTTGAGCATTGTAAGGATGGCCTTCATAGCCCAGGTATTCACACTCCTGGAGCTTGAGCTCTAGTAAAGCTTCCAGGTCGGGAGCAAACAGGGAAAAATCTTTAGCTTTTTTGGCTTTATCCCACGATTGAAATGCCTTAGAAACTGCCGCACTGGTTTTTTCTACAAACTCGGTGGGTATTTTCTTATTTTTCTCGTACTCATCTCTAGTGTTCAACACATTCGCCTTCTCAATCTCAGGTAAATCGGTCGCTGCTAAATCTTCCAGTAATTTACCTGTTTCATCGTTGGTAAACATCTCATGAGCCATACCTGCCAACGTAGAAAGCTGCTGTGCTCTACGTCCCGCACTTTTGGAAGGCATGTATACTTCCTGATCCCATTGTAACAAAGCAGACGCGTGGCTAATGTCTGCGATTTTTTGCATTCTCTCGGTAAACTTCTGATAAGTACTCATTTCGATTTTATATATATTTTTTGTTAGAATCTTCTATGTATCAATCACTTTACTTTTCCATTATTGGGTAATTTTGTATCTCTATCTGGTCAACTAAAATTTCACCAATTCATTGACCCCAATCAATACCATCTCGGTATCTTCATAACGTGCCTGATTGGCACTATGAAAATGCCCATACAACCAGTACTTCAACTTATTGGAAGGTTCTTGTTTAAGGCATTCATACATTTTACTCAGCAAGGCCCGTTCTTCGTGCAGGTCATCCACCAAAGAAGCATCGTTGCGGGCAAAGGACATGACCAATTCACCAAAATGATAAGGTGGCGCAAAGTTAGGGGCACTATGAGTTACTACCAAATCAATATTACGCATGGCGGCTAGTTTTGCTTCGTTGTAGTTTAATACCTCTTCTTTCCAGTAATGTACTCCCTCTTGCTGTAGTTTTCGGTCAATTGAGATGGCCCCCCCTATGAGTAAAATCTTCATTTGATTAATCTCTAACACAGTATAATCTTCCACAAAAGAAATGCAGCTTTGATCTAAAGGCCGAGGAACAGGCCCTGTAAAATAAGCAGGGTTGTCATGGTTTCCCCGAAGCACATACAAATGTATGGCTGCGCTTTCCAACAACGCATTGAGTTTTTCCATTGCCTTTAGGTCACTCAAAAAAGACTGATACCCCACCCCAAAATCGCCTACCTGAATAATGTGTGCCTTCTTTAGCTTTTGTTTTTTGATCAATTGGCGTAAAGCTCTAAAATTCCCGTGCAAATCGCCTAAAAAATAAAGATCAGTAGTAGCAATGGTTCTCATAGATAGTAGGTTGTTAACTTCAAAAGCCACAGTGTAACATTACACTGTGGCTTTTGAAATTAAGAAAACTTTTGAGTTTTTGCTTAGTGAATCTATTAAAATAATTTATGCCATTATACTTCATCTCTCGCCGTTATACTTCGTCAAAAAATAGAGCTAATAGCCCTGCTATCAGCCGATTTTTTAGCCTCGCCTAACAGCAAGATATTTTGTAATACCCGCTCAACTTATTTTAGCCGCTTCACTAAAAAAAAGAAATACTATTTCTTAGTGCGACCCAGGATCATTGTCCAGTAATTGCCTTCTGCTGAACGAGCAATACCAATCTCATTGGCGTTTCCATTCATAATGTTGTTACAATGGCCAGTACTGTTCAACCAGCCTTCCATTACTGCGTCCTCATCACGATATCCCAACGCAATATTTTCTCCTACTGGCGATCCAGCATAACCAGCTGCTTTGGCTCTTTGTCCAAAAGACGACCCGTCCTGACCAGTATGGCTAAAATAGTTTTTCGCTTGCATATCGTTGCTATGGTCTAATGCGGCCTTGGCAAGTTCATCGCTCCATTGAATAGCTGCTACTGGGTCTTTAACATTACTCCCGCAAGTAGTGGCCTTGGTACGTGCTGCATTGACCAATGATAATATTTTTGCCTTATCTAAGTTTACCTCTAGCGTGCCTGTGTCAGGAGTTACATCATCCGATGATTTTGAACAAGCCGTCAAAAAAAATAAGCATAGAAGTATCCCTGTGGTGTAGTGTATTGCTTTCATATAATTATAAATAAGTAAAATTCTACTGCAAATTACGTAATACAAGCACACTTGGATACTTCATGTAATATTATGTTTCTAATTGTGTATTTGGCGATACCTTTAGCCCAAAATTATCGCCTAGTCGTAGCCTCATTTTCTCGGGCTGGGGTTTATCTTTTAAAAACTGCTGAATCGTGCTCATCGCTTGTTTATTATCTTTCAACAAGCTTACTTTTACCATTTGGTGCTGATCACTCACTGCTCTTTGAGATTTATAATAGCGTTTTTTTAAGGTCAGGAGATACATTTTCCCTTGCTTGGTTACCCGATTCAAACGGGCCAAGTGAAGAATCAGCATCATGCCTACCAAACCTACAGCCAACAAACTCCAGGCATTTGTTTTAAATTTAATGCCTCCAAAATAGCGGTAAGCTCCAAACGAAAGCACAAAAAGCATAAAAAAGGCTCTGATTTGATTCAAGCGATTTATAATTCCTTGCGGGTACAACAAACTATAATGAGTGAGTTGGCTATCCAGGTCTTCGGCTGTCAACTTTAAATCTTCGTGTAGTTCCTTATAGTTGATTACCTTTTCCCAATTGCCCTGACTCACTGCATAATGATACACAGTTTGTTCTTCTTTGCTCAATAGTTTAATAGAAGGATGCCCTGCTTTGCTTTTTACTCGATAACCTTTCCAACCTTTGCGAGGTACTTCCAGGTAATTTTGACGAATGAGCTTGAATAAAACGGTTCTTATGTAGCCTCTCAAACCATTTTTGAGATAAGCCACTTGTAAAGGGTTGGAAATTTTGATTTTTTGGCTTAAAGCCTTTTTGTAATACACTTTTTTGAGATGTTGACTCCAGAAAACCAGTCCAAGAATCATTACCAGAATCAAACTAGTATATATGGCCATAAAATGCCAGAAGGGCCAGGACAGTACGCCCAGGTTTAAATTGAATAGTACAGTTATCATCACTTATTGTTTTGGTGTCATTTTATAAACGTAAATCTACTCGCTTTTGTTGTATCAACACCAAACAATTTATTGTAAAGCAACTATATACTAATAATAATTTTACAAAAAACGATATTTCAGAATATAATTTTAAAACACTGAAATAATTGGCACAAAAAAACCCGTGAGATTATCACAGGTTATTTATAAAAAATATATCTTAATCGTTGAACGTTTAATTTCTACGATTCATTTCATCGCGAATTTGAGCGGCCTTTTCATAATCCTCACTCTCTAAGGCATCGTCCAGCATCTCCTGAAGTTTGTCATAAGAGTATTTTTTTATCTGCTCTAATGGTGACCCTTCACTACTCTCCTCCTCATCGGGAATGATAGACTCATCTTCGATATCATCAGATTCGGAAAGCACTATTCCGGCTTCAGACATGATATTTTCGAAAGTATAGATAGGTACACTAAAGCGAAGTCCAATGGCAATAGCATCAGAGGGACGAGCATCTACTTCAAGGGTTTGGGTTCCATCGGTACAAACAATTTTAGCGTAAAACACTCCTTCTCGCAAATCAGAAATAACGATCTCTAACACCGAAAAGTTAAATGATTCTGCAAACGATTTAAACAAATCGTGAGTCATTGGCCGATTGGGTACAATCTTTTCTATTTCAATGGCAATAGCCTGGGCCTCGAACATACCAATAATGATAGGAAGTCGTCTGTTCCCTT
>DMXI01000338.1 GCA_003483885.1 Microscillaceae bacterium
TTCATTTGTGCGTAACATCAGTCAGTGACTTTATTGAAAGCTTATTTTCTAATAGCTATATACTCAGTGTTTTTTGATAACTAATGAAAATATGAATCCATCATCGGTTTTCCTAGCTTGGTATTTAGAACTCAATGTAATATCCTCTGCTTCTATTTTGCTTCCAGCAATCTTGGCGTTGGTATTATTCAAAAGGCAAGTGCTGCCTTTAAAATCATTGAGTATTTTGATTTGGATTGGGGCCTTGGTGGAGGTGGCGGCTCAAATTATGGCAAATAATGGAAAATCCAACTTGCCTTTATTACATGTTTATGTAATCATTGAATTTGTACTTTTGGGCTGGATGTATCAATTCAATTTATATAAACTTTATAATCGGTATGTAATCCCTATAATCATTATTCTTTTTTCGATTTTCTCTATCATCAATAGCTTATTTATCCAGTCAATTTATACGTTTAATACTCACAACCGTCCGTTAAGCAATTTATTATTGATTGTATTTGCAATCTCTTATTATTATAAACTACTTAAGGAATTAAAAATAAGATACCTGGAACGAAATCCCATGTTTTGGATTAACACCGGCATTTTGATTTATTATTCGGGTAGTTTATTCTTATTTATTTTCAGTAACTATATCATTAAGACCAGAGAATCGTGGCTATTGGTCTGGCATATTCATTCTATTTTAAATATTTTCATTAATATATTTTACACGATAGGTTTATGGCACAGTCAGGAGAACTCGGAGTAGATACCATGATTCTCATTGGTACCGTGGGAATGTTGTTGTTGGCAATGGCAGTGATTGTATTCTTTTTGGTATATCAGCGTCGCTTGTTGGCACAGCAAGAAAAGCTACAGGAAGTACAAGCTCAACAGCAAAAAGCCCTGTTACAGGCGAGTTTGCAAAGCCAGGAAAACGAACGTCGTCGCATTGCCAAAGACCTCCATGACGAAGTAGGAGCCAACTTATCTACCATTAATTTATTTACTAAAAGCCTTGAGAAGTTTGTAGGATCCGAAACCAAGGCATCTCAAATGCTGGATCAAACCAAGGCCCTCATTGAAACCACCGTGACTAGTGTAAGAGCTATTTCTAAAGATTTATTACCTGCAACACTGGATCGCTTTGGACTAATTAATGCTACTCAGGAATTGTGCGATCGGATTAACCAAGCCGATGAACTTACTGTTAAATTTGAATCCCAAACTCACGAAGAACGCCTGCCAGTAGCCGATGAACTCACCTTGTTTCGTATTATCCAGGAATTATTCAATAATACTCTCAAGCACGCCCAGGCTACTGAAATACAACTTTTTATCCATTACAATGACCATAACCTCAAAGTCGTTTTTCAAGACAACGGCGTTGGGTTTGACGTGGTAGCTCTCCAAAACAGCGAAGATAGCACCAAAGGATTAGGCCTTAAAAACCTAGAAAGTCGGGCTCAAATGTTACAGGCTACGCTTACTTACGACTGCCCCCCTGAAGGCGGTACTCAAGTGAATATCTTGCGTAATGGCAATGTTTCTCAATAATCATTATATTGGCATAAATAATTTGATCCTTCCGGCTATAGAGTTATCCTGCGAAATGGATTACTTCGCACCAACTCTGACTCAATAACACAAACATTACGAGAAATTATGCCAGTAAAAGTAGCAATAGCCGACGACCATGTGCTGTTTCGCAAGGGGTTGATCACCATTCTGGAAATGGAAGGTGACATAGAAGTGGTATTGGATGTAGACAATGGAAAACAACTTGTAGAAAACCTGCCCAACAATCTGCCAGAAGTAATTTTAATGGACCTGAAAATGCCCGAAATGGATGGGATGGAGGCCACCAGGATTGTCAAAGAAAAGTATCCGGAAATCAAAATTTTGGTACTTTCTATGTACGACGAAGAGCAGTTTATTATCTATTGCCTGGAACTGGGCGCCAACGGTTATTTGCTCAAAAATGCCGATCCTACCGAAGTAACCCATGCCATTAAAACGGTGATTAGCAAAGACTTTTATTTCAACGATCATATCTCTACGGTCATGCTTAAGGGACTCAACCAAAAAAGCCGCCCCAAAGGCAAGCCTCAATGGGCCAACAAAATACAATTGACCAATCGTGAAAAAGAAGTACTGGAATTGATTTGTAAAGAGTATACTACTCCCGAAATTGGTGAAAAACTATTCATTAGTCACCGTACGGTAGAAGGGCATCGCAAAAACCTACTTGAGAAAACTGGGGCCAAGAATACCGCGGGCTTGGTTGTATTTGCTTTGAAAAACGAATTGATAGAAATGTAGCGTGCAGATTTTTACCTTTCTTGGGCCAAAAACTGCAAAACCCTCACTTTGTAGTTTTGCCCAATGGGTAGTTTCAGTTGCGCAGGGAGTTCGACAAATGTGGCACTGTATGCTTCTATTTGATTGAGTGAAATAATGTAGGAACGATGAATGCGCAAGAATAGCTCAGGTGGTAGGTGTTGTTCAAAAAACTGAAGCGTTTGATAAGTCACAATCATTTTATCAGTAGTGTATACCTTTACATAGTTGCCCATACTTTCCAGATAAAGAATATCCTGTAAGAAAACTTGCACCATTTTTTTATCGGCTTTGAGATAAATGTAAGGAGTGGTATAATCAAAACTAGGAGTTACTGGTAGAGGAATCTGTTGCAGTGCTTTGTTAACAGCTTTCATAAAACGTGCTTCGGCAATGGGCTTGAGCAAGTAATCTACAATGTTAAGTTCATACCCTTCCAGAGCATATTCGGCGTGTGCCGTGGTGATGATGACCTTGGGCACCTGTTTTAGGATGCGTAACAGCTCCAAGCCACTCAATTGAGGCATTTTAATATCCAGAAATAACAGGTCAATGGGGTGCTGTTGTAATACTTCCAGGCCCGCTATGGCGTGGTGGCAGGTAGCTACGACTTCTAGTTGTGCCAATGGTTCAATAAACTTTGCCAATACCCGAGCAGCAATAGGCTCATCTTCTATAATCAAGCATTTAAATTTTGGCATCAGTTGGAGTATTTAAAGGTGAATGAGTGAGCGGCATATCTGTCAGGGGCAGAGTGAGCATTACTGAATAAATGGAGGAACTTGTATTGACTTCAACTGTTTTTTCAGTTTGGGTGTCTTCTGGATTGATTTGTAGCTCATAGCGATGCTCAAATAAGTGATCCAGTCGTTGACGAACATTTTTTAACCCTAAACCTTGATGAGGGTGTGTATTGGACTTGGGAGACGAAGGAATGCTGTTTTTTACCTTGAAAATGAGCTGGGTAGCAGTGATCTCTAGTTGTACGTGAACCCAAGCATGCTCAATTTGGGTGCTTAAGCCATGTTTAAAAGCATTCTCGACAAAAGGCAACAAAAGTAATGGAGGAATTTGCTGAGAACCTATTTCGCCTTTTACTTGAAACATCAACTGAAAACCCTCCTGGTATCTGATTTTTTCTAACGCAATATAATGGTGCAAATGGTTGATCTCATTGCGTAGTGGTACAGTAGGAGTTTGGGTTTCGTACAACATATAGCGCATCAACTGCGACAGCCGCAGGATAAGGTCAGGAGCCTCATCTGATTTTTCAATGGCCAATCCATACAAGTTATTCAAGGTATTGAAGAAAAAATGAGGGTGAATTTGATTTTTGAGATAATTCAACTCTGACTCAATCCGGGCTTGTTCACTTTGCTTGAGCTGTTGTTGGTTTTGAAACCAATACTTGAGTACTTTGATTGTGATCACTACTATGACAGTGGCATTGACGAGTACCATTCCCCGAATGATTTGGTATGTATTCCAAAAACTTTGGGTTGGCTTGCCTATAGCATACCAAGGAAAAAAATAATAATGAAGCCCACGTAGTATCAATCCGGCAATAAATAACAGTCCTCCTAATCCCAGAAGAAAAAACAGGTACCGTTTTTTGAGTAAGAAATGGGGCAATAGCCAATAAATACTCAAATATACTGCGGCCATACGCGGAGGAAGGGCCACTAGCTCAAACAATAACGATCGTTGCCAATCACCCGCATTTTTGGACCAGATAAAACCAAATATCAATACATAACCAATCCAAAATGTCAAATGGAGCACCAAACGTTGCGGTTGACTTGCCTGACCTGAAATGTATGTGTCAAGGTAATGAAACATGGAGATGTTATCGGTAAAAACGAGATGAACACTAAATATACATATTCTCCAGCTGGCTTAGTAGTAATTTATTTGTATGTCTACTTCTGCCAGACCAACAGCACTAAACCTTACCTTAACAACATTTACATCAAAGGACTGACTTTGTGGGGTAAAATATGTTATATATAGATAAGTTTTGAGCAAGGTATTTTTTTGTTTATTTAATTTGAAGATAAGTCACCATCAGTAAACAAAATATATGATAACTCTAATAATGACTTGAGAATCAGTTTAAATTGCGTATAAAGATTTAGTAATATTTATATCAGAAAATTTTATATACAATAGGTGTGCGTTTTTGAACATATTACATATTTGTAAAAAGTGTTCATTTGTATAATCTGCTTGAACATTTTTCAACTTTTAAAGTGTTAAAAAACAGGTTTTTATGAAAAATAATGTTAAAAATAACGGGTTTAATTTTTATTTTTTTATACTCGTGCAATGATTAATTTTTATTGATTTTGAGGGAAAATCCTGTTTTGTGAGCTGTGTTTTAGATGAAAAAAACACATTCTTGGATAAGAATAAAATATTATTAAAAAATATAACTATTGATGTGTAGGGGTAGACCCTAAAAATAAAGTCAAATAATCAAATACTAACTATACATATACATTTAATCTAAATTATAATCACGAATAATCATGAAAAATCCTTTACTAACATTTACCACTTTACCAACCAATAAATTTTTTCATCATTTTACCTGTCATCCCACATAATTAGAACCTGAGATTGTCTCGATTTATGGTATAGCAGGAAAAATCTCACCTTTGAGTTCTTAGCAGTTTATTTAATGTCACTTATCAATCTTTACAAATAACAATACCCATTGGGTGTTGAGCCAATCTGTATAAAGGTTAGTTAAGGTGAATTATTAAACTACTACTATTATTGCCCTGGAGAGCATTCTTTGGCTAAAGCTAGCTAAAACAACGCTCAAAAAGGTAAGCCTGCCATTCATACAAAATCAAGGCAAATCTATGTTTAAAGTTCATTTTGAGGGAAGGTGCAAGCATCAAGGCTTGATCTCCAAGACGGCATGGTAGTGAAACATTTAGTTGGCAACAGCCAATGGTTGTTGGTATCTTAAGCTCACCGAATCCATCCCATCTGGAGCAGATCATCATATGAATGTTGCCTTCTTAACCTGAATGATGAGTTTTGAACATACCCCTAATTATATCCTAAATATTTCTTCAGGAATAGACACTGTTTTGCATCACAACTGATGGCAAACAATCGCTATCTCTATACCTGTACAGAAACACTAAAAGTGCTTTTGCAAGTGCTTAATAGGCGAACTATACCCTTTATTATCAGGGTTTTATTTGTGAAATATACCACTTGGTATACTATAAATATCCACAAGAAATAATTGTTATACAAACCAATTATAAAGATTAAATATCAACACGCAACACCTATTTTTTATTAACACAATTAACTACTTAACATTTTTAAAATCATGAAAAGATTACATTTATTTTTCTATCTGTTTTTATGCTGTTTCATAGCTGCGCCAGCAGTAGCTCAAAATGCACCAGGAGGAATCGAAATTCCAGATCCCCCCTTGCCAGAGTATGCTTCGCAGCTTGTCTCTCATACTGTGCCTAGTAGTATGCTACCTGGTCAAAAAGTGAGAGTGCAAATACGCATGCGCAACAGAGGGTATCGACCATGGACTCATAGTGGTACTGCTTATTCGTTTCGTTTAGGAGCGGGTGACGGTGTAGCCAATCAAGGAGGTTCTACCCGCAATGATTTTTTGTGGTCTAATTTTAAGTATGGAGGGCATATGACAGCAGGCCAAACCCATAATGGGCGAGCCTTTATGGGACACGATGCTACCTATAATCAAATCCATACTTTTGAGTTTGACATCACCGCACCTACTAACCCAGGAACTCGTTATGTATCGGCTAGAATGGTACACGAACTGGTAAGATGGTTTGGTGTTTATGTAAGAATACCAGTCACAATCGTGAGTCCTTTAGGGGCTAACTTGAGATTTATTTCTGTACCAAGCTCTTTAAACTCTGGCCAAACTGGTCGTGTAACAGTAAGAGCTACTAATACAGGTTCACAGACTTGGAATTTCAATGGTAGTAATCCTGTTCGTATGGGGAGTGCTCCTGGTAACCAGTTTAACCTAAGCAATTTTTCTTATGGTGGACAAGCTGGTATTAACAATGCCCGTGCTTTCTTGAACCGAAATGTACCTCCTGGTGGCTCTATAGATATTTCGTTTGATATTGTGGCTTATACATTCCGTACGACCTCTCGTCGCTTGTCGGTGCGAATGGTCAAAGAATTGGTAGCTTGGTTTGGCCAAACTGCTACTCGCTTCATTACTGTAGTGGGAGAGGATATAGACATTCCACAAGTGAGAATATCGCCAGTACCTGCAATAACTGTAGTAAATGTATCGCTTGAAAAAGGCAACCTGGCCAAGGGTAGCCAATTGACGCTACGTAATATGGCCGGTATGGTGGTGAAGTCAATTCGTGTAACCGAGGCTACCGAACAAAAGCAATTAGATACCAGTGGATTGAAACCAGGTATTTACTTCTTGACTGTACAAAGTGGAAAAGGGGTAGTAACCAAGCGTATAAAAGTACAATAAACTAACTAACTCACAAAGCGTGTTGATATTGAAGCTCTGGCTTTGCTAAGCCAGGGCTTTTTGTCGGTATTTAATAGGTAGCTTATGGCTTTATTTTCAGGGCTTTATCACATAGCCTATACAATCCTTAAGCGCATTAAATTACTGCCAAATTCATACAAATAGACATATAACATTCCCCTCTTTATTTTACGATCAATTGACTACTTAACATTTTTAATCATGAAAAGATTACATTTATTTTTTTATCTATTGTTGTTCAGTTTGGGTTTCAATACAGCAATGGCGCAAGGTGGTACTTATGGGTCAGCATTGGTATCTGAGAACGTACCTCGCACTATGCAACCCGGCCAAAAGGTAAGAATCCGGTTAACGGTGAAAAACACTGGAACTCGAACCTGGACTCATAGTGGTACGGCTTACTCGTTTCGTTTGGGAGCAGGCGATGGAGTAGCTAGTCAGGGAGGTGAACGCAACGATTTTTTATGGTCAAACTTCAGAGACGGAGGGCATATGACACCTGGCCAAACCCACAATGGGCGAGCCTTTATGGGCTATGATGTGGCTGGTAATCAAAACTACGTTTTTGAGTTTGACATTACAGCACCCTCTACACCGGGTAATTACTACTTCTCGGCCAGAATGGTACATGAATTAGAGCGATGGTTTGGAACATTTATAAAAATACCTGTGACAGTGTCGGGTGCTTCGAATTTAAATGCCAGTGTGGCTATAGTATCAGCCCCAAGCTCGCTTTTATTTGGACAAACTGCCCGAGTTACGGTAAGGGTAGCCAATACAGGCACCACAGCTTGGAATCACACTGGAGCCAACCGAGTTCGTTTGGGAGCTACGCCTGCCAATCGTTTTTACATAAGCAATTTTTCTTTTGGAGGGCAAGCAGGTACTACCAATGCTCGTGCTAATTTGAACAGAGTGATACCTCCGGGTGGGGTAATTACCTTTTCGTTTGATATTAGAGCCTCGAGCAATTTTAGTTTTTTTAGTATGCTATCGCTGCGTATGATTCAGGGGACTAGTAGTTGGTTTGGGCAAACAGCCAATCGAAGAATTTTAGTAAGAAGACTAAAATCTACCTCCGTCAACATAGCTTCGGTGCCTACCTTGAATATGGTGAATGTGTCGTTTGAACAAAGGAACCTAACCAAGGGTAGCCAACTTACGCTACGTAATATGTCGGGTAAGATTGTGAGAACGGTTCAGGTGTTGGAGACTACCAAGCAGCAACAAATGGATACCAGCAACTTGAAGGCAGGTATTTATTTCCTAACAGTACAAAATGGACAAGAAATCGTTACTAAGCGCATACAAGTACAATAACCAATTTTAACTTATTAATGGGGGAATGTTTATGGAGGCCTTGATTTTTACAAATCAAGGCTTTTTTGGTAGGTTTTATTTTAAATTATTCTGTGTGGGATAAAGATGTACAAAATCCCTTAAAATGCATTGAGGGGAGCTAGCGAGTAATTCAGGAGGTATGGGGCAGGGTTTATATAAAAAAACAGCAACGAATGATGAAGCATATTAACTTAAGGCTCAAAACGATATAACCATGAAGAAATCATTATTTAAAAAATTACTGTTACTCATTATTTTGGTAAGTGGGGTTTATTTGTTGCAAGCCAGTCAATCTCGAATCAAACCTCCAACCATTGTTAATAACAAGGGCTACGTTATTTCAGGAAATAATATTCAGTTTATTTACCTTGCCGCCAAACCGGTTGGTCGGGTATATGTAGTGGGCAATTTTATGGGCTGGAAAAAACAACATCCTGCCTGGGAGATGCACTATGATAGACATCAAAAAGCTTATCTACTGACAGTGCCTATGCATAAAGTAAAACAACCGACCCGAAGTTTTTATGAATTTACTTTTTTGGTTAATAATCGCTATCTAGATGCCGCCAAAGGGGCTCCTAATACAATCTATTGTGCTGGTTATGGTTATCGGTATGTTATCCGGGAACTATGACGTTAAAGATGATGTTAAAATTTAGAAAATATTCAAGAATGCCCGAATATAATTTTATATATTACGTATATAGTTAACTAGCTTGAACAAAAACTGATAGTGCACCAAAATTAATTCGGGTATGTATCATAACGGTAATTATATTACATCCAATCCAGACTTTATCAATAAAATACAGCAATTACTGGAGAGTACACAAACTACCAATGTAGAACTGGCCTTTCAACTGTTGCAAGGAGCCGGGGGTAACATTCCTCAATCTTTGGAAAAATACCTGATTAATAAACAAGAAAAAATCTTGCTTTGCCTTACGTATGGGTTTGCCCAGGTAGTAAGCAATATCAATGAGCTATGGATCAACCGAGCCGTTTTGAAAAAGCTTCCTGCTGAAATCCATTACCTTAAAAACCTCGTTTCACTCAATTTGCAAAACAATCAACTCCACACGCTACCGCGTGAAATTGGCCGATTACTTTTTTTGCGCCAATTAAATGTGAGTAAAAACCCTTTGAATCATTTGCCTAAAGAAATAGGACGGTTGCGTAAACTAGAAGAACTATTTCTTTCACAGGCTCAGCTGACACGCTTGCCCAAAGAAATCGGGAAATTAGAAAATTTGCGTAAGCTGTTTTTAGGGCGTAACCAAATTCAACATATTCCTGCTGAACTGGGAGATTTGGAGGAGCTTGAAGTACTAGATTTACGAGAAAACGAACTGATATCGGTGCCATTGGAAGTTGGCTACCTCAAGAATCTTAAAATCCTGGATTTACGACGCAATCGTTTGCGGTCTCTTCCTCAAGAAATAGTCAATCTCAAAAACCTTAAAGAGTTGTATTTGTATGGCAATCCATTACCCATTTCGGAGAAAGAACGTATTCGTAAATTATTGCCTCAGATAAAAATGAGTTTTTAAAGGGATAATGATTAGTTGTAGCCAAGATTGGGTGGTGCTTGACAAAGCAATTGAGCCATACAATGCTGTGATTATAGACCCGCTACAACTATCACAATTTCTCCTTTGATTTTTTTCCCTTCAAAATGTTGAATAATCTCGGCTAAAGTTCCGTTGACAGTTTCTTCAAAAAGCTTGGTCAATTCTCGGGAAACCGATGCCTGGCGGCTTTCGCCTAATACTTCGCCCAATTGAGTAAGGGTTTTGATTAAACGATGAGGCGATTCATAAAAAACCATCGTACGTTTCTCTTCACTGAGTTGCTGCAAACGGGTTTGTCGCCCTTTTTTATGGGGTAAAAAACCTTCAAAAATAAAGCGATCATTAGGTAAACCAGATTTTACCAATGCAGGTACAAAAGCAGTGGCTCCTGGCAAACATTCAATGACAATGTCGTTTTTGAGACATTCACGCACCAACAAAAAGCCTGGATCAGAAATAGCAGGAGTGCCAGCATCTGAAACAAGGGCCATTTTCTCTCCCTTTTGTAGCCTTTCTATCAATTGTGCCAATACCTTGTGCTCATTATGAATATGGTAGCTTTGGGTAGGCTTACTAATGTCTAAATGCTTGAGCAATATTCCAGAGGTACGGGTGTCTTCAGCCAAGATAGTATCTACCGATTGTAATACCTTAATGGCACGTAGCGTGATATCATCCAGATTGCCAATGGGAGTGGGTACTAAATAGAGGGAGGTTTCTGCGCGTGCTTCCATCGAGTCTATATGGGTTTTAAATACGTGATTATGAATGATATACACTTGAGCATTTCAAAGTTGCGAAGTTACGGTTAAAAATCAAATTATTAATTTAATGGTTAGTGGTGAATGGTCAATTATGAGTTATGAATCGATCAATTATAAATTATTCCGCAATGCATCGCAAAACTATGGACTGTTGTTCAGGACTGCAGGTACCACGATGCAATATGATTGATAGTTCCTTCGGCTTCGCTCAGGACAACGTTTTGCAAATATGAGAATACGGTAGTTAATTATGAGTTATGAGTTGATCAATTATATCCGCTTCGCGTCACTCTTGTTCCCTGATCCTTTCTTCGCATCGCGCCATTTTTCATT
>DMXI01000660.1 GCA_003483885.1 Microscillaceae bacterium
TTGTATTTACCTTCTTTTACCTCGTTTAGATATAAAATAATAGGAGATAAAATATTAATACAGAAAATATTATGGCAGAGACTCATAACACAAATAATGGCGAGATTGCGAAGCCAAAAACTAAAGTTATTTGGAGAACCTTCTGGATCTTGCTGATTCTTACTGCGCTGGAATTTGTGATTGCTTTTATACTACCTGCTTCTATGTTCAAAGTAGGCATATTTGTAATCTTAACTATTGTGAAGGCGTTTTATATTGTTGCTGAATTTATGCACTTAGGTCATGAAGTCAAAGTACTGGTCTGGAGTATTATATTACCTATGATATTTGTCGCCTGGTTTATTTTGGCAATGATGTGGGAGGGCAGCTCAGTATTTGAGATGAGATTTTAAATCTAACAATTGACTTATTCATTGGTTAGTAAAATGCTAATGTATAAGTTAAGAGAAAACATTTATGAATAAATTTATGAAGGCTGGAGTGCTAATAATATTATTAGCACTACCAGTTTTTTTGTATATATTTCTGAGGGTATTTGGTCAGAACAAATACAGTTTACCAGTTTATTATCCTCAGGGGGTTGATTCTGTGCAGGTAGATGGCAAATGGAAGGTAGATTCGGTTTATCATACCATTACTCCTTTTGAATTTACTAATCAGGATAACAAAAAGATATCAGGTGCTGCGGTAAAAGGGAAAATCTACGTAGCTGATTTCTTCTTTACACGGTGTGGAAGCATTTGCCCTAAGATGTCTTCGCAGCTTTCCCGAGTACAAGAAGCATTTAAGGGTGACCAAGACATAAAAATCCTCTCTTTTTCTATTGATCCAGAACATGATTCGGTAGAAGTTTTGAAGAATTATGCCGCGCAATACAAGGCAGAAAGTAACCAGTGGCATTTTTTGACTGGAGACAAACACAAAATCTATGAGCTGGGCCAAAAAGGGTTTAAGATTGCGGTAGGAAAAGAGAAAGAAGAAGTAACACCTGATTATTTCCATAGTTCCCGATTGATGCTCATAGATAAGCAGGGGAGGATAAGAGGGTACTACAACGGTGTAAGCCGGGATGATGTAGATAAACTAATATTAGAGATAAAGGTGTTGCTTCAGGAATATAAAGGATAACTCAACTTCTGGAAGCAAACCTAATAACTAACAATTGGTTATAGTTGTAAATAATATAAACCAGAAAGTATGGATGAAGTATTAATTGCAAATAGAAATAAACGTTTTTTACCTGTTATTTGGGTGGTATCAATTGTGATACCAGTAGTAGTAGCCACTTTATTTTACCTGCAACGTAAAAATGGAGGGTTGTTTGGGGATTTAAATGTAGCCTTTTTGCCTCATTTGAATGCAGCTTTAAATTCAGCTACTTTTATTTGTTTAATTGGTGGCTTTATATCGATAAGGCGCAAAAATGTACAAAACCATCGTAAGTTTATGATGACGGCTTTTGTATTGTCATCGTTGTTTTTGGTTTCTTATGTAATCTATCACTCACAGGGTAGCGAAACCAAATTTGGTGGTGAAGGAGCCATTCGTTATTTCTACTTTATTATTTTAATTACCCACATTGGGTTGTCAATGTTTGTAGTGCCACTGGCGTTATTTGCGATTTATTTTGGGGTAACCCAACAGATAGAACGTCATAAAAAAGTGGTGAAGTGGACATTTCCAGTATGGGCATATGTAGCTTTTACTGGAGTTTTAGTATATTTAATGATTAGTCCATACTACAGCTAATTAACATATGAAAATATATTTGTATATGAAAAAGATATTGGCTATTATTACCCTGACAATTTTAAACTTGGTTATCACAAGTGAGGGACTTTTTGCTCAATGTGCAATGTGTAGAGCGAGTGTTGAGAGTAGCATTAGTGAAGGAGCAGGAGTAGGAGCGGGGTTGAATGCTGGTATACTTTACCTATCGGCATTTCCCTATATCACTTTGGGCGTGTTGGCTTTCTTGTGGTACAGAAATAGTAAAAAACGCCATGCACAACGTGTCAAAATCTCAGGCAATTATTCAGGGTAAATGCCCGCAATGCCGTGAGGGTGATGTTTTCGAGCATTCATTGCTGAAAGTAAACAAATTTAATGTGATGCATAAAAATTGCCCAAAATGTGGGTTACGCTATGAGCGTGAGCCTGGATTCTTTTTTGGAGCAATGTATATAAGCTATGCTTTTTCGGTAGCGCTGTTTATTGCCTGTGGATTAGCAACTTATGTAATCGGTAATAACCCTGAAGCTTGGGTTTATGTAGTAGTAGTTTTAGTAGCGGTTTTTTTGACTTTTCCTATATCTTATCGCTACTCAAGAATATTGATGATTCATTTGTTTTCGGGTGTAAAATACAGGCCGGGAACAATAAGCGAAGTAACTTCCAGCAATGATTAGAGAAGTTATATACCATATTTCAGACACCTTGCAGTATACTTTTAGCAGAGTGTATGGGTGGTTTGATAAATCAGAAGAACTTCGCCAATACTCACCAAAAAATAATGGTTGGTCAATTAACCAAATATTAGAACATATTGGTTTGACCAACCATTTTTTGCTCATCTTAATAGAAAAGGGTAAGAAAAAAGCCCTTAAAAACCTCCATAATTTAGATTTAGCACAAGAGCTAGCACAGTACACCTTTGGTAGTAAAAAGCTCAATGAAATTGGAAGACATTTGACTTTTGATTGGATAAGACCTGAGCACATGGAGCCTTCTGGAGCCAAAACACTGCCTGAAGTAAGGGCTCAACTTGAGGCGCAACTACAACAGTGCTTGGCTGTTTTGACCGAAATGCCCAATGGAGAAGGAGTACTTTATAAAACCACCATGACCGTGAATGAACTCGGGAAAATAGATGTGTATCAATACATTTATTTTTTGGCCATGCACGCACAACGCCACGTTGAACAAATGGAAAAAGTTGAAGAAGAGTGGCAAAGTCTATCCTAAGCCTTTGCTACTTGCAAATGAAAATGTTCATCTATAAAACCATTTTTTTGATACCATTCCAGAGCATCTTGAATGCATTGACTTAGCTGAGGTACCTTATAGTCTAACTCCTGGATAGCCTTATCACTGACACAATATTGATAGCAGGTCATATAACGAGCCAAGCCAGGGTTTATATCAGGATATTTTTTAGTAAAATTAGCTATAAACTCAGCATAGTATCCATACATGATCATTAACCAGCGGGGTAGAGTAGCCTTCATCCTTTTGGCTTGAACTGCGTCACCCATTTTTTCCCATACTTCTTTATGTGTAAGAATAGTTTGTCGTGAGCCTGCCAATAGGTAACCATCCCCTTGTTTTCCCTTGAGGGCAGCCGTGATGTGTGCTTTGGCTACTTCGGCTACATGACAAAAAGAACTTCCTCCAGTGATATAACCAGGCATTTTGTTGTTTTTTAGATCAAAGAACAAACGCCCCAATTGAAATGTAAAGTCAAAAGGACCCATCATAAAACCAGGATAAACGACCACATAATCCATTTCTTTTTCATCACAAAAGGCACGGAGTTGTCTTTCCCCTTCAGTTTTAGACTCACCATATTGATAGTTCATATTAGTGAATCTTGCTGTTCCACCATCTTCCCCAAAAGGCATTTTCTCAGGAGAGTGCCCCAATACATCCATGGTGCTTGTATGAATCAACCTTTTTACACCGTGGTAGTGGCAGGCTTTAGCAATATTCATAGTTCCATCTATATTGATTTTTCGTTGGCGTTTAACCAAACGATTCCAGTTGGTAGTATCACCTGCTACGTGAAATACTACTTCACATCCTTTTACTATTTTATCTACTTCTTCTGGTTTGGTGATGTCGGCAAAGGCAATTTCAATGGGTAAATCTCGTATGTACTTAGTCTCAGAACCATGCATACCTGAGGCACGCACTTCCCACTGGTTTGTTTTTACAAGCTCATGAACTAGGTTGGTGCCTAGAAATCCGGTGGCACCTGTGACTAAACATTTCTTTTTAAGTATATCCATTTTGAGGTTAATTATGAGTGATTATTCAATCATGCTGATCTCTGTCCGAAAAATAGGAGTTAAGGACCAACAAAAGGTAACTCGCGTCTTACCAAGTAGGAGGCCAGTGTAAAAGTGGCTACATTAGACTTTGCAGCAAGTTGTTATATAAAATGTGAAGTTTTTTCAGGTTTTGTAAATCTCGTATTTTTATGAGAATAATACAAGGTGATGTGGAGAAAGTTTGTTTTAGCCAATTATTTTTGATGCTTTTGAGCTGTATAGTGCTCAAAAATTTGGTATAAAAGAGTCATTCACATTTTTTAATCAAAAATGCCGGTAATCAACGCATATGTGGGTAGGCCTGAGCAAACCTCCATGTCCTAACGGAAGCCTTAG
>DMXI01000486.1 GCA_003483885.1 Microscillaceae bacterium
CCACAAAACCAAATGGAATTAACAGTACTACTGCCAGAGTTTGACTTACCGAGCGGAAGGTAAGCATAATGAGCGCAACCATTAAAGCTAATATAGGCCAAATAGCTTTTTGTAATGATGAGGCTGTCTTGGCTGAAGAACGACTTTGACCTTCATAAGATACTTGTACGCTTTTATATTTGGCTAGAATACTTGGTAAAATATCATTACGTACTTTACGTATGACCTCAACGGCCGAAGAATTGGGATTGGCTAAGTCACCCTCTACCTTAATCTCTCGTTTATTGTCCAGGTGATTAATTGCAATCACGCCTCGCTTCACTGAAAAAGTAGCCAAATCTTTGAGGTAAAACTCTTGTCCAGTAACGGTACGAATGCGCATATTTTCCAGATTAGTAAAGGTAGAGCGGTCTTTTTCTTCGTAACGCACCCATACTTTTACTTCATCTGCTCCTCGTTGCAGGCGTTGGGCCTCGCTTCCAAAGAATCCTTGACGTACCTGATTTAAAATATCTTGTACCTGAAAACCCAACTGACGAGCTTTGTCTTTAAGCTCAATGTTGATCTCCCGCAACCCTTGCTGGTCACTGTCAACCACATCTTTGAGCACTTTCATTTTAGACATTTCCGTTTTGAGTTCCTCTTTGGCGGCATCCAGCTCATCTTTATTAAAACCTAATAGGGAAACCGAAATAGCTCTACCAAAAGGAGAAGAAATGTTATAAGCCACTTTTTCGGCCATTGGGATTGGGCCTGCTTTTTTGCGGATAGCGTTGGAGATTTGGAAACTAGCCAAAGGCCTTTTTTCTCCCCCAACCAGCGCAAGTTGTAGGTTGGCCTCATATGTAGAAGGACCAACATTACGTTCTACTTTGGTGATCATTTTCATCCCGTGTTTTTTCTCCAGGTCTTTGTTCACCTCATACACCGCTTGCTCAATATGTTTAATCCACTTTTCAGTAATGGTTTCTCGGGTACCCGCAGGCATTACCAAGCTTACGCTTAAATTATCCCGCTCTACAAACGGGAAGAAAGTGGTACGAATAATTCCTCCTTTGAAAGCTCCCATAGTGATCAAAAACATGGCAATGAAAATGACCACGGTGAAGAATTTATTTTTGAGACTAAAACGCAAGACTGGCGCATAGAGGGTAGATCGGAGCCAGTTCATTAAGCGAGAAGTGAGCTGCTCTACTTTGGTAGGCTCTTTAGATTTTAACGCTTTGGAGTGCGACACGTGGGCGGGCAAGATAAGTGCCCCTTCTACCAACGAAAAGATCAAGGTGCAGATCACTACAAAAGCCATATTGCTAAAGATATCGCCAATACGTCCCTCGATAAAATAGAACAAAGAGAAGGCTACTACCGTCGTCAAAATGGCTGAGAATACCGCAGGCAATACTTTCATAGTACCTTCAATGGCCGCTTCAGTAGGGTTTTTACCTTTTTCGTATTCCTGATAGATGCTTTCGGCAATTACAATACCGTCGTCTACCAAAATACCAATCACGAGGATCATTCCAAACAAGGAAATTACATTGATGGACATACCAAAGAACGACCCTAAAATGAACATACCCATAAAACAAATAGGAATGCTAATGGCCACCCAAAATGCCAAACGATAATGAAGAAATAAGGCCAAAAAGATCACTACTAAAATGGCACCCACCATTCCGTTGTTCATGAGTAAGTTAATCCTTTGACGCAAGTAATCAGACCCATCGCGAATCACGGTAGCTTTTACTACCTTGTTGCTTTCGTTGTAGTCTTTGATGTAAGCTTGTACCTTTTCGGTAATATCAAAAATATCTTCATTGATGGTATTTTGTACAGTCACTACCACCGAAGGTTTTTGATTGAGGTAACTACGGCTTGGGTTGTCGTCTGCCCATTGGTCGCTGATGGTAGCCACATCCGAAAGGCGCACAATTTTGCCATTAGGAGTGCTTTTCAATACAATATTTTCCAGGTCTTTGCCGTAATATCGTTTGGCGCGTGCCCGAATGAGTAATTCCTCTTTGGCCCCCTTTACTTTTCCACCAGTAATCTCTAGATTGGCTTTACGCACCGCAGCGGATGCTTGGTCAAAAGTGATTTTATAGGCTCTCAGATCAGCTTCGCGAAAGCTAATTTCTATTTCTTCGTCAGGAAAACCGCTCAAAGTTACCTTAGAGATTCCATCAATGGCCAATAAGTCATTTTCACAGGTTCGGGCAAATGCTTTGAGGTTTTTCAGATTTACATTACCACTAAGAGCAAAGCTAATGGCAAAACTGAGGTTTTCCCTTTTATAAACTACGGGAGGCTCCATACCACTAGGGAAAGAGCTGATTCGGTCTACCGAGTTTTTAACGTCTTGCAATACCTTATCGGTATCATAACTACTCTCTACTTCTACGGTTACTGTACCTGCGTTTTCACGAGAGACCGACGAAATACGATCTATCCCAGTAACTCCCTTGAGGTTGTCTTCTATTTTGGCAACGATTCCCTCTTCTATTTCCTGGGGAGAAGACCCTGGATACACTACCTGTACGCTAA
>DMXI01000016.1 GCA_003483885.1 Microscillaceae bacterium
TAAATGGCTAAAGTCGAGCTAAAAGGATATATACTTGAATAAAATCTCTTGATTTTGTTTCAGAGAAAATGCAATATTGAAGTTTCGAGTATTAGGAGTGTTCAAAGAAATACTTTTGCGTTTTTCGTTAAGAAAAACCAAGCATCCCACAGCTTCGCCCAACACTCCTCGAGTGTTGTTGTCCCTTTGAAGGGGGCGCGGGGGGATGTAACCGAATAAAATGTGATCAAAATGATCATTTGGACTTAAAAAACATCCTCCGACGCAAGCGGCATTCACAGGCTTCCCGCTGACTCGCCCAACCCTTCTCGAGGGTTGTCGCCTTCAAAGGAGGATTCTGCTGTATTTGAAGTATTTTTTATCTCAAAAAGTAGTTATATAATTTCCCTGAACACGCCTATTTCGAGTATCGACAATTAAGAGTATGTTTAAAGATTATAATCTGAGTTAAAAAAGCGGCTTTTATGCGCTGATTTTAGCAATTTTTGCAGCAATAGCTTTGGCTATTCCTTTAAAAATGTGCTTCATCAACACAAAAAATCCATCATTTTTACCTTTGAAGACAAAATTTAAGCATACTCTAATTCACACTTTTATGGACAATCAAGAAAAGTTTTTGCAACTCATTGGCTCTAGCAGCGAAGCCAATGTAGCCCTGGCTCTGGAAATTGCCAAAGGAATACCTTCTATTAATTTAGAAGAAGTCCTACAAGGGTACAAAGTCTTGTATAGGTTTCGTTTTTGGGAGGCAGTAGAACAATTGGAAGCAGCACACATTGCCACTATAAACCAAATGGATTATATAGATGATTATTCCAAAAAACTCAGTCCATTGCCTGCCGTCATCGGAAACCTGAAACACCTTCGGGAGTTAAAACTGGCCGGCAATGGGCTTACTACCTTACCCGAAAGCATTGGTGGTCTGCAAAGTTTACAGGAATTAAACCTGAGCGGTAGCAAACTTACTTCTTTGCCCGAAAGTATTGGCCAACTCTACAACCTCAAAGGGTTTCGACTAAATGGTAATCAACTCCAAACCTTGCCTATGAGCTTTGGCAATTTGAAACGTTTGGAAGCGTTGGAGCTTATTGAAAATCAATTGGAAACCATTCCCGAAAACCTGGGATATTTGCATAACTTGCAGGCATTGTTCCTGAGAAACAATCGCCTTACTGCCTTACCCGAAAGTCTGGGAGACTTGGAAAATCTGCAGCGATTACACCTGGCCAATAACCAGTTATCTATGCTTCCCGATAGCATCAAAGGTTTGAAAAACCTAAAGCGCCTGTACTTAGCCAATAATCAATTAGCAGCGCTCCCCGGTACTATGACTTATTTGTCTAACCTGGAAAGGTTGGAACTGATGAACAATCAGTTAACGAGCTTGCCAGCCTTGGAACGTTTGCCCAATTTGCGTTACCTTGATCTCAGAGAAAATCCTCTGGCCCAGGACACCATAGAGCAGATTCGGGAGTCATTGCCTCATTGTGAGATTTTGTTTTAAGTTTTCAGGTGAGAGGCTACTTTTTCAAAAGTGCTAAAGCTCTATTGTGGAATCGTGTCCAGGGCGCTACATCACCATTCCACAATAAAGCCACACCACCAAGCATCATATTAACGCTTTAGCTTTTCTATCCGGTTTTTATGAAACGGATCTCCACTGATTTTATAGGCCTTCTCGAGATGCTGAAGGGCTTTTTTACGGTCCTTTTGGGCAATGTAGTAATCCGCCATAGAATCGTACACATTGGCGCTTTTGGGGTAATAATCAATGGCCATTTGAAAAAATGCTTTGGCACGTTCAGACTGTTTGGTTTCCAGAAACATATAGCCTAATGAATTGAGGTAATTTTCTTCGGGCAATACCCGGTAGCCAAATCGCTCTGAAAGCATTGCATAATATTTATCAAAAATGCCTAATACTGTTTTCAGTGGAGTTTTTCGGTCTTGCGCCTTGGCCAAATCATAAGGATCCATTTTGTACCAGGCAAATACCGAGCGTAGGCCATGGTAAAGTGCCGAATAAGGCACACTGGCATGGCCATCGTTGGGGTAGTATTTCCAGTCAAACTGTAGGTGGCTTTGGTTTTCATGAGTAGCTACTTTACCCAAGGTAAGCCCCGCTCGAATATGACGCGTAAATGGGGAGGTATTTTGCATCACATTGGAGGTATCTACCCCTTTAGTGACTCCTTCCATGGTATTGGCTACAGCCAAAAACATAGATTTCTTGGCAAACTTTCCTTTGTTTTTTAAAGCTTTGAACATTTGACGTTGTAACGCCTTATCACGACGCAAGCTGGGATCGATGACAATGTAATTGTTGAATAGGTGGGTATGATTCACCAAAGCATTGACTGCCCACAAACCACCCAATGAATACCCCACCAAGGTACGATAAGGGCGGGTGGCAAATTTGCCATCAATGTATGGGATCAATTCTTTTTCGATGAATTGGGTAAATTTTTCACCACCTCCTGAGCCGCGCAGGTCTTTATAGGCCTTGGGAGTTAAGTCTCGGGAACGATTGCGTCGATTAGAAATCCCCACAATGATCATTTTGGGCAACAAACCATCATCCAGTTTGAGCGCTGAAACCGCCAACGGAAAGAAGCCTCCCCCATCCAGTAGATACAACACTGGATATGGTTGGTTTTTCCCCCCTCGGGGCACGTGTATGTAGAGAGTGCGATTCTCACCCAATATTTTAGAATTGAATTGCTCAATTTTACCTACCACAAAGTCGTTGTTTTGAGCCAGGCCCAAGGTACCAAAAGCAACAAGCAGAGTAAAAGCAATTGTAAAGCTAGATAGTTTCATAATTTTGTTTGTATTTAATTTAACAACTAAGAAATACGTTATAAAACTAAAAAACAAGTTTCATAACTATATTTTAGTAGAAATAACGATAAACACATTATTTTTTTACTGTATAGCCTACATAAATGCTTGTTTGCCACTATTGACATTGTCCTTCCTTCCCGCTACCTTAGGGATTAAACATGACGATTTTGCTATGATTAATACCATTGTTAAAAGCTTAAGTCTCTTCTTCATCAGCCAATCACTATTTGCCCAGGCACCCAACAACATCCACTACCTCAAAAATGTGCAATACTTCAAAGCCCAAAAACTGGGCGATCAGGTCAATTCATCTTATGACGAAGCCTACCCAGTGGTTTCGCCCGATGGCAAAACCTTGTATTTTACCCGGGCTGGGCACCCCAAAAACGTAGACTATTCCGAAGACCCACGCGATCAGGACATATGGTACACCAGCAAAACCAATGGTGGTCTATGGTCTGATGCCGCCAATATTGGCCTACCTGTCAACGCCAACAATACCAGTCTGGTCAATATGCCCAATATCAATACCCTGATCATTTGGGGGGCGCCGCTGGGCTATACGGGGGTCAAGATTTCTCAAAAAATGGCCACAGGTTGGTCGAGGCCCCGCAACTTTTACCGCCACCTAAGCAACCAATACAAAATTGCCGAAAATATCTTTGTAGGATCTGACCTCAAAACTATTGTTGTGTCCAAAAAAGGAGATTTGCTGGTGGTATTCAAAAAAGGGCGGGAATGGAGCAATCCTGTCCATTTGGGTGGGATTATCAATACTGATAAAAAAGAATCGGTGGCGTTTTTGGCACCCGACAACAAAACCCTCTACTTCGCCTCTGACGGTCACCCTGGTTTTGGTGGTTCCGATTTGTTTGTGAGCCGCCGCCTGGACGATACCTGGAAAAAATGGTCTAAACCCATCAACCTTGGCCCTACCATCAATTCCTCTGACAACGAAAGTGGTTTGTATATGCCTGCTTCGGGTGCATTTGCTTATTTTCATCGAGGCAATCGTCTTAAAGGGCGAGATATTTATCGGGTAAAAATGCCCACTAAGCTGCGTTCTCAGGCCGTAGTACTGGTAAAAGGCAGAGTACTGGATGCTAAAACCAAAAAGCCGATAGGCGCTAGCATTTCGTATCATAACCTCAGCGACAACGCCGAAGTAGGCTACTCTACCTCCGATCCCAAAGATGGCAGCTATGAGGTAGCCCTACCCTCGGGAGACAAGTATAGCTACCTTGCCCAGAAAAAAGGCTACTATGCCATCAGTGAAAACATAGACCTTACCAAGTTGGCCAAATACCGGGAAATCAAGGTGGATTTGCTCATTACGCCTATAGAGAAAGGGGCCAAGATCAGGCTCAATAACTTATTTTTTGCTACCAATAGCATTCAGTTACAAGCAGAATCGTTTGCTGAACTCAATCGCCTGGCCAATATGCTCAAGCAATATCCTAAAATGACCATCCAAATTGGTGGCCACACCGATAACCAAGGCAATGCGGCCAGTAATCGCCTGTTGTCAAAGCAAAGGGCGCAAAGTGTGGGTAATTATTTACTGGGCAAAGGCATCGACAGCACTCGTATGAAAGTCAAGGGTTTTGGGGCCAGCCAATCCATTGCTCCTAACACCACCGCAGCGGGCCGCAAACGTAATCGTCGAGTGGAGTTTGAGATTTTGAGTAAGGGAGAGTAGGTAACAATTATAAATTGATGAATTATATATTTAATGGTCAGTGATTAGTGGTGAATGGTCAATTATAAATTGATGAATTGTGAATTATTTCCGCTTCGTGCACATTATCACTCCTTTGTTGGTGTTTGAGCGTAGCGTCACCAACAAAGAAGCCCCTCTAGGGCAAAAGTTGTCAGTGTCGTTTCACTTAAACACCTGCAACGGGGGAATAGACTGAACACTATGGACTAAAGAAACTCCAAACTCCCAACTATGAACTAATTCCCCGCTTCGCGTGCATTTTTCACTCCTCTATTTTGAGTTTTTGTAAAAGAAATATGAGTAAATATTCGCATAAATAACGCTCAAAATGACCAGGTTTGACCATTGCGCTTGATGGTTTTCTCTATTTAAATTCAGGTTTCTTTTTTGAGAAAGTATAACACTGATATAACGTATCTTATCAACTAACCGCATGCTTATCTATATCTCTTGATACTTTCTCTTTGTATGAAAAGCCATGTCGTTGATGGGATGCGTACTCTGAATAAATTCTAATTTTAACCAAAAAACAATCACATGAAAAAGTTTAAAAAATTATCCCGAGAAGACCAGCGTAACATCCAAGGAGGAATATCAGGCGACGTTTGCCCCTCAGGTGCCTGCTCTGGCAACTACCAGGCATTGGGTACCGACCAATGCCTGACACCTAGCTCTGTGCCTGGAGTAGAATGTTTTGGCCGTCTTAGAAATGGCATTTGCTGTATATATTAGGCTTGCCTAGGATATGCATCATCCTAAGTTTTGCAGGATGATTAAAATAAGCCTGTCTAGGTTTATACCTGGGCAGGCTTGAAATGGTATTTTTATTCAATATTTATTTAGGTACTTGATAGTCACACCAAGGATTATCTTTTATCGTAGCAAAAGGCTTAAAGTATAGATGATCACTTTCTAAACCTCACATCATTGTGATACTCCAAAAACGCTTTCCCAGGTAAGTATTTGTATTGCTTGGGCAGGTAGATTTTTTGGTTCTGATAAGGCAAAAAGAAAGGCTTGAGTTGCCCATCTTTTGATTGGGTGATTTCAGAGGAAATTTTGATGGTATAATTCGTTTTATCAATGGTGATCAAGCCCACCTCAAAAGCTTTGTCGTGCAAGGCATTGATCAAAATGCCATTGGTAGGATTCAAGCGATTATCTACGTCTTTTGCCCAGGGTTTAATGTGGCCTGCGATGAGCAATTCGGGCTGTTGTAGTCCCGTAATACAACAGGTACTCTCGTATGAAGCCAATAGCGTATTTCTGAAAAAAGATTGATTTCTTCTGGTTTTTACCAAGCGTTCGATGTCCTCTCCTGCGCTTGAATAAGGTATGATAGCTTCTTCTACCCTATTTTGAGGGACTCCTTCATATTGCTGAAGAACGTTTTCTGCTGCTAGAGCCAAATCTTCCCATTTTTGATAAAACTCGGCCCAAATTTGCCGATCTAGTTTGCTGGCTCCTTTCATTCCTTGCCGTTTTAAATCTGGATCGATGTGGGCAAAATTAACCAACTTAAGTGCCACCGAATTGGCGGTACGCCCAATCAGTTCGGCTAGTTGAATCACTTCGGGGTTGTTGCGATACATTTTGCCAAAAGGTGTCCAGTAATAAAGTCTTAGCGCCAGAATGAGTTCTTGGCGTGTCCAGTTTTTTCGCTTATCTGCCATAAGGTGCTAGTCAAGATCTGAAAAAATCACAACCTACGCATTTTTAAAGTCAACAACCAATTCTATAAAAAACCCACCTACTATTTTCCAATCTCCCTCCAAGCTTTGTATTTTAAACGCCACAAATACAACCCTCTATTCAACTATTATGAAATACATCCATTATTTAGTAATCACAAGCATTATTTTATGCTTTTGCCAGTGCGGTGGCTCTTCCAGTTCTTCTTCTGCTACCAGCAACGATACTGCCTCCTCCGAAACTCCCAAAACCAATACAGGTGAACAAGAAGATTCTGACAATCAGGGTGAAGGCTCTAGTAGCAATAGCGCCTCACCTGAACAAAAAATAAAAAACATTATGGAGGAATATTTTGCTTTGTATGCTCAAGGCAATTGGGAGGCGCTGGCCAGTTATTATGCCCCTGAGATTACCCAATTTATCACCCTCAAAAACGCCAAACCTACTCAAGTAACTGCTTCGGCTAAAAGCTTCTTTAAAGGTAAGTCCAATATCCGCTATACGCCCGATATGACTACTTGCAAAATCACCCAAGCTCAAATGGGCTGGGATGTTCAAGTAGAACTAGATATGGAGTGGGACCAGCAAAAAACCAGGGTACTGCTTAAAATGGCTTTTCTGAATCCGGGTTATAAAATCGTTTTTTACAAAGAGGAAAAGGTATTGAGTAAGCAAAAAAGAGGGGAAATGAGCCTGGAAGAATTGTTTAAGAGCATTCCTCAGTATGAGCAACTCACTAAGCAGGGAAATCTCAAAGTAGATGCAGCTGATCCGCGGGTGCTGAGGTATAGCTTTACCGCAAAATCGAGCACTGCAGAAGTACACGCCAAATTATTAAACCTCTCCAATCGTAAAGTATTTGTGATGGTACATACCTTTGGAGGACCATCTTCGGGTACTGAAGGCAATATGAGATTCTCGGGCAATGTCTTTGTTCGCTTTTTCGAAAAAACACCTCAAGGTTGGCAAAAGCCTACACTCTTGCCTGAAGTTGCTCAAAAGGAAATCAATGGCTTATTTAAGAAAGAAGATGTATCCTCTCTTGCGCTTCCCCAAGTGCGTTTTCGGAGCAATGATTTTACCATTGTTCAAGGTAGCCAAAAAATGAATATTGCCTGGGATAATGGTACTTATCGGATTGTTTCCAAGGAAGAATAAACTTACGTCCAATGCTATTTTTTAGGAAAAGGTTTATCTAATCTCCTGGTTGACGCTTACAAGTGAGGGTTGTTTGAGGACTATACGCTCTGCACAAGAACTTCCCCTATTCAACTTTTTGTAAAGCTTGTTCCAAATCGTTGATCAGGTCTTGGGCGTTTTCTAACCCAACCGAAATACGCATATCGCCCAAAGATATGCCCAAAGCCGTAAATTGGCTAGGGGTCAATTCCTTTAAATAGCTAATCGCAGGTGCATAAATCAGGCTTTCGTGTCCCCCCCAGCTCACCCCTATTTTAAACAACGCCAAGCCATTGAAAAATGCCTTGATTTGATCCAAATCCTCGGTTTGTAAACGAAAAGACATTAAGCCACTATAGCCCGTCATTTGCTGCTGTCCTAATGCATATTGAGCAAAACTTGGTAAGCCTGGATAGGGGACCTGGGCAATTTTTGGATGTTCTTCCAAAAACTGGGCTACCTGCAAAGCGTTTGTTTCATGGGCTTTCATACGGATAGGTAGGGTACGTAAACTTCGTAAAATCAGCCAGCCCTCAAAGGGAGCCATCTTTCCTCCCAAAAGCTCTACTTCTTCTACATACAATTGTTCCATGTCAGCTTTTTTACCGATGACGACTCCTGCTACCACATCTGAATGCCCTCCAATGTATTTTGAGCAAGAATGCACCTCAAAATCTATCCCCATTTGCAATGGTTTTTGAAACACTGGAGTAGCCCAAGTATTGTCAATAATGGTCTTAATCTGGTGCTTTTTGGCCAGTTGGGCAATCGCAGCAATGTCTTGTAGGCCAAATACTGCCGAGGAGGGGCTTTCCAGGTAAATTAAACGCGTATTGGGGCGAATAGCCTGGGCAAAATCTTCTACCTGATCGCCTTGTACAAAAGTGGTCTCTATGCCCATTTTTTTCTTAAGGTAATGACGCATCAGGTTATTGGCTGGTCCATAAATATTATGAATTCCAATTATATGATCTCCCGCATTGACACAATGTAGCACCGCGGCGGTAATAGCGGCCATGCCTGAAGCAAACAATTTGGCACGCTCTCCTCCAGCCAACGCCGCTATTTTTTGTTCGGCAATGGTGACGGTTGGATTGTTGCCCCGGGAATAAATATTTTCGTTGGTACGATCATCAAAAGCGGCATCGATGGCCTCCCAGTTCTCAAAAGTAAACAAAGAATTCTGGTATACTGGCGGCACTACCGCTCCCTGATAGTCATCGCGGTTTTCGGCAAAGTGTGCCATGAGGGTTTCAATGGACCAATTTTTCATCTGTAGTATTTGAGGGTTGATTATAAAAACACCCAATGCCAGTGATGGCCAGCAAGGGGGCTACGACTAAATTAATAAGGGTGAGTAATTGCCAATGCCAATACTCGCCAAAAGGCACCTGAAGGGTAGCTACTACAAAAATAGCGGTAGGTGTCCAGGGCACAATACTCTCGAGCATGGTGCCGTAGTCTTCCAGTGAGCGAGACAATACCTTGCGGGAAATGCCCAACTGATCATATTTATCCTTGAAGGCATCCCCTATCACAAACCCAGTCACGTTTTGGTTACAAGTCATGACATTGGTAAAGGCCGTCGAAAACAAGGATGCCAGTATCACGCCTGATCTTCGGTGTACATTTCGCAGTAAAGTGTTGATGACCAAGGCCATCGCATTAATTTTATCAATGGCTCCTATGTAAATAAACACCATCAGTGAAATTATCACTGGTTCGCTTAATTGATACAGTCCTCCCCGATTAAACAATGATTTGACATTGGCTGGCACGCCTTGCAACCAGCCAGCCATATCGGTATTAAATCCTTTGTACATAGTCGCAATAATGCTTTGAGAATCAAACCTTTGTAGCATTAATGCCAACACACAGGCCGCCAATGACGAAACCAGCAATACGGGCAAAGTGGGCATTTTTCGTAAAGAGCCATACAGTACAATCAAAGGTGGTATGAGTAAGAAAACGCTAAAATTGAACATTCCCTGAATGGCTTGTAGGGTATTGGTTATACTGGCAAAGTTTTGCGATTGGGCAGCAGGCGGATACATATACCCCAAAACAAAATACACAATGGCGGCAATAAGCGCTGAAGGCAAGGTGGTGTACATCATAGAGCGAATATGGGCATATAAGGGAATCTCTACTGCCATGGCGGCCACATTGGTGGTATCTGACAAAGGTGATACTTTATCGCCAAAATAAGCTCCGCCTACAATTGCCCCTGCTGTAATGCCCAAGTGGGCATCTATAGCGCTGGCTACCCCAATTAATACGATGCCAATGGTACCTATAGAACCCCAAGAAGTGCCTACCAAAGTAGAAAATATAATGGGTAGCAAAAATGAGAGTACATATATATAATCAGGATGGATGAGTTTGATACCATAATACACCAGCATTGGAATGGTGCCAGCTACAATCCAACTTCCAATAATTAGCCCAATGGCAAACAAAACCATGAGCGCAGGAAATACTCTGGAAATTTTAGCCACTATAGAGTCCTGCAGTGCTTGCCAGGAGTATCCCAACAGCATCAGGTACCCAATGGCGAAAACTGCACTAAGCAAAAAGATAATTTCCAGCGGCATTTCTTTTTGCTCAAACACCCTGGGGCGTAGCAATAATCCATAGATGATGGTGAGCAATAAAAACACAATGGGCAAAGTTGCCTGCCATAGTTTTACTGGTTTGGCAGCATCTTTTGGTGTTTGTTCGTGGGATCTTTTTTGGGTATTCAACAGTACAGCTTATTATTCGTTGGTATCAAAGGTTTAATTTTCCAATTTTGGCGATACTTTGTCAGAATACCACAAAAAATATTAGATAAATATTACTATTTATTAAAAATGTATCAACAACTACTTAAAATCCAACTCCTTTTAAACACCGATGATTTTTATCCAGAAGAACATTATAAGCTTATTGCCAGTGCTCAAAATATTCAGCTAGAGCCCTACTCCACTTCTACTCTGAGAAAGTTTTACCTACAGAATATTGCTCCTTTAACCGATGATTTTTTATTGCAAGGCGGAGATGAAATACGCATCGAAATCCAATTTTACAATAAGCCTCAGGATAGCTTTAACTATACTGATATTATTGAGATGAGGTTATACAAAGTAGAGTACTCCAACAATGACCAATGGGTTTTAGAAGGGACGATTACTTATGATCCGATTTATCATCAAGGAGTCATAGAAACGTATGATCACTGGCAAAATGGAAAATTGCTGAAATGGTACGGTTTACCTCAAGAAATATCTACCCTGGAATACATTCACGCTTGTATGAATTATACCAGTATTAGCACAGTGACTCCTGAAAAAACGGTGTTTGAAATAGATTTTAACCTGATTAAATCAGAACTGGACATTGCTTGTGCTTTTGCTGAAGCATTTTTTGGAGAACGTAGTTATATGGGACGTTACCTGGATACTTTGGACGATTGCCTTTTGACCTTATACCACAAACGAGGTTATTTTGAAGATAAAACCATTCTGCTCAAAAATGTCCAATCTCCTCTGCTCCCCGAAGTGGCCAAAGTACTCCCTGAACTTCGGCAAATTTTGCAAAAGTATAAGTTTCAGGTAATTGATCAGTGATTCTATACTAGCCCATGTTGTTTTAAGTATTCCATAGGATCACTTGAAACAGAAGACTGAAAAGAACCAAGGACGCACCAGCAAGTAAGTAATCGCCCATTGGTGACGCTACGCTTAAACACCAACAAGGGAGAAATTTGTTAGATGAGGTAAACTTTCTACTCTGTAGCGGGCTGTATCATTTCACGAATGGTGGCCCAACCAGTGGGGCTTTTGGCGTATCTGACGTAAGTCACCAGGGTACGCCCCTTGAAAATGAACGGTTTACCGCCTTTTTTGGGAGTTCCTTTAATTGCAAATTTGGTTTGCTCTATGGCCAGATTGTCTTTGATTAGGATGTTTTCTATCTCATTTTTGACAAACTCAACCGTAAAATCTTTAAAAAACCCCACCAATCCCTCCATCACTGCCGCTCGTCCTATCTTGAGGTCGTTGTAGTTCAAGGCCTTGATCACCTCGGGGTGATGCAATGCTTTGATTTTCTCGAGGTCTTCTTCGGCAAATGCTTTGCGAATGGTGGCGCCATGTTGCAAGATTTCCTTTCTGATTTTATCGTTTTGGGCATTGGTCCTCACCGATGCACATAGTGCGAAAAACACAGTAAAAACAGCAAAAATGAATGTTTTCATACGTATAGTTTTGAGGTTATTTGTAGCACTTATAGGTACACGACCATACTGCTAGACATTTTTCGTTTGTGGAGACACAAACGAAGGCGACTGCGCCGTTGGCCGTGTCCTCACGGCTAACTTTAGCTAAAATGTCTCGTAGTATGATATAAACCCTAATTTCTCGGCTGATTGGTATGCTGCAACAAGGTAGTCACTAAATCGTTGAGTTCGGTTTTTATCCCATGTTTTTTGCCCAATGCCGCAATCACTCCATTTTTAGCATTGATCTCAATGGGCCGACCCATTCTTCGGTCTATCAACATAGAGCTTTCTTTAGCCGCAGGGTAACTCTTGACTTTTTCTAATATCTCAGGTATAAAACTCTCTTTGAGGTTGGCTCCTTCTGCCCTGGCCACTTGCACGGCTTCTTGTACTATTTTCTGAAAAAGCATCCTTACATTTTCATCTTCGAATATCCAGCAGGATTCGCCACTTAGGCACAAAATGGCTCCCAAAGCACTACTCTCGATGAGCTTTTCCCAATTCTTGGTCACAAAATCTTCTACTTGTAAAATCTCAATTTTATCAAGATCAAATATTTTTTTGAAATCAGCCGACAACTCATTTTGGGCAACCGTTATCTTGGCTTTTCTTAATTGATGGTAATGCTTTTCTTCAGTCAACTGCGTGGGGCAGTCTATCATACACTCCAATATATTTTCCGAAGTAGTATACGGTAAAATGGGTTCTTTTAAGTTTATCCCATTTCTAATGACGGCTACCTTGGTACTGGGTGCAATCAGGTTTTGTAATGCCTTGGCGGCTCCTGCAAATTGATATTCCTTCAGGCAAATGATCAACCAATCCAATTTGGTTGACTCGTTACTATCGCTCAATACAATGTTTTCCTGGTAAGTATTACCCTCGTACTCCACCACTATTTCCGATTTGGGCGATCTATTGTAATAATATTTGTGGTGCGGTGGATTCAGCTTTAGAGATACCACCGATCCTATAGCACCCACTCCTAATATTCCGATTTTTAAGCTTTGCATTGATGTATATTTGATTACTTTATATGTTCCAAAACCACGTCCTGATCGCCTTGTAAAAACTCTGTTACTCAAAAATCACCTTGGTTTTATCATTGGAAAACCAGGAGTTAATTTTATTTTGGACTGATTCGGATAAATTATTGGCTCTTAAGTCCAGGGTTTGAAGTTTTTCCAGTTGCCTGATAGTCATTGGTAGGTCGCTCAAATGGTTGTTCCTTAGATTGAGTGTTTCCAGCTTTTTTAGATTTCCTATGCCTTCGGGCAATTTCGTGAGTTCATTGAATCTTACATCCAGTATTTTAAGCGATGATAATTGAAATAACTCATTTGGCAGCTTCTCAACATAGTTTCCCGCCAGATTGAGTTCCTCGAGCTTTTGTAAATTACCAATGTTTGGAGGGATCGCCTTTAGCTGGTTTTCCCACAAATGCAACTCCACTAGGTTTGTAAGGCTTGCTACCTGAACGGGAAATACACCCAGAGGATTATAGCCCACATCCAATAAGCGTAAATTGGTCAGTTGCCCCAAAGTTGTGGGCAAACTAGTTAGCTTATTTCGCCAGACTTTCAGCTTTTGCAAATTTGCTAAATCGCCCAGCGTTTCGGGCAAATGGTGTAATTGATTGCACTCGAGGTAGAGTTCTTGCAGGCTCGCCAAACATCCCATTTCGGCAGGAATTGTTCGCAAATTGTTCTGTTCCAGGTGTAGTAGCTTCAAACTTTGCCAGCCATCAATGGTATTGGGCAATTTTGCGAGTTGGTTTTGCTGCAAAGTGAGTTCTTGCAAATTTTGTAGTTGGCCTATTTCGAGGGGTAAAGTAATGAGGCTGTTATGAGCTAGTTGCAATACTTTTAGGTTTTGTAGCTGCCCTATTTCTTGCGGGAGTTTGCCAAGGAAATTGCGTTCCAGGTCTAATTCCTCTAAATTATTAAGCTGACCAATACTCTCGGGTAGTGCAGTCAATTGATTTGAATAAGCATAAAACTTTCGGAGGCTTGTCAATTCGCCTAATTCACTGGGTAAGTGCTCTAAGCAATTGCTACTCACTCGAAGTTTAAATAACCGCTTTAGCTGCCCTATTTCAGCTGGAAGACTTTTGAGATTGTGACTTATCAAGTCTACCCTCAAAAGATTCTTTAATAATCCTATTTGTGGAGGAAGGCTTGGAAGGATACATTGATACAAACCAAGATTCACCTGATTCAATTCGGCAATGTGTTTTGCCTCTACTTGTTGCAGCTCATCACCCCGCAGCTTTTCTTCGGTGACACTGAAGGTATTCCACAAAATGGTGTAGTCCTCGAGATATTGGGTTAAACCCAATGCTGGAAGGTTTTGTCCAATTTCTAGCGCCAAGGCTACATTGACCTCAATTTCAGAATGTAATAGTTGGAGAAACTTATATTTATCGGTCACCATCAAGCATTTATTTTTAATAACAATCAATCTTCCCGCATAAAATTAGAAGCAGTACCTCCTATAAATCCCCAATGGGCATTTTTTGCTTCCCAAGCTGTCCTTCGGTGAAAAAGCCTGATCAATGCATATGATAGCATATTTTCAAGACCGTCTTCTGTAATCAGTCCCATTGCATAAGTGTTTATATCATCTTCTATCTCTTGTATAAGCGAAACAATGTTCAAGGCTCGAGCCGATGAAGCAGCATTGGTCTCCTCTTTATCAATCACTGTTATTTCTTTCGTGCCCAGTGCACGCTCCATATCAATCTTAAAACAAGTCGTATAGCCATACAAGGTGGCATTCTCCAAGGTAAAATACTCGATTTCATCTTCTGCCAAACTCACTACTTTGCTTGCCATCCCAAATTCTTCTCCCTCTAGCTGAAACTGTACATATTGAAAATCAAACTCATCGGCGCGACAAAAGCTGTAGTCTTTTAAAGGCAAAATGTTTCCTTTCAGGTCTGGAAACATTTGAGCGATTTTATTGCCCAAGCGAATGATTTGTCCTTTACTAAGCACCTGGCCCGAGGCCAAAGTAATATGATTGTACCCCTGATTCATAGGTGGTAAGATAACACAAAAAAATCGGGTACTTTTATCAAATACCCGATTCTTGATTATTTCTGGCGTTAAATGTTACTCCGCTTCCTCTACCCACACTACTTTGTCTTGAATAGCGCCTCTTGCGCCATCTTTAGGAGCTTCTTTGGGATAACCCAAGTAAAAGAAACCTAACAATTTATCGTCTTCTTCTAAGCCAAAAAAGTCTTTGGCTTCTTCGCGGTAGGTAATCCCTCCACTGCCCCAGTAGCCCCCTACTCCATAAGCCGTAGCCGTGAGGTAAATATTTTGCACCGCACAAGCTACTGCTTCCACGTCTTCTATCTCGGGTATTTTGGTACCCGCTACTCTACTCATACCGATCGCAATCACGTGCGATGCCATCAAGGGCTTGTTGGCCAGTTTGTCAAACTTTTTTTGGTCAAACTTTTCCGCTGGGGTCACTTTTTTGTATAGCTCCGATTGAAACTCCGCCAATTGCTTGAGTCCCTCGCCAGTAAATACCACAAAGCGCCAAGGCTCATTTTTTCCGTGGTTAGGTGCCCAATTTGCGTTCTCGAGAATTTGCTCAATGATTTCCCGGTCTATAACTCTATCTGAAAATTGTTTTGGAAATACCGAACGACGATGACGGATCAAACGATTGATTTCGGCCACATCATAAGGTGTTTCTATATTGGTGTTGGTTTGCATATATTTTCTACTTTTATTATTTAGATCAATTATAAATAAGAACCAAACTTACGAAAAAAAGTTCGAGGAATGTGATCATTCCAATGGTATTATTTAAGAAACAATTTGATTATTATTTGGTTTAGCATCCATTGCCGTGGTGAAAAATTTTCTAATTTAGAATTTATAACTAACTTGATTTATTGTTATTTCGCAAATCTCAAGAAGCTGTTTGACAAGTATGCAAACAATTTCTTAATTGCATCCTACAAATTAAAGAGCAACCTGCGCAATACTGTAATAAAAGTATGCTAGATCATACTATAAGTTTTTGTGAATCAGGTAATTGATTTATGGCAAAGTCGAAAAAATTTGGAGCGTTTAGCGGTGTATTTACTCCTTCAGTGCTTACCATTTTAGGGGTAATTATGTACCTGCGTTTGGGTTGGGTAGTAGGTCAGGCAGGTTTATTCTGGACCATTATTATTATTTTGATTGCCCACGTGATCTCCGTATCTACCGGATTGAGCGTATCTTCTATATCTACTGACAAAAAAGTACAGGCTGGTGGTTTGTATTACATCCTTTCCCGGAGTTTAGGGTTGCCCATTGGAGGAGCCATCGGAATCACCCTTTTTGTGGGTACCGCCTTGAGTATTGCCTTGTATGTCATTGGTTTTTCCGAGAGTTTTCTTGATTTCATAGGGATGGCCTCGGGTTTCCAAATCAGCGAACAGTCTTTGCTGGAAATCCAAAAAAGCATTACCCCAAAAATGCTCAAAACCCTGGAACTAGCCAGTGTAAGCGACATTATTACTCCTCTCAAAGATAGTATTGAACTCCAGTCGGTTTTTAGCAACCAGGATACTTATGTAGCCGCCCTCAAAACAGCGCTCAAAAGCCAGGTAGCTGAGCAACAGTTTGGTACCATTCAGGGGGTTATTTTGGCCAATTCCAAAGCAGTTACGGTAAATGACCTACGACTAGCAGGAACTGCCACCGTTATTTTTGTAACAACCATTGCTTTTATCAGTACCTCGTTTGCCCTCAAAACCCAGTTTTTCATTATGGCAGCCATTGTGCTGTCACTGGTGGCTATTTTTATGGGTAATAGAGAGTTTGCCCCTAAAACTCCTTCACTAATTGCCCGCCCTGATGGTAGCGATGCTTCTTTTGGGATGATATTCGGGATATTTTTCCCGGCAGTTACCGGGTTTACCGCAGGGGTAGCTATGTCGGGGGACCTCAAAGACCCCAAAAAGAACATTCCTTCGGGTACGATGCTGGCCATTGGCGTAGGGCTGATTGTATACATTGCCCTGGCTATTTTCCTTACCTTTACCATTGACCCGGCCACTCTCCGAAACAACAGTAATATTCTCAAAGAAATTGCCTACATCTCGCCTGGTTTTGTACTGGCAGGTATTTGGGGAGCCACACTTTCTTCGGCTTTGGGAGGTATTTTGGGAGCTCCTCGTATTTTGCAGGCGATGTCGGTAGACAAAATTACGCCAAAGCTATTTGGCAAAGGAGTTGGCCAGAACAACGAACCTCGCAATGCCCTCATTCTCACCTTTTTGATTGCCGAAGCGGGGGTACTGATTGGAGAATTGAATGCCATTGCCCAGGTGGTGTCTATGTTTTATCTGGCAGCTTATGGTTTTATCAACCTTTCGGCCTTCTTAGAAAGCTGGGCCAGTCCCGATTTCCGCCCTACTTTTAAGATTCCCAAGTTTGTAAGCCTTACTGGTTTTGGCTTTACTATGTTTGTCATGATTGCCCTAGACCTTACCTCGATGGTGGTGGCCTTTGTGATCATTGGAGCCATTTTCGTGTATTTGGTGCGCAAACAAATTTCGCTGGGTTTTGGCGATGTATGGGAAGGTGTGTGGGCTTCGGTCATACGCAGAGGGTTATATAATATTGTAAAAAATGAAACCAAACAACGCAACTGGCGCCCCAACATTGTAATGTTTAGTGGAGGCGAAGAGGCCCGCCCTCATTTGGTGCAGTTTGGAAAGACCTTGGTAGGGCGTTTAGGCTTTTTGTCAGATTTTCATTTGGTGGAAAGCCGCTCAGCCGATGTGGTTTTCTCTAAGCCGCAGCAGTTTGATACCAGCAACCTCAATGGCTCTTCGCCAGATTCTACCATGGGCTTCTTTACCCGCAAGCAAGACTGTGTAGATTTGTACGACGGCATGGAAAACATTGCCCGTACTTATGGCTTTTCGGGCCTTGATCCCAATACGGTGTTGATGGGCTGGGGAAGCCAAGCTGAGGAACCTGTTAAGTTTATTTCTTTTGTGTATAACCTCATCAAGCTCGATTACAACATCCTGCTGATGGATTATAACAAGGAAGAAGGTTTTGGCAAATTTGAATCGATAGACATTTGGTGGCGAGGCAAGGGTTTTAATGTAAACCTTACCCTTACCTTGCTTAAATTTATCCAGGCTTCTGATGATTGGCGCAAAGCCAAAATTCGCTGCTTGATTGTGAGTGAGGGCAATCTAAACCAGAATCGGGTGTACAAAAACACTACCCTTATGCTAGATGAGATGCGGATAGACGCCGAAGTAAAAATCATTAGCAATGAAGTACACGAACGCCCTTACCAGGAAATCATCAATAATGAATCGGCCAATACTGATTTGGTGATTTTGGGCTTGCCTGAGATCAACTCCCGGATGGATTTTGAGTTTTATGAAAATACCAATCAACTCATTGCTCAAATCGATAAAACCGTCATTTTGGTCAAATCTTCGTCCTATTTTCAGACTTCGGCCAAAGACTTGGGCATTACGGTAGAGGAAGTAGATGAGCAGCTGCCAGAAGCCAGTGTAGATGAATACCGCATCCCAGAACTTGTATTACCCGAAAAAAAGGAGCTTTCGGAAGTAGTTACTCAGTTGCAGGATGAGTTAAGAAGTGTTTTGCTGGATTACAGTCAACAATATCTCAATCCCAATTATGCCATTGACAAAAAACTGACCATGGCCCTGCGGGAGATTATTAAGCAATGTTTTACCAAGATTAAAGACAAAACTACCAGCCAAAAAACCAGAGAAAATATCCAGACTACCTTGGATATACACTTGAACTTTTTGCAGCAAAGTAGCCAATTGATAGAAGATTTCATTGACAATCAATTGCAGGAAAAACACCACAATTTGGTGGATGGAACCGAATGGCTGTACAAAAGTATTGGGAAGGTAATTGCCAGTAATCCCAAAACGATTGCTATAAAATACGAGCAAACTTTCTTTGAGCAAGACGAGAAACACCAAAAGCTTATTAAGAACCTGAACAGGTCTAATCGACTTAAACGCAAGCTTAGCAAAAAGCCCCTCACCTATCATTTTAAACATCATCGGGTACTCGATTTTTATGTACAAACGATGGGGCAAAAGACATTTTCGGAGTTGTACAAAGATTTTGATCGCTCCAATGTAAACTACAATGCCAGCCTGCAAGAGCTACTGCGCAAAACCAGTAATAGCTTAGATATTGTAGAAAACTATATTGCAAACCATCCTGTAAAAGCCAAGCAGTTGCAAAATGGTAGCGACCAATCTCACCAAAATGGCAAATCAAGTACTGTTTTTA
Source organism: Microscillaceae bacterium (assembly GCA_003483885.1). Lineage (GTDB taxonomy): Bacteria > Bacteroidota > Bacteroidia > Cytophagales > Microscillaceae > Microscilla. The sequence continues at coordinate 19,013 of DMXI01000016.1, forward strand.
ATCAAGAGGATTTTCAGGAGTTGGTGGACAACGAATACGAAAAAATCAAAGATTTTATCCTAGAGATTACCAACAATCAGCGTGAAAAGCTATACAAATACAACCATATTCTCTTGCTAGAGACGCAACGGGAGATCCAGGAAATTAGTCAAAACTTTGATGGACTCGAGACCAATCAGGTTTTGCGCAAAAACCGTAAAGAATTTAAAAAAGCGCGCAAGCTCAAAACCAGCATTGACGAACTACCTGATTTGTGGAAACACAACCAGGCATTGGTCACCAAAACAACCTTGATTGATGCCAAGCTGTTATCGTTTAGAAAGCAATTGCACCGCTTATTGAAGAAGTTTGAACTTGACTTGAGTCGTCTGGTAGAGAAAAACGTCTCGAAACCACTGAATATCCTTGAGCGCTTTTTAGATAACTTCGACATTAACGATGAAGCCCAATACAAAGCTTGGGCGGTACGAACCCAGTATGCGGTAGATTTGGATGGGTATTTTAAGCAATCGGTAGATAAGTTTTTGGACAAGCTGAAACACCTTATGAGCGAATACACCGAAACGATTGACATGATTTCGGAAGAGTCGCTCAGTAGCCTTGAAACCGAAGAACTCGAGGAGCTCGAATCTACTCCAGTATCTATGAATCGTTTGCTTGATTACTTGATTCAGCAAAACCTCATAGAACCTTTGCTGGATTATACTCAAGACTTGCCTCGTAAACTCCAGCGAGCCAGCAACATGACCAATGAAGTAAAACGGATCTTGTCTTTTCATATTGGCCAATTGCAAAATGCCAATGAGCTCAAACAAAATGAAATCAAGCTTCAGATCAAGGAATTATTGGCCGAAGAAAAACAACAAATTGGTAAAGAGCGCAAAGAGATAGAAATGATTAACCAACAAACCAGCAATAGCATTGATGGGGTTTGGCGGGATATGGTGGGCAAGCTAAGCCCTTATGTCATTAGCCGTTCGGCTTCTAATGCCAATCAGTACATTCGTACCAAAGAAAACAAAACTCGCTTGTCGCGAGTGGGCGGCTTGAGCCAATGGGTACAGTCTGGTTTTCGCAATGGGGTCACCCGTTTTTGGTATCGTCGCAGCGAAGGCATTTTACTGGCCAAACAGCTGCAAAAGGCTTCCAAGGATGATGATTCGTTGGTTGAGTCTATTCTTAATTTAGTAGAAAGCATTTCGCCCAAACATACGGTTACCGAGCACTTACCAGTTTATTACAATCAGTTGTTTACCCATAAAAATACTTTTGGTGAAGATTACTGGATTGGACGTAAACCACAACTCGACCAAGCCAAAAAGGCAGTGAAGCGTTTCAAAGAAGGGTTTGGCGGGGCCTTGATGATTACTGGAGATTATAACTCGGGGCGTACCTTTTTATCTCAACACATTGCCGAACAAAATTTCCCCAAACGTTTTGTACATTACATCACTCCTCCCGAGCAGGGGTCTATCGATATTATGGACTTTAAGCGGGCTTTTGAAAATGGCGTAGGCTTTGAAGGCGAATATCCTGAAATTTTTGCAGAACTCAACTTCAATACCGTACTGGTTTTCAACGACTTGGAGCTTTGGTGGGAACGTAGCCCCGAGGGCTGGAAGGTGCTCGATGAATTGCTGGATTTGATAGATACTTACAGCGAGCAATGCTTCTTTGTACTCAATATCAATCGTCACGCGCTGCACTTTATCAATATGGTGCGCAAGATTGAAAACTACTTCCTGGCAACGATTCATTGTGAATCTTTCAATGCCGAAGCACTCAAAGATGTTATTTTGTTCCGTCACCGCTCAAGTCCTATTACCTTCAAATGGAAGGGCACTATAGAAAAAGACATGACCAACTGGAAGTATGCCCGATTGATGAGCAAATACTTTGATTATTCGCAAGGCAATGTAGGGATTGCGCTTCAGGCTTGGATCGCCCATATCGAGGAGGTTAATGACGGGGTATTGACCATCCGCGAACCGCTTAAACCCAATACCGAAATTCTCAAAAAGCTGCCCGAAGAATGGATGATTTGGATTGTGCAGTTCATCTTGCATAAACACCTGACACTTGATCGCTTGATCCGCATTACCCGAGAAGATGAGCGGGTGGTATATAACAAAGTGAGGATTTTGAAAAGGGCGGGTATCATCAAAGAAACGAGTAAAAACTTACTAAAAATTAATCAATACCTGGAGTTTCATTTAATTAACGAGTTGACAAATTTGGGGGTGATTTAATTAGTTTTTGACCTTTGGTTTTTGAGCTATTAAGAGTCTATTGCTAAATAAAGTGCTAAACAATGGAAAACATTAATTTTAATATATCATATCCTTCAGTTATCTGGTTTATTGGCCTAGGGGTCGGTGTTTTTTTGCTGTTCCGCTTTATCAAAAGGCTGGTATACTTCTGGATTCCCAACCGGCAAAATCGTCATTTAAAATTTGAACGATTGCTCCCGGTCATAGAAGGCGTTGTTTGGTTTGCCTGGGTTATTTGGGGAGTACAGGGGGTATTTAATAGCAAAGGACTATATACCATTATTATTCTCCTTATTATTGTCATTGTTCTCATAGCAATGTCACGGTTCGCCATCCGCGATTTTATTGCGGGGGTCATACTCAAACTAGAAGGTGCCTTTAATATTGGCGAACGTATTAAAATACGCGATGTAGAAGGCAGAGTCAAAGAATTGGGATACTTTGGCGTAAAACTGGAAAACTTTCAGGGAGAAATCATTACCCTGCCTTACAGCTCAGTATCAGGTGTGAAACGGATATTGTCTAAGTCGAGCGACAAGATAAAAAACCATACTTTTACGCTGCAACTTCCAAAAAAATATGCGGTAACGGAAACTATAGAAAAAGCAAAAAGTACCATTCTGAATACGCCCTGGGCTTCCATTACTCAAAAACCGCACATCAAACTATTAGACGAAAACGGCGAAGCTTATACCTTTGAGGTAATTGTGTACAGCTTACACCAACGCTACTTTCAAAAACTCCAAACGCATTTACAAACCTGGGGGCAGAAGCTTTAGGAAATGAAAAGCTAAAAGTGAAAAATGAAAAGTGGCGCGAAGCGTCTCTCTATCGAGTCCAGAGAGTTCCTCCCTGCTCTAAGTTCCGATTCTATCGGAGTTTAGGAGGGCTAGGGTGGTATTTTAAGTGAAAAATGGCGCGAAGCGGTAATTAGTCGACAGTCGATAGTCCAATGCTGTTTCCTTAAGGGTTAAATCAAGCAGCGTTAATCCACAAAAGTGTCTTGTCCTGAAAAAA
>DMXI01000627.1 GCA_003483885.1 Microscillaceae bacterium
CAACACCCATTTTTATTACAGAGCTCAAAAGGTTATATTACGTAATAACTTGATCTTCTGTCAATTTTTAAAGCATTGAATAGCTTCAAAAACGTGGGGAATTTTTTTTAAATTCTGAACACCCTACCTGTCAGGTAGGATGCGACTTATAAAATATTATTTGGTTTGAAGAGTATTGTGAGGCAGCCTCAATGCTTTCTTTGGTATCGCCCATTTGTTTGTTAACTAGGAAGACCAAAGACTTGAGGAAGCTTTTAGGATAGTATTTTTGTTTCACGTTACTAAGCGGCTTTAATGAAGTAGGATATCGAAGAACAACCCTTTTCACTAACTTTTATTCCTTGTTTCTGATTTGGTATTGATAAGTAGTACGCCCAATGGCTCCTTCCTGGGAGATGCCTTCTACAATGATGCGATAATTTGTCACTGCATCAGCATTGAAAAACGATACCTTGGCTTTTCCATTGACTACTTTTACTGAGGGATTCCAGTAAATGGTACTGCGATAATCAGGAAACTTATTTTTCGCAAAAGTTGGGTTGTCATATGGAGGAACATAAAACTCTCGGGTAGGATGAAACCCGTACTGATAATCGATGCCCTTGAGGCCATTGTATTGAAAAGTAGTGGGAGGGTTGTAATCGCGCTTGGTATAAACCGCCAAAACTCCATTCATTGCGGTTCCTCCAAAACCCGTTTGTTGTGATCCATATGAGCTGGCTCGAGAGGGACCAATCATATCAATGTAAGCAATGTGTTGTGGTTCCAAGGCCCTCAAAATTTCACTGTCTACCGGCTGGCCATCAAGTAAATACAAGATTTCGGGGTCGCTTCCCAAAACCACATTCCACTCTGACCCTCTAAAAGTGAGGATATAACGACCATTTCTAAATTGCACATTCAGCGAGGGTATTTTTCCTTGAATATACGTCATAAATTCCTCCCCGTCTTTGGGCCTAAAGTGACCAGAATCTACCCTGATACGATAGCTGGGCTGGTTGTACAATTGCACTTTTCGCTGAGTGTATTGTTGCCCCGTGATCTTTTTAGCTTTTACTTGTACTTCCTCAAGCATTTTTATGGTCGGATCAAGCTTTTTTACCCATTGTATTTGTCTGGCCTGATTTTGTAAATATTGGGCGGTTTCCTTCTGGGCCAGGTTTATGGGCAGGCGAGGAGTCGCGGGTAAAACGCTGATATCCAGCGTATCGGCCAATTTATTTAGCTTTACTCGAAGCTTACTTTTTCCTTTGGCAGTGAGGGCCTTTACCAATAAGCGAGCTCCTTTATAGAGTTGAAGGTTATCAAACACAAATTGACCACCCCCATACGTTTGTGTTACTTCAAAAACTTTTTTGTCCAATGACAACAACGTAACCGACACATCGTCTAATGGTTTACCACTGGGAGCGGTGACAGTCCCGCTAATGCTCAGTGCTTTCTCAATTTTGTATTGAGGCGCTTTGTAATTATCAGCCACTACTTTTTTCCAGGTAAACCTACGCCATCCCTGCGTCATCATCAACAAATCCAAAGCCTTACGAGTAGCCATTGTTTCATCCTTGAAATAAAAATTGGGTTGTTCTATGTACCCCTTAATATCGGAGGTAAGCAATAGATGAGACAAGATATGGGTCTGTTGTGGATTTTCTTTGATGAGATTTTCATCCACCACCGCTACCGATAGATTCGCATTGGCCTGAAGGTGCCTCAAAGTACTTACGTTTAACTGCACTGTCACCTTTTCGCGAGGAGCAGCTTCTTTGAGCGTAGTATCTACTGTGATTTGTAGCGTTTTTTGTGGACTGCGAGAAAAAATAATACGTTCAGCCAAGGGGCGAAATTGTTCGTCAAAAACGGTAAAAGTGAGAATACCTGAAGGCAACTGGTCGTGCTGAAGCGTTGCCCTAAATGGTCGTTTCTTTTTAACCGTACCCGAAGCAGTATAAATGGATTTGCCCCTACAATGAGCGATAATCGTAAACTTTATGCGTTTACGTAACGGAGAACTTACCATCAACATTGAGCGATTTCGAGACGCAGGTTGAATGCTCAAGGCCAATCCTTGGGGCATTACCTGAGGGAGCACAAAACGCTGACTAGTGCCACTGGTTTGGGTAACTACTGCGGTATATTTTTCATCTTTTTTAGGGGTAAAAGAAAAGCTTCCCAGCCCCAAGTGGGTGCTTTTAAAATCGGCGATTTTTTTACCACTTTGATTAACAATCTCACCTTGTATGTCTACCCCTAATCCTTGACGATTGGTGGCCTTGAATCCTACCCTGTTGACAAGATCCTGAATTAGCTGGCCTCCTTCTGGAAAAAATGACAATTGTTTCTGGGTGTGATTTATCGGAATAAAAAAGTGCTTGGAAGTTTTGTAAAGGCGATTGGTAGCTTTGGTAGTCAGTTTTAGGTAGGGCGATTTTTCAGAAATGGGAATATTCAAGTTGCCTTGAATCACTCCTTGAGCATCGCTGGTGACTGTTTGTTTTTGGTAGGTCTTTTCATCGGTTTTTATCCAAAGCTCAAACTCCTGATTGGCCAAGACCTGGCTAAATTGATCTTGTAAAGTGAGTTTGTATTGGATGGCTTCCTCCTGCTGATTGTTGATTTTGTTCTGATAAGTAAGTTTGCCCTCCAAAGAAAACGGATTCATTTGCCCTACCTCAAAGCTACGCCTAAACAAATAATCACGGGCACCAAAAGTCATTAGTTTGGTGTAGGCACGTAACTGATACTTGCCAGTGGTATAGTTGGTATCTAATACAATGTCGCCCGCCACCTTGCCTTCTTGTACTTTGAGTTTGATTTGTTGTTGGAGTTTGTTTTGTTCATCAATCAGGTCGACATACAAAATACCACTCAATTTACTGGGTTCGTGCGTTTGAGCGTTTACCACATAGCCACTTACCCAAATTGTATCGCCCAGGGCGTAGTATGATTTGTCCTGATGTAGGTATACTTTTTCTTGAGGACGGTTGCGGGTGTATTGTTTGAGCTGTTTTACTTTGGCCACTTTAGAGAGTTTAATCGCCTGGGCGAGTTCTTCGGGGAAAAAATTGTAAGGCAGCAAATTACCCACCCTTTGCCAGGCCCAGTAGCCATTGGTTTGCAGCTTCAATGGATTATCCATGATAATGCCCAAGTCGCTTACTTTGATTCGCCCCCCTACGAGATTGATCCAGGAACTTTGGTAGGCGGCTTGGTTGTACCTTACCCTGATATCGAGATGGGTTCCCTGACGAACAACCGATTTAATGTATTCCATTTCCTCTCGCTCATTGTACACAATGTTGAGGTAGTGAGGCGTAATAATTTCATTGTTGTGATGCAGTTGATAAGATTTGATAGATTTTAATTGCTGGGTTTTGGGACGATTTTCAGGGGGAATTTGACTGTACTTAATATAAAAACCCTCCTTGCTTAAACGGTTGTGCAACAAGGCACTGGCAAAATGCCGAAACGAGCCATAAAAAGCCCGTAATCTTGCCTTTCGCCAACGGCGAGCCTGTTTGTCATCTTTGGGCTTGAGTGGTTCAAAGCGATAATAAGCAAGGTACGTCGTGAAAAAACTAACGGTTTGAAACTTCTTCAAATCACAATAAATTTGATAGCCCAGCGCTTGGTTTTCTACAATAATTTCCTTGGCCGCAGAGGCAAATAAAGTATCCTTGTTTTTTTTGAAATCCAGTACCCAAGGGTTTTTAATGATACATTGTTGCCCTAGCTTGGAAGTGCCCAAAAATTCTTGTTCAAAAATTCGTTTTCGTTTTTTCCACTTCAAGTCCTTTTCAGCTTTGATGGTTACTTCGTCCAAAGTTGTTTTATTGGGGATGAGCAACATATCTATTTTGAGGGTATCGCCAGGAGTAAGGTCCAGTCCTTTGGCGTTGGTAATGTAGCGAATGTGTGAAAAAACCAACGAATATTTGCCAGTGGGGATGGAGTCTTGAATCAAATATACCCCTGAGGTATCGGTAGAGGCTCCTAAGGTAGTGCCCGACAAAAATACATTGACTTTAGGGATGGGGCGGTTGGTTTCTGCGTCTAATACCTGGCCTTTGATTATTACAGAAATGCTTTGCGCAAAAGAGCGTTGCGGTAAATTGATACACAGAATGATAAGTAGTATGGTGTAAATTTTCTTCATGGGGTATGGTTTACAAGTTATAGGTTGGTAATATATTAGACCCCTGAATGTGAGGTTATCCCCTGTTTAGGTACTTAAGTTTTTGATTTACCTAAAGTATTGGCTAAAAGTGGTTTTTGCAAAAAATGGATTGAATCCCAGTGGTAATGTAATGTTAAAATGGTATTCAGCGATGGTTTGTAAAATATAATTTTATCGTTGAATGAGTTTTGGCTGAGAAGGAGTATGGCTAAGAAGAGGTAATTAGGATTAAATATGGAGGCGCCTGATCAGTACACAGACACCTCCGTATTCAATACTTTTAGGTATCACAGGTTACTTGATCCCAGTCCTGTCCTCGATAATTGATCAACCAGTTCAGGGCGTAGTGTCGTTCGTATACCACCCCAGGGTTTACTTGCGAAAGTTCTTGGTTGCCTAAGCGGGCATCTACGCAAGCCCAATTGATCCGGTAATACAAATCGTTGGCATCCAAAATATCGGTTTTGGCGCGTGATTCGGTCATTTGAGCAATAAAATCATGAGGATTTTTGTCTGGGCCAATGGGATATTGGGCAGGTGGGACATCGTTTAGGTTGGCAAGCTTGTCAGGAAACTTCAAATCTGGAACCACATTCAAAGCCCAAAGCAATGTCCAGATGCCTTCACATTTCCAGGTTTCGTAAGTTTTGCGCTCATCGGTGGGGTTTTGTAAAAAATCTACCTCTTTAGGCGTAGCTTTCTCCCATAAATCGAAGCTTTTCAAATAATCGATCGCCTGCTCACCCGTCATTTGGTTAAAGGCTACAATATTCGTCACCGCCAATAAAGCAGCTCGCTCAGCAATGACTTGAGGTGCTCTTATTTGTACCTCTGCTTCACTGATGATCGCCGGAAGGTTTTGATTTATTTTAACCTGATTTGCTTTTAATACCTCTTCGCTCCGCTCTTTACGGGCTTTTTGATCTTGAGTAATGCTAGCTTGGGCAGCATCAAAATAATGAGACTCAATCTGAATCCCGAGCGTATCTACCTCGCTTTCTCCTTCCAGATCCAGGATCAACTCCAGGTTTTTGTCCAAAAAATGTTGCACTGGAGACTTGCCAATAGGTATTTTACCTTGAGCAAATACAATCGCATCCAACTCCAACACAATCGTTTCAATAAATTCGGTAAGTGAAGCATGCAAGCTAGGGGAGCAAACCAAGGCAAACTCGCAGTTTAAGGTTTTGATCTTTTCAACCAATAACCTTTTGATTTCGTCGTGGGGGCTTTCCAGCGAGGCTACAAAGTTGAGCATTCCTGCCAGGTTTTTGGTCAACGCGCTGTCTATAGAGGTAATTTGATAAGACGGTTGAGCCCGTTCCCGGTAAGAAATGCGCAGTTTTTTGATTCGGCCAAGCAGGCCACTGGGAATCCCCACAGTAATGATGCGAAACGTTTCACCGTCGGTTTCTTCTTCCGAGGTTTCAATTTTACCGTAAGGATATATTTTTTCCAGGGTGGTCAGGATGGTATCATATCCCAAAGCGTGGGAATAAATGGTGCAATAGTTTTCCATAGGAATGTTTGAGGTTTCTGAGGTTAAAGTTGAAACTTTAAGTAATGCCAAACAAGTAATTATTAGACTGTAGGAAAAGTTGGAATTTCGTTCACCAACTGATATTGTTTACGTTCGTGGTCAGTCGCGTATACCAAATAATGTTGCCCATTGGTAACCATAATATAGGATGCTTTTAAGACGTGATTGTAAGCCGAAACTTGCTCCAGCGTGTCTTGCCCAATCTTGATATGCCCTGCCTTACATTCTATAATCAGAAAAATTTGCCCAGAGCGGTTATACACTACTATATCAGAGCGTTTTTGGCGTTTATCGTACTTCAGGCCAGTTTCTACCTTGATGAGCGCCTTGGGATAATGATGATCCTGTATCAGATAATGAATGAGGTTTTGACGCACCCATTCTTCGGGGGTGAGAAAAATGTATTTTTTGCGAAGAATGTCAAAAATCCACAGTTTATCATCGTGCTTTTTAATTTGATGGTCAAATTCGGGTAATTCTAGATTTTGCATTGTATGTATTCCTTTCATAGTCACCGTTTTTACGAAAGCCCAAACCACAAATTTATAAGATTTATAGAAGTTTTAAGCAGTTGAATTTGGGCTTTCGCCTGTTTTTTTGCGAAATTCCACCATCCCCAAAATTTTTAAAATCAAAACCATGAACCAACCCAAAACAATTTTAGTGACTGGTGCCTCTACTGGCATAGGTTACGGATGTGTCAAAGAATTTCATAAGCGAGGCTACCACGTGTTTGGAAGTGTGCGCAAACCTGCCGATGCCGAAAGACTCCAGAAAGAGATGCCGGACCGTTTTACCCCTTTATTGTTTGATGTAGCCGATCTAGAGGCGATTGAGCAAGCGGTACAGACAGTGGAACAAACCTTAGGCGAGAATCAAGGATTAGGAGGATTGATCAACAATGCTGGCGTAGCGCTTGGTGGGCCGCTCATGCTACAAACGATGGAAGAGATCCGTCAACATTTTGAAGTAAACGTATTTGGCCTTATTCAAGTAACTAAAGCTTTTTTGCCCCTGTTAGGCGCCAGATCCAATCATCCTACAGCTCCTGGTAAAATACTGAACATCAGTTCAGTGGGTGGTAAAATCGGTGCTCCTTTTATTGGTGCTTATGTCAGCACCAAACACGCGGTAGAAGGGTTGTCCGAAAGCTGGCGGCGAGAACTATTATTGTATGGGATTGATGTGATCATCATTGGCCCTGGTGCTGTCAAAACCCCTATTTGGGACAAGGGTATTAAAATAGATAAATACCAAAAGACTCCTTATGACGAATCTATCCATAATTTTGTCAATTATATTCATAGTGAAAACGAAAAGGCACTCAGCCTGGAGTTTACAGGTAAACGAATTGCCAATATTTTTGAAAAACGCAAACCTAAAGCTCGCTATGCCATTGTCCCTCAAAAAATGAAGAATTGGACCTTGCCACGTTTGCTGCCTGTTCGGTTGATTGATAGAGCCATAGGGAAACAAACGGGCTTGATAAAGAAGTAAACAAAGGATGGTAGAAAACGCTAAAATATGGAGAATCAATGCTTTTGACAATATGGAATTGCTGAAGGCTCAATATGTTTCACAAACTTTTCCTAAGCATTACCACGATACCTTTTGTATTGGGCTCATTGAGCAGGGAGCGGAATTTTTAGCGTTTAATAATAAAAAATTGGTAGCCAATGCAGGCAAAGTGGTATTGATTGACCCGGGAGTAGTGCATGCCAATTATGCCTTTGACCCAGATGGGTGGAACTATCGAATGATTTATCTCAACCCCGAAGTCATGACTTTTTTGGCGGGTCAAGCAGTGTACACTGGCAATCAAGTGATTGATCATCCCCAATTATTTGAACTTATTTTAAATTTTCATCGGCTTGCCGAGAATTTGCAAAGCCCCTCCATGGTCTTGAGAGATATTGTACAATTGTTGGCTCAAATAGGTGAAAAATGTCCGCCAGAGCCACAAAAAAGGCTAAGAGAACGGTTTCAGGTTACCCAAGCATTTATTGACGAACACTATACCGAGAAAATCAGTATGGCAATGCTGGAACAGGTAGCAGGCTTGAATAAATACAAGCTTATCAGGATTTTTAAGCAACAATTAGGGCTTACTCCTTTTGAATACATTCTCTTGAGGAGAGTAGAACTAGCCAAAAAGCAGTTACTTCAAAATCAGGCGTTGAGTCAAATTGCCCTGGAGGTAGGTTTTTATGACCAAAGCAATTTTACCCGATACTTTAAAAAGTATACTGGGGTGAGCCCCCAAGTTTATCGCAAGGGCTGCAATATATTACAAGACAAATAACCAAAAGGTGCCTATTATTGGGTTAAAAACAATATTGTATGTTTAGAATCGCAATTATTGGTGAGTTTGACCCAAACTTTCGCCCCCACACCGCTACCAATGAAGCACTGGAGCACCTCAAGCCACGGCTTGACATTGAATTCGAAGCAACCTGGATTTCTACTGAACATATTTTGCAAAACGAGCAAATATTAACGCAATACCACGGGTTTTGGATTGCTCCAGGTAGCCCTTACAAAAATATGCAGGCTGCCATTTGGATGATCCAACAAGCTCGCTTGCACAAAATCCCAGTTTTAGGAACTTGTGGTGGTTTTCAACACATGGCCATCGAGTTTGCCCGCAATGTATTGGGTATAGAGGACGCTGAACATGCCGAGTATGATCCATATGCATCTAAACTGGTGGTAAATCCCCTGACCTGTGATTTGAAAGGTGAACCATTGCTGGTTTCCATCACGGATAGTACCTCAAAAGTATATGCGATTTATCAAAAATCAGCCGTGAAAGAAAAGTACTATTGCAACTTTGGCCTTAATCCAGTTTACCAAAACGACTTTGAGGCCAATGGTTTCAAAATAGTGGGCACTGATACCTACCAGGAAGCTCGAATTTTAGAATTACAAGATCACCCTTTTTTCGTAGCTACCTTGTTTGTGCCACAAGATAACTCATCCAAAGATGCTCCCCATCCATTGGTGGAGGCCTTTTTGTTGGCAAGTGCTCAACGCATACTGCTCAAAAACAATTAGAACCTGCAAGCGCAGTTTTTTGAAGCCTTTTCAGAAAACTGCGCTGCTTTAAGATATTATCTTGAACCTTATTTTTCATGGCCTTTATTTGAGTACAAGATGCCCAATTTTGACTATTTTCGTTAACCTCAACATCTAAACCCATAAAGCAATGAAAAATAACCCGAAAACAATTCTAATTACGGGAGCTTCTACAGGCATAGGCTACGGTTGCGTCAAAGAGTTTCACCGCCGTGGTTATCAGGTGTTTGGCAATGTACTCAATGCAGAAGATGCTGAGAGGTTACGTAACGAACTAGGCGATCATTTTACCCCTCTCATATTTGACGTGACCAACGTTCAAAGTATTCAAAATGCGGCCAAAGAAGTAGAGAAAACTTTAGGAAAAGACCAAGGACTAGACGGATTGATTAACAATGCGGGTATAGCAATCGGTGGCCCGCTTATGTTGCAACCAATGGAACAAATACGGCAACATTTTGAGGTAAATATTTTTGGTTTAATAGAAGTGACCCGAGCATTTCTTCCTTTGTTGGGTGCACGCGAAAATCACCCAACCACTCCTGGGCGTATTGTAAATATCGGTTCAGTAAATGGTAGAATTGCCCCTCCATTTATTGGTGCCTACGTAGGAACCAAGCACGCATTGGAAGGTATTTCTCAGAGTTGGCGGCGGGAGTTACTACTCTATGGCATCGATGTGGTCATTATCCGGCCTGGCTCGGTTAATACCCCCATTTGGGACAAAGGGGTAGATGTAAGTCCTTATGCACACACTGTCTATGGCGATACAACCGCTAACTTTGCTGCTTTTGCCATCAAAGAGGGAAAAAGCGGTTTTTCTATTGATTATGTGGGCAATCGGATTGCTAATATCTTTGAAAAACGAAAACCCAAGACCCATTATGCCCTGGTGCCCAAAAAGTTTAAAAACTGGACCGTTCCTAGGTTGTTGCCTCATCGTATGCTGGATCGTATGATTGGAAAGGGCGTGGGGTTGATTCAAAAGCAAGACACTTAATTGATAAGCGCTTGCTTTTAATAAAGTTAATGAGAGTGGAACTATTCCGCCTCTACCAACTTCCCTTTACAATGTTTATCAAAAAACTCATCGCACCATAAACATACATTTTGGAGTTTTTGGGTGCGTTCGCGGGCAAATTCTTCGGTAATGCCTATGCTTTCACCCATTTGCCAGGGATTTCCTTCGTTGAGCTTTTGCCAAATGGGAGACTTGGCCACTTTGGCCAGTACATCAACAATTTTTTCGGTGCGGGCAT
>DMXI01000234.1 GCA_003483885.1 Microscillaceae bacterium
GGTCTACTTTGGCCGGATATGCGGGAGTAAACCCTGATGAGAGCCTGGATACCGAAACCTATAGCCAATTATTAGATCAGGTGGGTGAAGAAATTCACGACGCTCAGAATCGGGTACGCTATACGATGAATGGTTTTGTGATTGCCATTGGTACCTACATTCCGGCTCTTACTGACAAAGCTCAAGAAATAGCCGCCAAAATAGGCAAGGTAAAAGTAAATATGGGTGGTACTGCTTGTAAAGTGCCTTTGGCTACTGAGTACATTACCAAAGTAATAGACAAAGGTCGGGTAGGGAAGAAACGTAAAACGGCGCGTTGTTAAGCAGGCATAATGATGAGTGGTAAATGATCAATGCCTGATATTACTATCCCCTTTTGGTATTTTTGGCTATGCGTGTTTTTGGATCAAAACTTCCTAATTAGTTATATTGGGCGTTCGTTTATTGTCCGATGAATCGTTCATCACTTACCATTAATCACTCAAAAATGTCTGACCAAACGCCTCGTAAAGACCTTACTGAATTTTTAGATCGCCAAGCTTACCTCCAGGATGAAAATCGTGCTGAAGCAGTACAAAAACGCCACGCCAAAGGCCAGCGTACCGCCCGGGAAAACATCGCCGACTTATGCGATGAGGGCACCTTTCATGAAGTAGCTTCCCTGATTGTGGCCGGACAGCGAGGACGCCGCACCCAACAGGAATTGATTGAAAAAACGCCTGCCGATGGCCTCATTGCGGGATTTGGGCACATCAATGGTGATTTATTTGAAAACAAAAAAGCTAAGTGTGCGATTTTGTCTTATGACGAAATGGTACTGGCAGGAACTCAAGGGGCCTACAATCATAAAAAGACAGATCGGGTGATGGCCATGGTCGAGAAAGCACACTGCCCAGTGATTTTCTTTGTGGAAGGTGGTGGTGGGCGTCCTGGCGACGTAGATTTTGATCCCATCACGGTAGGTGGTCTCGATTTGATGACTTGGGTGGCCTACGCCCGACTAAGTGGCAAAGTACCTCGTATTGCGGTGATATCACGCTATTGCTTTGCTGGTAATGCAGCCATTGCTGGAGCGGCGGATGTCATCATTGCCACCGAAAATGTATCGCTGGGAATGGGTGGCCCGGCTATGATCGAGGGTGGTGGTTTAGGCACTTATCATCCTAAGGAAATTGGCTCGGCTCAAGTACAAACCCAAAACGGAGTCATTGATATTTTGGTAAAAGATGAAGCAGCCGCGGTAAAAGCTACCCAACAATATTTGTCTTATTTTCAGGGAAATACCAAAGACTGGACTTGTGTAAATCAGGCCATTTTGCACAAACTCATTCCTGAAGATCGTCGCTTTGGCTATGACGTACTCAAAATCATTCACGCCCTGGCCGATGAAAACAGTGTACTGGAACTTCGCCCCACTTTTGCCCGCAATATGATCACGGCTTTGGTACGCATCGAAGGCCGACCGATGGGTCTGATTGCCAATAGTAACCGTCACTTGGGTGGGGCCATCGATAGCGATGCTTCGGACAAGGCGGCTCGCTTTATGCAATTGTGCGATGCCTTTGGTATTCCTTTGCTTTCGCTGTGCGATACTCCTGGTTTTATGGTAGGACCAACTCACGAACAAACGGGTTTGGTGCGTCATACGGCTCGAATGTTTACCGCTGGGGCTAATTTAACCGTACCACTCATAACGGTTGTGCTTCGCAAGGCTTATGGCTTGGGAGCCATGGCCATGGCGGGAGGCAGTCTGCATCAATCATTTATGACGGTGAGCTGGCCTACGGGTGAGTTTGGCGCCATGGGCTTGGAAGGGGCCGTAAAGTTGGGCTTTAAAAAAGAGCTGGAAAAAGCCCAAGATGCAGCCAGTCAAGCCGCATTGTACGACAAGTTAGTAGCTGCGGCTTACCAAAAAGGCAAGGCCATTCAAGCGGCTTCAGCCCTGGAATTCGACGAAGTAATCAACCCTGAGCATACCCGCCAGTGGATCATCAATGCCTTGGATACCATCGATCCTGCTACTTATAAAAAGGGTTCGGGAAGGTACGTAGATAATTGGTAAATTTTTGCTCTATGCAGATTTAGAATTTCAAGCGTATGTGCTATGCAACAACTTAAACAATATTTAAACAGCATTCATCCTATCAGTAAAGAAGCTTGGCCAAAAATTGCAGTTTTGTTCAAAAAAGAAATCTATGCTAAAGGAGATGATTTGGTATTATACCAACCCTTTGAGAAAATCCATACACTTTTTTTCAGTAGAAACGGGCCAGAGGCCCTACTATAATGCTCACTCGGCTCTAGCTGAGTGAACAATGTTGGGAGGCTTCCAACCGTAAATCTGTACAGATAATCTTAGTGGATTGGGCCTCCTCTTTTATTTTAGGCTTAAATTAACGATTGGGCCGTTAATCGAAATTGCTTGACCTCTCCTTTTCTCTTGATTTTGAAATTGATCACTTGCCCAGGTTTGGCCATCAGTTTCAATAACCAAGACTTGTCTTTGGCTTTTACTTCTTTACCATTCACGGTTAACAATAGGTCTTCTTCCTGCAATCCAGCTTTATCCGCAGCAGAACCTTTCACAATTTGACGAATCAACAATTGCTTTAGATCTGGGGTATAATACACTATTATACCTGTACAATCGTTTTGGATAGATGCTCGATAGGCTTGGTTAGGTTCCCAATAAGACACGCGTTTTTGGTAATTGAGGGTAATATTGAACCTTTTCAGGATTCGATTCCCTAAAATTCCCCCGTTCTTAAACCTCCCCAACACTCCTCCTTGCGTATTGGTCATAGAAATAGGCACTCCCCCGAAAGCGTATTTTCCTAGCTGGAGGCCACTCAATTTAGCCATTTGAAAATAAGTTTTAGTAGTAGTAGCTCCCGAAGTATGCATGCGGTATGTTTTGCTAAAACGTTCCGTGAGTTTATGTTTTCGGGTAAAATGATTGGTAAAATCCAAGCAATCTCCCGCACCAGAATCTATCAAAAAGCGGCCACTGAAACTTTTTCCATCAGGAGTTGTAACTGACAAGCGACAAGTAGCCAAACGATTCTTCATCTTAATGCGAATTTTTTCTCCCTTCCCTTGGTAACGAAAATCATCAAAATCGAAGAAGCGTAATTCCTTTTGATCATGGTTCATTTCTATAACATAACGATACAGAAAGTCGGCCCCAATGATGCCATCAATGGTACGACCAATCTTTCGCTCTAAATGTTTTACCGGGAAGCCAATGGCCTGAGTTTTGAATTTGATTTTACCCAATGTAAGTCGAAGACTTTTGTAACGGGGGGCAGTTACCGTGCCGCCCACTCCTTGTGCCTTCACTACTCCTGCCTTTGATAGTCCTAATTCTTTGGCAGTTTCTGGATTCAACACCATCATAGCGGCTCCAGTATCAAAGATAAAATGCAAAGGACGCGAGTCATTGATGGTTAGCTGAAAAAACATGTGTTGGTGTTGCATTTGAAAAGGCACCACAACTCGAGGTTGGGGAGTCGCAAATGTTGTACCTGTGAGAAAAGCGATCACGCTTACCCATACCCAGGTAAAAGCAATAATTTTTTTCATATGTTTATATGGTCAAATCAAATAATGAATTTGAAGTCGCCTCGACTTCTTTGTTTAAAATTGAAGGTCAAATGTATGCACACAAAGCCAAACAAAAGGCTCATATCTATCATTGAGACCTTTCTCAAGAAATAATTTGGTCAATACTTCCTTAAATGAGTTGAAATAAAGTTAAAAATCACAAAGGGAATGAATTCCGAAAATGCTATATACCAGGCCCTTTTAAAAACTCCTTGATTTGAATCAATAAGTAAAATAAGCCAGTCCTTTAGTTTTGTGATATGGTTGTATGTAATCTTACAAAACTATGACGATAAAAGCATCTATTCAAAAAACGCAAATCACCTATCAGGGTAAATCAGTACAAGCCCGCAAGCTAGTGGTTACTTCTCAGATTCCGCTCCTGGTAGACACCGCCTGGGCTTTGGTAAAAAAGCCTGCCTTGTTGGAGTTTATCACCCAAGGGAAAATCAAATTTAAACCAGTAAACAAACACTTTCCCAAAGAATGGCAACAAGGAAGTACGGTCGTTACTCATATGTATTTGTATGGTGTTTTGCCTTTTGGTGGAGCGCATATGTTGTATTTTGAGCAAATAGACGATATACATAAATGTTTGCAAACCAGAGAGCGAGACCGTTCGGCAAAAGTGTGGGATCACCTCATTACGATGCAAAAAACCAATGAAAATACCACCCAATATACCGACGAAATCATCATTTATGGAGGTTGGCAAACAAGCTTGATCGTTTACTGGACCAAGGCTTTCTACAAGCACCGTCAAAAACGATGGCATTTATTAGCACAAAAGCCTGAAATACAAGCAGTTATTATAAATAATTAACTCTATAAAAATCACCGACAATATCCTTATAAACAACATGTAAATTCAGATTTGATAATAAAGTCGTCTCGACTTTTAATAATGAACTACAAACAAGATCCTTAACAGGATAAATTTTACTCGCTAACTTCGAGATTTTTTAGCTAAAGCAGAGCTCGTCGCAGCAAAGCTGTAGACTCGGTTATCATCGTAGCGCTTCCCTGATGCATCGAACCTAATATTAAATATACTTGAATAAAATTGGGCTATAACTAATTGTTTATGAAGACATTAACTTAGAAAACAAGGACTTCATTTTCGCCTTATTTTGTTGGCGTTAAGAAATTTGCGAAATGAAGCCGTGAAAAACTGATCACTGAACGAGGCACGAGTGAATGTTTGATCAGTTTCGGCGTAATGGAGTGAATTTTAGCAACAACAA
>DMXI01000625.1 GCA_003483885.1 Microscillaceae bacterium
TTTTTTCAGGACAAGACACTTTCGTGGATTAACGCTGCAAACTTAAACCCTTAAGGAAACAGCATTGGTCCATAGTCGACTGTCGACCGTGGACTGTCAACTATATTACCTTAAAGTAAATCTAATAGGGATAGAACGACGTACTCTTACAGGTACTCCACGTTGCTTACCTGGGCTCCATTTGGGCGATTTTTTCAATACCCGTATTGCTTCCTCGTCACAACCTCCCCCAACGCTTTTCAATACCTTGAAATCGGTCAGGCTACCATCTTTTTCTACGATGAATTGCAATACTACAGTACCTTCAATGCTCATTCTGCGCGCTTGAGCAGGGTAATCCAAGTTTTCACCTATGTATTTGTAAAAAGCGCTGATCCCTCCTTTAGGCATCGCCTGAGTTTCAGAAATAAGGAATATTTTCTCTTCCTTCTCCTCTATGATTTTTGGGGGTGTTTTTTTCTTAGGTTTGATCACCGGAGCAGGGGTTACAATATCTTTGATCTCCACATCCAAATTCACCTCTATTTCGTCATCAATTTCTTCCTCATCGGGCACCTCTACTACCTCTGGTTGCTGAATCACAGGCTTGGGTGGTTCTTGTATTTGTGTAATAGGAATGTCAATCATTTCCTCAAAAGTTTCATCGTTCTGAATGTCTACCTTAGCTACTTCGGTGTAAGACTTCCACTCGAAGGCTGAAATGATAAACATACAAGTGACAACAAGGCCAATAGAGAAAAACAATCCTTTTTTCTTGTGTAAATCTACTTGGGTATTTTTTTTAGCTTCCATATCGTTAAATGTTTTTTTGAACGTACCTTATAGTTTAGTAACTATTTTTTTAGTTGATAAAGGGTAAAAAAATAAGCCCTTGAATATGAGTAATTAAGCGCTTTATTTTTCTTACGTTACAAATAAACTAAAAGTTTAATTGAAAAACTAATTTTTTAGTTTAAAGTTTTTGAAGCCCCACAAAAAAGCAAGAAAATGCTTATTCAAGACCATCATTTATCTGCGAAAAAATGATCAGTAACACGGATAATGGTATGAATGAAGTAGATTTATCAATTTGGTGGTACTTTGGGCTATGATAGATTTATGGCAAATGATTCAATAAATAAAACCAACTTTCTGCGGCTTTTTCATTCCGACGAAGAAGCCAATATGGCTTTAGCCCTGGAAATGGCCAAGGGTTTTCCTGAGTTGCAAAAAATTGTAGAGGAATATCAGTTTATCTATGGGACTTTTTATGGTCATCATCCCAAAGTACCTACTTTGCGTCAAGTAAAGGGTGCACGGAATATTCTTCGAAAGCCTAGTTTGCGTTGGCAGGTGTATAAAATATCGGAGCTTCCAGCTCGTGCCATTGCCCAACTCACCCACCTCAACAGCGTAGACTTGCTGAACAATCAACTGAGTTATCTTCCGCCCGAGATTAGTCACCTCTCTCAGCTGATGTATTTGAATTTGCGGGCCAATCGCTTGACACATCTCCCCGATGAAATTGGCCAACTTCGCCTTTTAAAATATTTGTATTTAGGGAACAATCGAATCGTGGTCATTCCTTCTACTATTGGGGATTTAACCAATTTATTAGAGTTGGGCATAGGGCATAACCTTCTCCAACAGTTGCCTTTTACTTTGGGAAACTTGACAAGGCTTCGTTCGTTGCAATTGCAAGGCAATCAATTGAGCGCTTTGCCGCCTACCATTGGGCAATTATCTCATCTCAAATTTCTAAACCTGGATCGTAATCAGTTCCAACGCCTACCTTCAGAAATAGGAAAACTCACCAAATTAGAATTACTAAGGTTGAGTCTCAATCAATTAAAAGACTTGCCAGAGGCTTTTGCTCGCTTAACCAATCTTTCGGAATTGTATCTTGTACACAATGCTTTTGAACACCTACCAGAAGTGATTTGTGCGTTGCCACAGTTGAGGCATTTATACCTGGGAAGCAACCAAATACGCCAACTACCCAAGGCCATTACTCAGTTGAAAAATTTGAAAATGCTTTGGTTGCAACAAAACCCTATTTCGCTGAGAGAACAAAAAGTAATCAGGGAGTGGTTGCCAAACTGTACCATTTATTTTTAAGTAATCTCTTTTTTTGAGCTGGGTGCTAACCTATGGCAGGTAAAAGTTATCAATTACCAAATGCCAGTTAAAAAGGTGGCTTTAACTTATCAATTGAACAACAATGCTCAAATCAATTACAAACTTTGCTTTTTTGCTTGTCATTGTCGGAATGGTGGCGTGTGGCAGTGGTAACAAAGAGAACACGAATAAAGAAACTAAGACCAGTACCGCCTCGGGCGAAACGGCTGATAACACCGAAGGTTCAGGGGATAATACAGCTACGGCAGGCGATGCGGCCAGTTGTACCGAAACCAAGCTGGAGTTTACGGGAGAAGGACTGGAGGTAAAAGATTTTATGGTAGCGTACGCCAAGATCAACGCTACTCAAATGCAGTCTAAAGGACAAAAGTACCCTGCGGTGTTTATTGTGTTGGCCAACTATGGCAAAGGGAAAAGCTTCTTGAGTAGGCCTAAAGAAAAAGGGCAAATCAAGCTCACGATGAGTTTTAATGGCAAAAGTGGTACTACTGTAGGTGTCCGTAAATACGATGCAAGCCTGAAAGGCTTTGGGGCAGACGATAATTTCAGTGCCAACTTTGATAGCAGCGAAAAGTCGTATCGTTTTAATAAACCCACTGGGGTAAGCGAGATTACTTACTTTGGCGAGGATAAAATTTGCGGTACTATAGATATCAAAAATGCCAAAGGTACCACGCTCTTAAAGGGTACCTTTTCGGTTAATCGTAAATAGTAGTTTTTGGTTTTTATAAATGAGGGGTCGGACTTAGTCCGGCCTTTTTTTGTGCGCTTTCCCTTCTTTTTTAGCATTGTTGTTTTCCCTTTTGTAAAGTTAAACCTACCATTGGTGAAGTAATAGCTGTGCTTGGTGAATTACCCTCGATACTTCGTTGTTGGATTACCTACCTTTGTAATAAGTCATAATTGAGAAACTATATAATTCCTAACAGATATAATTTTTTGTCAATTATGAAATATTAACTAATCATTTTGCACAAAATCCTTTTAACAAATCTAACAACACAAAATTATGAGATCTTTTCTAAGCACTTTATGCGCTGTATTTTTGGTTCAACTGATCATGAATCACACAATCATAGCGCAAAACAACACCTCTTTAGGCACTGGCGCAGGCAATGCCGGAATCAACAACACCTCTATTGGTCATCAGGCTGGAGACATCATTATTGCCAACTACAATACTTTTATAGGCTACTATGCTGGGTTGAAAGCCACCAATGCCTACACCAATGTATTTGTGGGAGCGCAATCAGGAATGAATACTACTACTGGATCAAGCAATACCTTTTTGGGGCGCGAATCGGGGCGCATGAACTTGACAGGAAGCTCAAATGTATATGTAGGGCAAGGGGCTGGTTTTCAGAATACGATTGGTAGAAATAACGTGATACTGGGAACCTTGGCTGGACATAAAAATCAAGGAAATGGAAATGTATTTGTGGGTAACCTGGCTGGGTTTAATGAATTAGGGTCTGATAAACTATACATTGCGAACTCTAACACTACCACTCCTTTGATTTACGGAGACTTTGCTGCCAGTGCGCTCAACATCAATGGCTCATTACAAGCTGATTACCTCACCGTAGACCCCCAAGACAACGCCAACGAAGGCGGCGAAATTATGTTATTGGGAGCAGGGGCTAACCCAAGTTATAAGGTAGAAAACACCCAAGGGCAGTTTCGCTTGTCAAACAACAATGGTACTCATTTTACAGTGACCTCTGCGGGTAACATAGGCATTGGCACCTCTGCCCCAGGAAGTTTTAAAGTAGCCGTGGAGGGAAAACTAGGCGCTCGCGAAATCCGAATTACCCAAGTACCGGTGTGGCCCGATTATGTGTTTGCTTCCAATTACAAATTGCTTCCTCTGGAAAAAGTAGAGCAGTTTATCAATCGTAACCACCACTTGCCAGCCGTACCCTCGGCCAAGATAGTAGAGAAAGAAGGTATTGAAGTAGGGAAAATGAACGCCACTTTATTGCGCAAGATTGAAGAGCTTACCTTGTATATGATTTCGGTAAACAAAGAAGTAAAACAAATGCAGCAAAAAATTCAATTGCTTGAAAAAGAAAATCAGCAATTGAAAAAGCAACTTAACAAATAAGGTCCCTTTTATTCAAACCTAAATATTATTAATAGATGAAACATTTGACATATCTATTAGGGGGGCTTTGTTTATTGATCAGTTTGTCGAGTATAGGCCAGGAACTGTCAGCTTTTAAGCAAGCCATTGTGGATGCTAAGAACAGCGGACGAGCCTTTTATGAGATGAATAATGTGCTTAGCACCAGCAAAACCACCCCTGAACTTGAGAACACCCCCCGAAATGCGCGGTATTTTGATTACAATACTAAAGCCATTCAGGATTTGCTGAGACAAGAAGCTACGGCTACCGAATACATTATATTATTATTGACTTCCAACGATGGACACATTGACTGGACACTGGAATTGGCCGAAGTGCCCGCTTCGTTTTATACTTATCAAATTACCACCAGTTCAGGCGAAGAATATCAGGGGAGCAACGCCCATCAAAGGCATTATCGTGGCTTTATCAAAGGCAAAGAGGCCGAAAGCTTGGTTTCTATTAGTTTTTACGAAGACCAAATGATGGGGATTGTATCTATTACAGGAGAAGGTAATTACAATGTAGGGA
Source organism: Microscillaceae bacterium (assembly GCA_003483885.1). Taxonomy (GTDB): domain Bacteria; phylum Bacteroidota; class Bacteroidia; order Cytophagales; family Microscillaceae; genus Microscilla. The sequence continues at coordinate 4,775 of DMXI01000625.1, forward strand.
AATTGACAGAAGGTGCTCAACACGTGATCTATCGCGATTTGGACTTGCCCAATCCACCCTCAATAGAATGTGGAACTAACCTGGAAACTACGGAACGTTACTCACCAGAAGTACTACAGCATAAACTAAAAAGCAGTGCTACCACCACCAAGTGTGTAGACATCTACCTGGAGACTGAATATGATGTTTATCAGGTGAAGAACCAGAATGCAACCAGCGTAGCCAATCATATTCTGGGGGTATTTAACCAAACTGCCACCATATATGCCAATGAAAACATTCAGATGAAGGTGTCGCAATTACATATTTGGACGACCACCGACCCTTACACCAATAGTGTACTTTGTCCTAATCCTTTTGTTACGCCTATTTTGCAGCAGTTTCAGAACAATACGACTGCTATCAATGGAGATTTAGGGCAGTTGCTTACTTTTCGGGCCCCCGCTGTTGGGGTAGCGGCATCGTTTAATGGACTTTGTGCCTCCAATGTAGACGAAAGTTTATCATTTGCTGCTATTGGAGTTTTTCAGATTCCGTTTCCTACGTTTAGTTGGGCCGTGTATGTGATGAGTCATGAATTTGGGCATTTGCTAGGGTCGCGCCATACCCATGCCTGTGTATGGAATAATAACAATACTGCCATTGATGGATGTGGAAGTTGTCAGGAACCCGCGGTGGTTACGGCACCCTGTTCCAGTAGTTGTAACAATTGCCCCCGTCCACCTGCGCCAAGTGGTGGTGGAACCATTATGAGCTATTGCCATCAAAATGGGGTAGGTATCAATTTTGCCTTGGGCTTTGGTACCCAACCGGGCAACGTGATTCGTAATTCGGTAGCCAACGCGACTTGTGTCAATACTTGTCAAAGCTGCGCCTTGAATCTGAACATAACTTTACAAGTAAACAACGGCCAAACCAGTAACGAAGAAGCCAGCAATGTAATTACGGCCAGCAATACTATTCAGAATGGCGCCAATGCCAACTATCAGGCAGGCAATACTATTATTCTGGTAGATGGGTTTCATGGGGAGGCCGGAAGCGAGGTTTCTTTGATCAACGCGCCTTGTAATGGCCCGGTGATTACGACTCAACGTATCACCCAACAAAATATCAATCATCAGTTACCCAAAGAAAACGATCATTGGCAGTTATATCCTAATCCTACCAGTGGCTCTTTTACGGTAAGTGTACCACGCGCCAAACAAGGCGAAGAAAACCTACGAGTAGGGGTATATAACTTAATGGGAGTAGCCATTATGGATGTAGAAGTGCAAGCGGGAGCTCAGATAAAAATAGACTTGACTGGCAAACCCAAGGGAATTTATTTGGTGAAATATTTTTCAAAAAGTAGGGTAATCACCCAAAAAGTGATCTATAAATAAGGGAGGATTTAATAAATAGTCTCCCTATTATAGCTAGTAATTTTGCGTATAGATGAGGCTATTTTTTACGCCCATAGTTGTAAATCCCGACGTGTCGGGGCAGTGCTACGGGCAATAAAAATGGCTACATCCCGACCTGTCGGGGTAACGAAATATGTTCGCGAAAGAACAGCTATCAATTGGGTATGTTATTTTTTGGATACTCCCTAAAATAAGTGAGATTTCTATCCTAACTAACCATTGGCTGGCAAGTAGTAACTCTATTTGCCGGCTTTCTGGGTTTATGTGATATCTACATCAACTGTTTCAAATCCGTAAAACCCATCTTGAGTTTTTCCATCACCTTCAGCGAACGATTGATACGGGTATCGATCGATTTGCCTGCGGCGACTCTAAAAATGATACTTCGTTGTTTGCCTGGGCTCAGGGCCTCAAAACGTTGAAACCCCTCAGGATCGGTATCGAGCACCTCCTGGAGTTCTTCGGGCATAGGGGCTTGGTAGGTACTATCATCGTGGGCAATCTGTACTTGTACCTCAGAGCCTGCTACCAATCCCAGGGTTTTGAACTGGCGCTTGCTAATATTGATTTTGTATCCCAAGGCAGGCGAAAAGTTTAACTGACAATGCATCACGGTTTCGTCATTGAGCACACACCTTACCCGTTTGCTTTCTTTGGTAATTACTTGCTGGGCAATGTCCTCAGGTATGACAATGAAATGATAACCATTCGTGGTTTTTTCGAGAGGAGCAGTAAGCGTAAATGTAGACATAAGTAGAACAATTTCTTATAATAACCTTAGGTTCGAGGAGTTGTTTGCTCACTTTTTTGATTCCTTCTTAGTAATTCTTTAATATTCCCGCCTAACTATTCAATTACCAACACCTTATTGCAATTAATACTAAAAAACGATGAATGCTAAACAATCCCAAGCGGAGATTGAAGACTTTGGCTGGTATGTGTTGCGCACCCCTTTGTTTCCGGTAGTGTATACCGAGCAAATCAACAATTGTCAGTCTTCTCAAGATTTCAAAAAACTATTTGATCATCCCTTATTTCAAGAAGCTATATATCTGGCTTCTCCAGGCTTATACATCCAGTTCGAGAAATGGCTCAAAGGTACGATCCAGTTTCGCAAGAATCCCGAAAAAGAAGAACGTAAATTGATCAAGTCCCTGTTGAAGTATTGGTTGCGCGCGGCTTATCGTTGCACCCCATTTGCTACTTTTGCGGGGGTAAGTAGTCCGGGCATAATTGGGGATAAAACCCAGATGATCATCGGGGAAGTGGAACGATACAATCGAGTAGATGCCGAATATATTTACTTGACCTCTAATAAGCTTCAGGAAAGCGAAGTTTCAATGGTTTATTATCCGAATACTTCGTTGTATGCTTATGATGCCCAGACTTTACGTTATTTTGAACGCATTGTAAAAGTAGATCCTAAAAAGCCAGACAATTATTTATACCAATATCACTTTACCAAAGTAGACAATAACGAATACCTGGAAGCCTTGCTTCAGGAATGCAAATCGGGGTTGATGGCGACTCAAATGATTCATTTTCTGGAACAAAAAGGCATTGACCCAAACGATGCCAGTGCATATGTAAGCGAACTCATTGCAAGTCAGGTAGTGGTAGGGCAAGATCATATGTCTACTGTGGGGCGTGAGTATCAGCAAAGCCTGTGGCAGGTTGTGGCCGACAAAACTCTATCTATGCAACTCAAGCAAGCCAATTCCTTACAAGATTACCAACACCTGGAGGCTGAATTAGTGTCACTTGTCAAGGATCAATATCCTAATATTCGAAAAATATTATCCAGTTTTTTTCACGTAGATAGCAACCGTCAAACCCTCCAAAATCAACTGAACCGCTCTTGGGTTAAAAAAATTACCCAAGTTGTGCAATCGCTGGCCCAAACCAATCCTTGGATATACCCACCAATACTTGATCAGTTTAAAAAAGACTTTCAGAAAAGGTACGGAGATCAGTTTATTCCGCTCAACCAAGCGCTTGATCCAGATAATGGCATTCCTTATCCACCGCACAAAAAATCACTTCTGAAACCTTTTGCCCTGTTAAATTTACCTTTTTCAGTGCAAGGTAATACCCGTAACATATCTCTCAGTCGGTGGAATAATTTTGTGTTGCAAAAGTACACTCAAGCCATGACGCAAGGCGAACAAGTTATTTATTTGACCAGTACCGAAATTGAACAAAAAATCGACTCTACCTCAAAGGTCAATTTGCCCGATGCTTTTAGCGCTACCATATCTTTGATTCATGAAGGGAAGTTGTTTATCAATGGTATTGGTGTTTCAGCTACAAATCTACTGGGGCGATTTTGCCACGCCAATCCAGCATTGGATCAAAAGGTGAAAGAACTTACCGATTATGAACAAGCCGTACAACCTGAAGTGATTTTGGCCGAAGTAGTGCATAACCCAGCCCACCCCAAGACTTATAATATTACAAATCGCCCACCCCATATCCGAGCGTATAAAATTTTACTTGCGTCTAATACAAACTATTTTAGCGAAGAAGAAGTCATTCGAACCCAAGACTTGGTTATTGGCGTGATGGATCAGCAAATTGTATTGTATGACACCCAACGTAAAAAAAGGGTGATTCCTAAATTGTCTAATGCCCACAACTACGCCAATAGCAATTATCCCTTATATCAGTTACTGGGCGATTTGGCCTTTCAACATGGAGGAGTAATGAATTGGGACTGGGGAGTACTAAGAAAGCAATCATTTTTGCCCAGAGTAGAAATTGATGGAGTGGTAGTAGCTCCTGCTCGCTGGATTGTTCAAAAACCAGAAGATCTGGATGACCCAAAAATCCCCCAAAAAGTATTACTGACTTTTGGTGACAATCAATTGCTGATTGACCAAAAGGTGCCTATAGCCAAAGAAATATTATTGGATACATTGAGCAAACAATCTTCGGTAGTTTTAAAAGAGTCATTGTTTGCAGACTATATCGCAAAGGATTCTGACAATCAGGGATTTACTCATCAATTGATTATTCCGCTGAAAAACACCAACCCCAGGCCTCTTCAAGCACCAGCAGAGGTCAAAAACAGTGACATTCACCTGCTGGGAAGCTCCTGGGTATACCTTAAAATCTATTGCGGTGTGCTCACTGCCGATCAGCTCTTGCGACTAGAGCTCCCCCGATTGGTGCAACAAATGAAAGAGGCCGAACTCATACAACAATGGTTTTTTATTCGCTATCAAGACGAGGGAGGCTACCATCTTCGGGTGAGGTTTCGAGCAAAGACATTGCAAAGCGATATTTTCCAATACATCAACCAAGCCTTATACGACTACTTGGTTTCTCACAAAATCAAACTAATCTACGATACCTACATTCCCGAGGAGCAACGCTATGGAGGAAAAGAAACTATGTCACTTTGTGAGCAAATTTTTCACTATGATAGTGAAGCTATTATTGCAGCGTTGGGAGCCATTCATCAACAAAAAAATGAGGAAGTCGATATGTTTATGGTTCCGCTTGCGATGAAAAACGTCGACTTTTTGTTCACAGACTTTGGCTATACATTGCCTCAAAAGCTAGAGTTGATGACAGTATTAGCTGATCGTTTTCGACAGGAGTTTCGGGTTACTCAGCCCTTTAAAAAGGCTTTGGGTAAAAGCTATCGGGTTTTTAAAAGCCTTGAGCCACTCGGTGAGCCATTTGATAAAATATTTCAAAACCGTTCTCAATCCATAACTCCAGTGATTCAACAAATCAAACAACATATTGCTACTGGTACTTGCAAAACACCATTGGCTCAGCTACTTTCAAGCATTAGCCACATGAGCTTAAATCGGTTGTTTTTGGAGCAATCCAGAGCCCAGGAAATGGTCACCTATGATTTTTTGGAAGTACAATACAAAGCCCAAAGCGCCCGTGAGGCAGTCGATAAATCGTGAGTGTTTTCGCCTTCGTTTGTGTCTCCACTATAGCCGTCAGGCTAAGCAAAAATTACTTCTTTCCGCCTCGGTTCGGTGTCTTCACGAACCGACAGCGCCCTTAAAATTCGCTTACTTGAGGTCTCGATCCGCTTGTGAGACACAAGCGGAGGCGATGAAGTCGTTTTTTAAAAGTTTAAATCTTAAAATAGGAGGCGAAAATCCTTAGCCTAACGGCTATAGTGTCTCCACAAACGAAAGATGTCTGTTAGTATGATGCAAACATAAAAAAAGCGTAACTCACTGAGAGTTACGCTTGGTATTACAGGCTGTTTGGTCAATAACTAGCCAAGGCAAGTACGTGGTGGATTGCTCGTGGCCTCAATAGGCCTACTTGTCGTTATTTCGGTTGTTTTTTGAGAAGCACACGGGTCTGTGTCACAGTCCTCGGTTTCTTGGGTGTTCCCAGTGGTTGGTCTGGGGTCCCCTTGTCCTCCTTGGATTGCACTCATTTGGTGGTCTAACAAAACGCCCAACCTTTTTTTGTTCAATTTTAGCTTTTTCATAAATGTTTCAGTTTTTAATAAAGTTAGTAAAGTGTTGTACTACACCGCAAACGTCAAAAATTTGCTACTTGTTACTATGGAGCTTGGCCTGGGCCAATATAAATGCTCAAAATAAGGTTTTCCTAAGGAATACCTTTACTGAAGAAGCCACTGGAGGGTCTAAGTTTAACTTTTGGATTACCGAAGGGGAACAGGGGGCGCTTTTGGTAGCCAACGTGCGGGGGTTGTTGGTGTATCAGGGACAAGATTGGCAGTTACACGCGTTCAAAAACCAACAAGGCGAAGTGATTTCCTTGCAACACTTGTTGCCTCAAAAAAATAAGATTTGGGTAGCAGGTAGTGATGGCGTTGGTTTTTTAGAAAAAGCGGCGGGAAAATATACGTATCACTCTTTGATGACTGGCCAGTATGCCCAGGAAAAACTGGCTGTGGCCAACCAGATTATTTCGTTTCAGGACCAAGTGTTTTTTGTATATGTCAATAAAATCATTGTGGTTCGGCAAAATAAAATTACTCAAATACTAAAATCGCCTAAAGGGACCTTATTTGGCTATCTTTTTCAAGTAGAGAAAGACTTGTATTTATCCCAGTATGGCAAGGGATTATTAGTTTGGGAAAAGGATCATTTTGTGCTAAAAAACGGAGCAGAGCTTTATCGAAAAGGTTTTGTGTACCTCAGACAAAAAAATGTTCGAGGAATTATCAATGCCATTTCTACCAAGGGGCTTTGGGTAGAAAAGAATGACACGACCACAAAAATAGCATTGCCGACCGCCGCTCAACAAGTGTTGAGCAAAGGAGTAGTTCATCCGCGTTTTATCAATCAAGATGAATTGGTGTTTGGCACTTTTAAGGGAGATGCTTATTGGTTGAATCTCAAAACAGGGAAAATACAACAGATTTTTTCGGGCAATAGCTTTATCCGAAGCATTTATATAGATCGCCAAAAAAATGTATGGTTGGTCAATGATAACAACATTCACCAAATAGAAATATCCTCTGCTTTTTCTCTCATGCTGCCTCGCCAACATCTCTTAGAAGTGGTGTCTACCAAGCGAGGTTTGCTGGGGTATAGCTTGGCTGCTGATTCAGTGTTTTGGATCAATGAGGCCGAAGAGATTGTGAAAATGCACGTGCCAGGGCGCATTCAAACCATTTGTGCTATTCAGGAGCCGCAATTGTTGGTGGGCACTACTCAGGGAATTTATCTGGTGGATTATACCACCCAAGCCCACCTAAAACTGCTAGAGTTTGGCAACAACCGATGCATGGCCCAAGATGCCATCCAACCCGATATTTTTTATTTATCTACAACCCGAGGGATTTTTGTAGTACGTCTGGAAAATCGACAATTTAAAATACTGGCCGAAATTACCAATTTGGAACTGAATGTGATCAGCATTTTACGTACCCAAAAACATCTTTGGTTAGGCACTGGTGACTCAGGAGTCATCCGCTTTGATATTGATTTGGATAGCCTGTCAGTGATCACCAATAAGAAAATTTACAATGCGCCCAATGGAGCACTGAATAAAAATGATAAGACATCTTTTCTGCATTTTTGGCAAGGCAAAGTGTGGGTCAACAATCCAGGAGGTATATATACGTATAGCGAGCAACAAGATAAATTTACCCCGATTCAACTGCAACGAGCTGACACTACCCAGGATTTCTTTTCCTCTCTGGTGGCTTTCCAAGGTGACCAAATATTGGTTTCGGGGCAGAGTAACACCTTTTCGGTGATGGGAATGGCTCATAAAACCCAAAAACAGTCCTATACTTTTGTACCTACTCCTTTTAAGCGATTGCCCAAATATGAGTTTGGGGCACTGGTGACCTTTCAAGGCAAGTTTTATGCGGCTACTTCCAAAGGGTTGTTGTGTTATGATCCCAAAAAGCCGAAGAACTACCAGGCTTCTTTTCAAACCCTCTTGAGCAAAGCAGCGCAACAAGGAACGTTTATAGCCCCTGGTACCATCCTCGACTATGCGAAGAATACGGTTCGCTTTGAGTTTGCGAGCAATTATCTGGAAGCTCCCCAAAAAACACAATTTGCCTATCACTTAGAGGGGCTTAACCAGCAATGGTCAGTTTGGAGCTCCGAAAACAAAAAAGAATTTAACAACCTGCGCGAAGGCAAGTATACTTTCAAAGTAAAAGCGCGTAACGTGTATGGAGTAGAGGGAAAGGTAGCCAGTTTTTCGTTTGAAATTTTACCTCCCTGGTATCGTAGCCGATGGGCTTATGGATTGTATGCTATAGGGGCGCTTTTGAGCATTTATGGATTTTTTAGGATATACACTTATCGGATTCGCTTGCGCAATCGCCAACTAGAACAACAAGTACAAACCCGTACCCGAGAACTCAACGAAACCAATGAAGAACTAACGACTGCCAATGAGCAACTCAAGGAATTGGACGAATTGAAAGAATCGTTTTCTCAAATGCTCATTCATGATGCTCGCCAACCGCTCATCCCCATTATGACCTCCACTGATCCTGTGGTTCAAGATGCTGGTTGGCGATTAAAAACCTTTTTTGATAATTTTTTAGAGGTTCAAAAGTTTGAGGCCGCCGAAGTACAACTCTATACTCAGACAGTTTCGTTAGGAGCCTTGGTAGGAGAGGCCTTGACTCAATTACGATTTTCGGCTACCCAAAAAATGATTACCATTACGAACTACATTCCTGCGGAAATAACTGTGCGTGTAGATGAAGCGTATATCTTGCGGGTATTCACCAATTTGATCGGAAATGCCATTAAGTACATTCCTGCATCAGGCCATATTGCCCTAGAGGCTACCCCAGTCACCGATCAACAATTTATCAAGGTATGGGTAAAAGATAATGGGACAGGAGTGCCTGATGCACTAAAAAATACTATTTTTGATAAGTTTACCCGTGCTAATAAAGCCGATAAACGTTCTACAGGCTTGGGCTTAACGTTTTGTAAAATGGTAGTAGAGGCCCATGGAGGCCACATTGGGGTGCTTACCCAAACCGAACAACAGCAAATAGGAGAAAGTGGAGGGGCATTTTGGCTTACTTTGCCTTATGAAGAAAAAACAGTGACTGCCAAGTCGAAAGAAACATCTGAAACAATAAGTGTACAATACCGATTTACACTAGAAGACAAAGCTTTGGTAAAAGAGGTGCTGCCCCAGCTTGAGCGATTAGAGTTTTGTGACTCTAGTGATATTGCCGCCGTATTTGACGATCGCCCTTGGCAGGGAAGCGAGGCCTTGGAAGCCTGGATTGATGCTTTGCCTTTTATGCAAAATCAGCAAGACTATTTAAACAAGCTAAAAGAAATTACCTAGATTTAAGTAATAAAGTACAACTATGACACAATTGCCTCGGGTGCTAATCATTGACGACGAAGAGTCAAATCTAAGAAGTGTAACCCAGCTACTCCGAACCAATCAATACCAAACCACTATTCACCTTGACCCTCGTATGGCCCTGGAATTGGCCATCAAAAAACAACCCGATGTGATCATTACTGATTGGGATATGCCCCATATGACAGGTATTGATCTCATTAAACAACTCAAAGCTTTTGAAGAAACCCAGGATATTCCCATCATTATGGCTACTGGGGTCAATACCGCCTCGGTACATTTAGAAGAAGCTTTAGCCGCTGGCGCAGTAGATTACATCCGTAAGCCGTTTGACAAAGTAGAACTCTTGGCCCGAACCCGCTCCGCGCTCATGTTGAGCCAAAGCCATAAGCGGGCCATAGAAGCCAAAAACAACGAAATTATTGCCAAGAAAAAAGCGCTGGTAGGTACTCAAATGCAACTGGGCGTGGCCAATGACTTATTGCTTAAAGTAAAGCGTTTGCTGGCCAAGCGTGAAGCGCTACAGGCTGAAAAACTGATTGACTCAAGCCTGAGAAGCAATCAAAAAATACTTGAAGGTTTTTTAGAGCAATTTGAACAACTTGAGCATGGCTTTTTTCAAAGGATGCAAACCCACCTCAAGCCCGGCGAAGAGCTATCGTTTGCCGAAAAGCGCTGGCTGGCGCTGGAGCGCATGGAAATGACTGCCAAAGAGCAAGCCATTGTCATGAGTGTGAGCCAGGACTATGTGCACGTGGTCAAGTCCAAGATCAAATCTAAATTTAACATCGAGCGACAAGAGCGCTTGGTCAACTTTGTGAAAAGAGTGTAAATCAAGCACTACCAAATTTTCTTTGAGAGAAAAGATTTTACAAGCTTTTATACCTGACAGGTTTTCGAAACCTGTTAGGTAGGGTGTTCAGAATTAGGTAATTTCCCACGGCAAAACCGGGATTTTCAACTTCCCCATGTTTTTATCAAAGAAGTTAAACATTAACCAAGCCCCTCCTAACCTCCCCATCCAGGGAGGAACGTTACTCGCGGTAGCTTCTCCGCGACGGTTTCTCCCCGATTGGACGACCACATTCGATGAATGTGGGGCGAGGCCGAGAGACGGATGAGGGGCTTTTGATGGCATTTCACAACAGCCATTTTTATTATGGAACTCAAATAGATATATTATTCTATCAACTGAGCCTTCTTTAATTTTTGAAACCCCAAAAGGCTACAAAAACTAGGGGAGCTTTTTTGAAATTTTGAACACCCTACCTGTCAGGTCTGGAAAAACTAAAATATTATTTGGTTTGAGCTATATTATAAGGTAACCTCCGTCTTTTTAGACGCTCTTTCAACTTCGATAAGGTTTTCATAAGGTGCTTTTTTCGGAAGGAAATAGTAGAACCTGGATATTTGAACGGTGAATTCAATCAGATTAAATCGGCCTGTTATGTCTGGCTGATTCAACTTGTCGTGTTTGATCCATCATCTATAACAACACCTAACAAATATCTATAATTCTATGACAACTTTAAAACAGTCGGAAGACACTGAGCAACTAAACGTTCAGCCTGTTCAACCCAAGAAGTCGGGCGCGAGAACCCTACAAAAAAAAAGTACTGAACAGAAGCCAGCCATTCAGGCCAAACAAAATCACAAACCCCCAATAGTAACCAAGGAAGGGCAAAAGCCGACCATTCAAGCCAAAAATGGCAGTGGTAAACGTCTGGAACCCGTGAAAGCTAAACGAGGAAAGCCATTGCAACGTAAGCGTGGAGAGTCAAATCTGCCCGCTCAGATACGCACCAATATGGAATCTATGGGAGGTGTAGACCTCTCGGATGTCAAGGTACACTACAACTCCTCCAAGCCAGCCGAGATGGATGCCCAAATGAATGCCCAAATGCCTGCTGGGGTAGTACAAAATAAAAAAACACCCATACAGCAAAAAACCGAAGCTTTTGCCCAAGGGTCAGATGTTCACCTGGCACCTGGAATGGATAAGCACTTGGCGCACGAAGCCTGGCATGTGGTACAGCAAAAACAGGGGAGAGTTCAGCCTACCTCTACCAATGGAGGAGTGGCCATCAACGATAGCCCAGCATTGGAACAAGAAGCCGATAACATGGGAGACAAGGCAATGCAAATGAAAGCCACCGAAGCATCACCCGAGCAACAATCAGAGATAAGCAACCCTAAGTCTCGCAAGACCACGCAGCAAAAGGTAGCCCAACTGAAGCGACACTCACTGGAAGGAAAAGGAGAAACCGGATCTGGGGATTGGGATGGGGACGACAGTTTCTTTGAAGCGAATACCAAAGCGATGATAGCGCCAGAGAAATCAGGTAGTGCTTCGCTAATGCTTCCACACCTCGATACGGTGGATATTCCTGGTAAGTACATGAAAAATAAGGGAGTCATCACGATCAGTACTGAGATGCAATCCATGATTGATCAAGACTACTGGTATGCAGTCGAGGATGGTGGGTCTGAATTCGTGACCAAGTTTAATTATCATCGCAAACGCAACAACGTGATTAGTTTAGAGTTTCAGGAAGGCTCAACGATGCATGAAGTGCAGCATGCCTTTGAGGGCAAAGACGGGAATAATTACACCTACGTCAAGAAGATTACCAAAAATGATGATGGCCATCTTACGTTTAGAACCTACTTTGTGAAGAATGTGAAACATAAAACTTACGATGGCAAAACCATCAGCAGTGTGAGTTCGGGGACCAACCTGGATGGCAACTTGGGCTATAGTATCGATAGTGAGGTAAATCCTAAACTACATATTGAACTGGATGGTAACGATGTAGCCATGTTTTTTGGGGCTAAAAAAATCCCTGGAGGAAGTTATAAGAGTTTCTCTCAAAAATCCCGGGGCTTCTTGGGTACCGAAGACCTCAAACAACTCCTTGATAAACAAAAGCTTGAAGTAGACTTCAGTGCTAAAGTAAAAAGCCACCTTGAGGCAAATTTTGGTTTTGTGTACAAAAGTAGTTCTACCACTACTACTACTCAGACCGAACAAACTGCTTATACTACTGGGGGACCATTGGTCCAGGAAGTGAATGAGCTGCGTATTATTCAGGCACCACTGGCTCCAACTAAGAATGTATTTTTTGATCAAGAGGATCAATCAACGTTAACTGGACAAGATAAATTGGCCTTGTTAGATTTCTTGGATAAGGATTCTACACAAGATATGCTTGGCAAAGTACGGAATGGTCAATACCAAATACTCTTGGAAGGGTATGCCAGTAGTACAGATACCCAGGAGTATAATGAAGAAATTGCGCAAAAACGCATCGCAGCTGTACGCTACCTAATGATGAAACGAGAAGATTTATTGGCAGAACATTTTACAGACCTGAATCTGGGAGAAACCCAGGCAGAGCAGCGTTTTGTCGACCCAGGAGATCGTAGAGTAGTGGTTAAGTTTGTAAAGAAAAGAAACGAGACTCGATAAGGTTTTCATAAGGGGCCTTACTTTTATCCTTTGGAGGATACTCCTAGCTTTGAAATATTGAAAACATCAAACCTTAAAAATTAACTGTAATTATGAGTTTAACCGGAACTTTTGACTTATATAAAATATCGGATGGTATTTTCTTAATGACCCAGGAGTCAGCCACTTATGAGGAAGATACCAAGAGCGGGTGCAAAGTCATTTTAAGAAATGTCTATAACGTCACGGCGATTATGTCTACCAAGATTGGAGAAAATACACTACCCAAGATTACTGAAAACCTAAGTACTTACCTAAGAATTCCCGACTCGCCCAATGCCTACTATATGGGCGATGAGGTTGCCTTGAACGAAAAGGCCATATTGTACCATTTTCAGGTAAATTTGTAAATGAGGTGTATCAAACTCGCCCAGGAGCATAACCTTGGGTGAGTTTTTGGGTTTACTTGGCCCAATCAGGCAAGACTCCTCGCTGAATATCAAAAATGTAAGGCAGCACCGTATTGGCCACCAGCACCAAGAGCAAAATTGCAATGATATTGAGAAACACTCCCACCCGCACCATTTGCGAAACCTTGATGTGCCCACTGGCAAAAACTATAGCATTGGGTGGCGTAGCCATAGGTAGCATAAAAGCGCAACTAGAGGCAATCGTTACCGGAATAGTCATCCATAATGGGTTTTCGTTGAGTCCTACTGCCACCCCCGCTACCACAGGTACCAGCACTGCGGTAAGCGCAACATTGCTCATTACCTCAGTCATAAATAACATCAGAGCCACCAAAATAAAAAAGATTACACTCACATTGAGGCTACCCCCAACTACTCCTACACCATCGCCAATAATGCCAATGATCCCTACGGTTGACAAGGCACTTGCTAAGCTTAATCCCCCTCCAAATAAAATGAGAATGCCCCAAGGCAAACGCTCAGTGTCTTTCCACTCAAGCACAAACACTCCTTTTTTATAATCTATGGGAGTCACAAATAGGGCCACAGAAGCCACCATCGCAATTGTGGCATCAGTGAGTTGCCAGGCGGGGAATATCTTATTGAGGCTGTTTTTAAAAATCCAGAAAAATGCCGTGGTGAGAAATAGCACCAATACAATACGCTCTGCTTTATTGATTTTACCCAGTTTGGCTAATTCTTCCTTGATGACTTGTTGGGCTCCTTCAAAATTTCCCAAACGATTGGGGTATAGCAGTTTTACCAAAAAGAAATAAGTAATGGCCAACATAATAATCGATAACGGAAGTCCAAATGCCAGCCAACGGGCAAAATCAATCGTATAGCTAAACTTCTCATTTAATATGCCAGCCAATACCGTGTTGGGCGGAGTGCCTATAATCGTGGCAATACCACCAATATTGGCCGAATAAGCGATACCCAGCATCATGGTGAGGGAAAAGTGTCGAGTTCCTTTAGTCACTTCTGAATTAGGCTCTCGCTTACGCAAAATTTCAATGACTGATATGCCAATGGGCAGCATCATGACCGTAGTAGCGGTGTTGCTAATCCACATGCTGAGTGCAGCAGTAGCCAGCATAAAGCCCAAAATAATACCATTGGCATTGGTACCCGTGAGGCGAACAATGTTGAGCGCAATACGCAAATGAAGCTTCCATTTCTCAAGGGCTAAAGCCAACATAAAGCCACCCATAAATAAGAATATAATTGGATTGGCATAGGGAGCTGCGGCTTCCTTGATAGGCATGACCCCAGCCAAAGGAAAAAGCACAATGGGCAACAATGCTGTAACGGGTAAGGCCACCGCCTCAGTAATCCACCAGGTAATCATCCAGGTACCCACCGCTAGCGTATGGTGAGCAGGTTTTCCCAAAAAAGGTGTTTCAGGCGTAATCCATACAATGAGTAAAAACAAAAGTGGTCCTAAAAACAATCCAACTTTACGGCTGCGAGTAAGGGGAGTGGTATTATTCAACGGTTTAGGGCATTAGTTACGATAGTAAAACTAAAGATAAACTCTGTATATCCCAATTATCACCAATTTTAAGTAGCATAGCACCACCGACACTACTCCAAACTCAGCCGTTCTTCTAAATTTAAGGGCACATAATCTTTACTAATACTTTTATAGACTTGTTCTGCAATGTCAGCCCAGATATTTTCAAATGGTAGCCCTGTATTGGAAAGTATCACAATCAATGTTTTACTTTTGGGTATCCTTACCACCAAGCTTCTTAGATCAAATGCTCCACCAATGTGGGCAAATACCTTCCCTAACCGAGGAACCTCTGCAATGCCCCAGCCATAGCCATAATTTTTTTGTGAAGTACTTGAGGTCAGCATTTTATTGGTAAGTTTTTTAGAAAGCAAGGTATGGTCATATAGTGCCTGATCCCACTTAAGCAAATCTTTGGCGGTGGCATAAATGGCCCCTGCACCTTTAAACATTGGAGTTCTGAGGAAATTATGTATGTTGTACACTTGCTTTCCTTTCTTTAAGTAATC
>DMXI01000218.1 GCA_003483885.1 Microscillaceae bacterium
GAAACATTATTGTACGTCAGCGCGGAACCAAGCACCACCCTGGCAAAAACGTAGGAATAGGAAAAGATCATACTTTGTTTGCATTGATCGATGGTACTGTTCATTTCAAAAAAGGACAGCGTGATCGTTCTTTTGTAGTAGTTGAGCCTATTTCTGCACAGTAAGAGTCAACAAGGTACCAAGTAGGGTTTAATACGATTTAAATCCCACTTTATCCAAAAATAATATTGAGAGCATGGTTTTTCAAAAAACCGTGCTTTTTTTGTTTATCCACATTTGTTATCTTTGATAGAGGCGCAACCTTACTCATCTTTGATCTAAAGATGGGGTTTTAGTGTTATTACTCAAAACCATTTAGTACACTGTTACCTAAATACCTTATGGTTTTCTCGGATGCTTTTGCCCTCTGACTTCTCTTAAAAAATATCGCGTAGCTAGAGGCTATGCTCAATTTTTTAAAGATCGTCAGAAACCAAAATAACCTCGAGTAAACCAACAACTTACTTAATTAACAATGTACTGAGCCTTTCTGTATTTTTGAGGAGTAAACCAGACTAGAGAAAAAGAGAGAAAGAACTGATCGTCAATACAGAAAGTTCAAACGATTTTACACCTACTGTTTATTGCTTAAAAAACACCAATGCAACAAGAAATCAAATACTGGTACTTGCGCAATCACCAGATATTTTCTCAGATTACCGATGACAAATACCAGGAGTTATGCGTATGGGTAGGCTTCAAAAAAGCGCTGAAAAACGAGGCAATCTTTTTTAGCCACGAGGCTACCAAACGATTATATTTTCTCAAAAAAGGAATGCTCAAAATCATTAGCCTCGATGCAGAGGGCAACGAAGTAACCAAAGACATTATTCAAAAGGGTGATATTTTTGGAGAAATTGCACTTACTGAATCCTCTGAAGACAATGATTCTGAATATGCTAAAGTAATGAGCGACGAGGCAGTGATGTGTACTTTTACGCAAGATAACTTTGAAAAAGTACTGGCCAAATATCCCACTATTTCGCTGAAATTTACCAAAAAAGTAGGTGATAAGCTCAAAACACTGGAAAACCGGTACAATAACCTGATTTTTAAGGATGTACGAACTCGGGTGATTCATTTTTTGAAAAAATTTGTCAAAGATAATGGCGAGAACCACCAAGGAATTTTCTCTACCCGTAATTACTTAACTCACCAGGATATTGCTCACCTGACTGGTTCTACCCGACAAACAGTTACTTCTATTTTGAATCAACTCAAGAAAGAAAACAAACTGATTTATTCACGGCATGAGATCATCATTCCAGACATAGATGGATTGTACTAAGGGTACAACTATTAATGAGAAATGTAAATAAAGGACTTGGCGAGGTTGATCAATGCCTGAAGCTGGGGGGAAACATTGGCTGGGTGCCATACCATATCTATTGGAAGGGGTACCAACTGAGTACTTACGATATTTTTAAAGACTACCTGACCCTCAAACATCTTTTCCAGGCTTGAGGAGGCAAGTGTGATTCCCTGGCCGTGCATAACCATTTCTACACGAGCCAATTGAGGAGTGGCTTCCATTGCAATTTTAGGTTGAAAATCGGCTTTGTCCCAGCATTCGTGTACAAACAAATCGTACATAGCTGGGGAGTATTTTCGTGGAAACAGTATAAAGCTTTCGTCTTTAAGTGCTGGCAACGAAAGTACTTGACGGTTGGCAAAAGGGTGAGTGAGTGGTAATACTACTTTCATTTGTTCACTCATAATACGATGATAACGTAAGCGCTCATCTGGCAAAGTGGCCTGGGTAAAAGCCAAATCAATCTGATTGTTGAGTAGCTGTTTTTTGACTGTTGCGTAATGATTGATTTCGCTGATATTTACTTGTATGTAAGGATGTTGTTGATGAAATGCCTTGAGTAATTGAGGCAAAAATAACAACATAGCAGAACGTATAAATCCTATGGTTAACTTTGTAGTGATTTTGCCTATGGGGGCTTTTAGTTTATCTACGGCTCCTTTTATTTGGTTAAGGAGCATATTGGCTTCGATAAGAAAAGCTTCGCCTGCTGGAGTAAGGGTGACCGATTTAGTATTGCGATCAAACAATGCCTGCCCTAGCTCATCTTCCAATGATTTAATGTGCCGACTTAATGGAGATTGACTGATATGTAGCTTTTTGGCAGCCTTGCTAAAGCTTAATTCCTGAGCCAGTGCTACAAAAGATTCAATGTGTTTCAGTTCCATACAGTGATCGTGTCAAGATATAATGGGTGTTATGTTATCACATAGCAAGCCTAAAGCTTCGTTTTTACTTTTCAACAAACATACGAGGCTCTGTCATTAAGTTAGTAAAGAAATAATGATTAACGAATCCAGGTCAGCGGTTCCACGTTTTAAATTACCTCTCGATATATGATATATACTATTTTAACTGCTTTGGATACGATATTAGCAGATCCTTGCTAACTATTGTACAATGGTCTAATTTCACCCTCATACAGCATTAGTACTTTATGAGACGATATTTGTATTATTGGGTGATTTTGACTGCCTGGGTTGCAGGGCCTTTGCAGGCGCAGCAAAAAGCAGGTTATCAGTATAGCGAATACCAAACCATCAAAAAACGATTAATCAAAGGTTGGAATACCTGGAATACTCGAAGCGTTTTATCTCATGTATTGTTGCCTGAAGGTTTTGCCGTCAACCTGAACTTTAAACAACACAACTGGTTGGAAGAAAAATACCTCAAAGAGGCGCTGATTGGGCGCTATAGTAAGCAAGCGGAGCAAATTACCCCAGGCATACATACTTACACCGGAAGTTATACTGAGCTTACTATTCAATGGCAAACTTTGTATGCTCGCATACAAACTGCCCATGTTGGAGGTAATCTGGTCATTTTGGTCACTCCCTTAAAACCCGCCAAACCATTTACCAAAAATAAGAATAAAGTAGCTTTGGTTGTAGAGGCAGCTATGCTGTGGAATCGTAATGGAGCCTTGCAAAAAAACGGAAATCAATTAGAAGCCAAGTTTCCTTCTGGTAAATCTACCTCAGTGCATATTACTGGCACTCCTCACGCGGATTATTATGTTCCTACCTATTCCCCTTATCTATCAGTTTATTTAGATCAACCGATAGGTATTTCAACGGGTAAACAACGTTCATTGGCTGAAATACAGCAGATTATAAAAAGGCAAAAGGCACAAGTGCAAAAACAAGCTCGTCAGAAATATGGGAAGTTGGCCGAAGCCTATGATGCGGTGCAAGCCGGAGTAGCCTGGAACCTTGTCTATGAACCCAAATACGATCGGGTAGTAAGTACCGTAGGGCGTTTGTGGAATGATGAATATGGAGGTTACTGTCTTTTTGGTTGGGACAACTTCTTTCTGTCTTATGTAACTTCACTGAGTAGCCGTGATTTGGCTTTTGCCAATGTATTGGAGCATTTGAGAGGTAAAACCGAAGAGGGTTTTATTCCGAATGATAATAGAGGCAATGGCAGTAAATCCTGGGACCGCTCTCAACCTCCTGTAGGAGCAATTATGGTAAAGGAAATATATAAGCGCTATCCCGAAAAATGGTTTCTGGAGGCCACCTTCGATGACTTATTGAGTTGGAATCGTTGGTGGTTTAAAAAACGCCTAAACGAAGGATTGCTAAGTTATGGGTCGCATAAAGCAAAAAATCCTTTTTTTGAGCCAGCTACCCAAAGCAAGCGAACGGCAGGTTATGAATCGGGTATGGATGACTCGCCCATGTACATAGGGGTACCTTTTAACCAAAAGAAAAATACCCTGGAACTCCAGGATGTAGGGTTGAATAGCTTGGTAATTGCTGATTGTCGGGCGTTGATTGAAATGGCACAAGTGCTGGGACGCAAAACTGCCATTACAGAACTCACCAAGCGGGCCAGGCAGCTTGAGCAAAACCTGGAAAAATGCTGGGACAAGAAGGTAGGTTTTTATCTAAACTATCGTACCGATCTCAAACAAGCATCTAAAAGGTTATCGCCTACCTTGTTCTATCCACTATTAGCCAAGTTACCTTCTAAAAAACGGGCAAAAAGAATGATAGAAGAACATTTCTTTAATCCTGACGAATTTGCTGGGGAATGGATTTTACCTTCTATTGCCCGTAACGACCCTACTTTTCCCCGACAACGTTACTGGAAAGGCGCTATTTGGCCACCGCTCAATTTTCTTACCTATTTAAGTTTGCGTCAATATGGCTTTACCAAGGCTCATGAGGAGCTATCCCAAAAGTCGCTAAAACTAATCTTGAATGAATGGAAGCGTAAAGGGTACGTGAGCGAAAATTATTCGGCTATTACAGGTACGGGAGATGACCGTCGTTTGTCAAGCGATAAGTTTCATTCCTGGGGGACACTATTTGGAATTATGGCTTTTATCGAGAAAGGATACTTGCCCAAACCAGAAGCAAAAGTTCCTCAACCCAAAAAATAAGCGTATAAAGATCTTTTATAGTTTTTGCTCACATTCCAAGTAGAGCAAGTACTATATGAAAAGAACCGTTTCGCTTTTGAAAATTGATTGTATTTAGAAGAGTCGCTAAGTTTTAAGTTATACAAGGAGTTCCTGATGAAGCTATTTAAATTTCTAGCGTTTGTTTATATCATAATTGGAGCACTGAGTGCTTTGAAGGCACAAACCAATGATTGGGAAAACCAAAAAATATTTGCCATTAACAAAGAACCTTCCCGGGCAACTGCCTTTCCTTTTGAGAGCCGTGAAAAGGCCATAGAGAATAATAAAGCGAAATCAAACTATTTCTTATCACTCAATGGTTTTTGGAAGTTTCATTGGGTAAAACGCCCTGCCGACCGACCCAAAGATTTTTATAAAACAGATTACAACGTAAGCCAATGGGACAGCCTGAAAGTACCAGGCAATTGGGAAATGAAAGGTTATGGGGTGCCTCATTATCTGGATGTAAGTTATCCTTTTCCAGCCAACCCTCCCAAGATTCCGCATCATTATAACCCGGTAGGGTCTTACAAACACACCTTTGAATTGCCCCAAAACTGGCAAAACCGCGAAGTGTTTATCCACTTTGGGGCAGTACGATCGGCCATGTACATATGGATCAATGGTAAAAAAGTTGGCTATAGTCAGGGATCAAAGCTTCCTGCAGAGTTTAATATTACGTCGTTTGTCAAACCAGGAAAAAACCAGGTAGCAGTAGAAGTATACCGTTGGTCAGATGGGAGCTATCTCGAAGACCAGGATTTTTGGCGGATCAGTGGCATTGAGCGTGAGGTATATGTGTATGCTACCTCCAAGATACATATTGACGATTTTTTTGTATTGGCAGATTTAGATAAACATTATCAACAAGGTAAGTTTAGCCTGACTACCCACATTAGAAACTACGCTGGTAACCAGACAAAAAGTATTACCCAAAAATATTGGGTGAAAATATCATTGGTAGATGCACAAGGCCAAACAGTATTTACTCAAAATAAAAGCCTCCGTTTGTCAGGCCAAAATGCTCAACAGGTGCAGTTTAGACAAACCGTGAAAAATCCATTTAAGTGGACAGCCGAAACTCCTTACTTATACACTTTATTCATTACACTACAAGAGGGTAATAGGAAAGCTTTAGAAATATTGACATGTAAGGTGGGCTTTCGGAAAATAGAAATTAAACAAGGGCAACTAATGATCAATGGAGTTGCGATCACGATTAAAGGAGTAAATCGCCATGAGCATGATCCTACCAATGGTCATGTAGTGGATGAGGCTTCTATGATTCGAGATATCCAATTGATGAAACAATACAATATCAATGCGGTTCGCAGTAGTCATTATCCTAATATGCCTCGCTGGTATGAGCTATGTGATCGGTACGGACTGTACGTAATAGATGAAGCCAATATTGAATCTCATGGACTATCTATTTATGACTCCACCAAAACGCTGGCAAATCGCACTGAATGGTACAAAGCTCACCTGGACAGGGTACAGCGAATGGTAGAACGAGATAAGAATCATCCTTGTATTATCACTTGGTCGTTGGGCAATGAAGCAGGTTATGGGATCGTTTTTCGCAAGATGTATCAGTGGGTGAAGCAACGAGACCTATCTCGTCCGGTACAGTATGAAATGTCACAACAAACTGCCTATACTGATATTCAGGCGCCTATGTATCATACCATCGAACGCATTGAAAAGTACGCACGAACAAATCCTGATAAACCACTGATTCTCTGTGAATATGCCCACGCGATGGGAAATAGTGTGGGTAATTTACAGGACTACTGGGATGTGATAGATAAATATAAAGTGCTACAGGGTGGATTTATATGGGATTGGGTAGATCAGGGGCTATGGATGAAAGACGAAAAAGGGAATAAGTTTTTTGGATATGGTGGAGACTTTGACCATTTGCCAGTGAAGAACGACTCTAACTTTTGTATCAATGGATTGGTGCAGGCAGATCGTAAGATTAATCCACATATTTGGGAAGTGAAAAAGGTATACCAGTACATTAAAATGAAGGCTAAAGATGATTTGAAAAATTTAACTTTTGAATTATCTAACCAATATGACTTTACAGATTTAAACAAGTTTGATATTACTTGGGAACTGCGAGTGAATGGGCATTTAACAAAGAAAGGGAGTTTGCCAACAATTTCCCTGGCACCTCATCAAAAACGAGATGTGGTGTTTCCACCCAAACTATTGCCACCCAAACTAGAGGGAGAGGCAATGCTCACATTCCGGTTTACCACCACTCAAAAACAACCTTTAATTGCTAAAGGACACGAAGTGGCCTGGCATCAGTTTCAGCTTCCGTCCTCATTATCTAGGGGAGTTATTCGCTTTGAGGAAATGCCTACGGTGAGTGTTCAAACAAATGATGCAAAAGAATTATTGATTAAAGGAGAAAGTTTTACCATTAGGTTTGATAAAAAAAGAGGAACATTAGCTTCTTATGTGTTTCAAGGAACCGAATTGATAAAGCAAGGCTTAACGCCTAATTTTTGGCGGCCTCCAAACGACAACGACTTAGGGAATGGAATGCCTCAGCGTTGTAAAGTCTGGCATTTTGCAGGAAGAGATCGTACAAATATTACTGTGAATGTGATGCTTCAGATGCGTCATAAGGTAATAGTAAAAGTAAATAGTACTATTCCTGCGGGCAAATCAACTTACCAAACCACTTACATCATTTATGGAAGCAGTGATGTAGTCATTATGAATGAATTGCAGGTGGATAAAAGCATCAAACTCCCCGAAATACCTCGCCTGGGTATGACCATGCAATTACCTAAAGGTTTTACTCAAATGAAATGGTATGGAAGAGGGCCCCACGAAAGCTATTGGGATCGTAAAACGGGAGCCGCCATTGGCATTTATCAAGGAAGTGTATGGGAACAATATCATCCTTATGTAAGACCTCAGGAAACAGGCAATAAAACCGAAACACGTTGGATTGTATTGCACAATAAAAAGGGAGTGGGTCTGGCTGCTTTTGGTCGCCCCTGGTTGAGTTGTAGTGCTTACCAGTTTGCCAATAGCGATTTAGACCACGTAAGTGCCTTGGTGTATAATCGACATACTACTGATGTTGTACCTCGTAATTTAGTGACGCTCAACCTTGATTTTAAGCAAATGGGAGTAGGAGGGGATAATAGCTGGGGAGCACATACTCATAAGGAGTATACATTAACCGCTAAAAACTATAGTTATCGTTTTAGAATTCGACCGATTACTATAAATGATAATTTGACGGAATTAAGTCTGTTGAAATTTCCAGATAATTAAGTGTTGTCGCAAGCATTGAATAAATGTTATGAATCAAACAGAGGATAAGTTATATCAAGATATAAGGCAGCTTTTAGATTTGTATGATTTAGGTAAACTCAAATCATATGAACAATTGAGTGCTGGCTATGCCAACCTCAATTATCGGATAGATACCAACCAGGGAAGGTATTTGTATCGAGTGTGTACCCAGCAACCCTTGCCTTTAATCGCATATGAAGTAAGGTTGATGCAGGCTCTCAGGCAGATTGATTTTCCGACCGCCTACCCCATTGCCAGCAAAAACGGTAAGTTTATTCAGGTTCAGGAAAGTCGTTACATTATGATATATGAATTTTGTAATGGGCAAGAGCCAGTAGTCAATCATCGCACTACTGAAGCCATCGCGACTGCTATCGGAAAACTGAGCAAATTGCCCAATGCTGACCAATACCCAAAGAAAAATGCTGTACATATAGATACTTGTGATGAACTCATTCAAGAATTTGGAAAGGCAAGAAATCCTATTCCTGAGTTACTACAATATTTTAAAGAGCAAACCGATTACTTAAGGCCTGTGCTACAAGTGCCTTTGCCCCAAGGAGTGGTACATGGAGATTGCTTTCCTGACAATACATTATTTGACGGAGATGAACTGGTGGCAGTCATCGATTTTGAAGAAGCTTGTTATGAAAATCTCTTATTTGATGTGTCTATGACCATCAATGGCTTTTGTTTTCCAGACAATACTTTGGATGTTAACTTGTTAACTGCCTTTGTGAAAGCCTACCATCAACAACGCAGTCTTACTCAAAAAGAATGGGAATTGTTACCTGTATATATACAGTGGGGAGCCCATGGTATGATTACCTGGCATATGCGCAATAACTTATTACATGTACACCAGGAAACGCAATGGTTAAGGGTAAAAGAATTGATGGAGAGGGTGAAATTACTACGACAAAATGAAAAGCAAATTCAACAATATATACATCAAATTGCCAATCAATTGACAAATGCAACGTATTGATAACCACTATTATATCCAGGGTATTCGGGTAGAGGACATTGCCCAACGCTTTGGCACTCCACTATATGTATATGATGCAGATCATATATTAGGGCAAATTACCCGGTTTCGTCAAGGGTTTTCTACTGTAAACTTACAAATCAAATATGCTTGTAAGGCGCTCACCAACATCAACATCATGAAGTTGATGCTTAGTCAGGGTGTAGGACTAGACACTGTATCGCTATCAGAGGTACGTATGGGCCTGGAAGTGGGTTTTGCTCCTCAGGACATTGTATTTACTCCCAATTGTGTAGATATAGAGGAACTCATAGAAGCCGCAGATTTAGGGGTAAGAATCAATATTGAGAATTTGTCTAACCTGGAAAAGTTTGCTCAACATTATGGTAGTCAGGTACCAGTGTGTATTCGCTTGAACCCTCACATTGCTACCCAAAACAATGCTGATAAGGTAAACTGGTGGCACAATCAATCCAAGTTTGGCATTTCGCTAGACCAAATCAAAGATGTAAAAGCCATTGCGCAACAATACAATTTACCCATTAATGGGATTCATATTCATAGCAGTTCGGTGATTATGACTCCTGAGGTGTTTTTGAAAGGTGCTGAGACAGTATTTGAAATTGCATTGGGTTTTGAGGGTTTAGAATTTATTGATTTTGGCGGAGGCATCAAAGTAGATGTAGGAGATGATAAAGAAGTGATAGACGTGGTGGAACTTGGACAAAAGCTCGATCCAGTATTTCAGGCATTTTGTTTAAAATATGGACGTACTTTAGAGCTTTGGTTTGAGCCAGGGCGTTTTTTGGTAGGTAATGCCGGAACTTTGCTGACGGAGTGTAAAGTACGTAAACGCAACGGCGGAACTGAGTTTGTAGGAGTAGACTCGGGACTAAATCACCTCATTCGACCCATGATGTATGATGCTTACCACGAGATCGTGAATATATCAAACCCCGAAGGAGTGCTTCAAAAATATACTGTAGTGGGTAATATTTGTGAAATAGACAACCTGGGCAAGGAGCGAGAACTTCCTGAAGTTCGAGAGGGGGACATTATCGTGTTCAAAAGTGCAGGGGCTTATGGCTATAGCATGGCGTCTATGTATAATTCCCGTTTTCGCCCAGCTGAAGTTTTAATAATGAACGGGGAGGCTAAATTGATTAGAAAACGAGATGTCTATGAGGATTTTATGCGCAACCAGATAGATGTGTTCATAGGGGATAACATAACACAATAAAGATTTTCTCCAACCAGTAATATTGAATTTTTAAACTTCACTCATTAGACCATGAAAAACTTTACTAAAGGGCAGAGCCATTGATTCTGCCTTTTTTCGTTTCTTGTCACCTAAACGACACTTTGTATTATTTGAATATGTTACTTTTGTAGTATATAAATCAAATTACGCCTAATTATATGAATTTTAAAGACAATTTTCTTAGTAAAATAGGGTTAGCAATTGTTTTGGTGCTATTGACCAGCGCAGCGTTTAGCCAAGCTACCCGAGCAAAGCAATTCAATACCCGAAGAGGGAATGTGGCCATTAAGGGCTACGACCCGGTAAATTACTTTACCCAAAACAAAGCTGTTAAAGGCTCTTCTAAGATTACCCATACCCATCAAGGAATCACGTATCGTTTTAGTAGTACACAAAACCGTGATCTTTTTAAGCAAAATCCTGCCAAGTACGAACCAGTATATGGAGGATGGTGTGCATACGCAATGGGCTTGGATAAGCCTTC
Organism: Microscillaceae bacterium; assembly: GCA_003483885.1. GTDB lineage: Bacteria > Bacteroidota > Bacteroidia > Cytophagales > Microscillaceae > Microscilla. The sequence continues at coordinate 10,539 of DMXI01000218.1, forward strand.
AAAAGTGGATATCAATCCTCGTACTTTCAAGATTATTAAAGGTAAATTATACTTGTTTTACAACAAACTGGGCACTAACACCCTTAAATTGTGGAACAAGGACGAATCGAACCTCAAAGGAAAAGCCGACAAAAACTGGAAGAAGTTTTATCGATAAAGCATTTATAATAGAAGTCATTTCAAAGAAGGAAGTACCTCTTTGAAATGATTTTTTTATGAAAAGTCCAAGCAATTTCTCACAGTGTTGGGTAGCAAATGCTGATGTGTCACCCTTATTTTCTTATCTATTTTGTTACATTTGTAGCGTACAAGTCTCCTAATCTCTTACTTTTTTATGAAAAATATCGTTCTTTGGATTGCCCAATTATTTGCGGCAGTGTATATGGCTTACACTGTAGTAGCGTTTAAGTTTCCAGGACACCCTGATTCTATTCACATTTTTACAAAGATTGGAATGGAGCCAGTTGCCAGAATTGGTTCAGGAGTAGCGGAACTCATTGCCGCTATATTGTTGTTAATACCTAGAACCAGCTGGATGGGCGCGTTTTTAGGATTAGGCACCATGAGTGGTGCGATATTTTTTCATTTAACTTCTCTAGGAATAGAAGTAGTGAGCCCAACCACCAAAAAAGGAGATGGTGGCGCATTGTTTTATACAGCCATTGCGATTTGGGTATGCTGCCTGATAGTACTTATCCTGAGAAGGAAACAATTACCAATAAAGGTATAACTTTCTAACACTGATTATGAATTTGATTACATCTTCTTCCAATATTTTACACCAACTTATTGGACTTATCAAACAATTAAACAAGCAAGAATATACAACAGACTTACCTTTGTTAATGGATAATTCCATTAGCAAACACCTGCGACATATTGTTGAGTTTTATGATTGTCTTTTCAAAGGATTGGCAAACGATACTATTAATTATGATTTGCGAGAGCGTAATCCATCGATTGAGAATGACCCTGAGTTTGCGATTCAATTTATAGAGAATTGTATTGCACAATTATCTAAAATGGAGTTGTCAAATGATCCCATCGAATTGATTACCCTACTTTCGCCAGATGGACATGAAGCTTGCACCAAAACTTCTATTGATCGGGAGTTGGCTTATAATGTAGAGCATGCCATCCATCATATGGCGATTATCAAAATTGCAGTGAAGCAATGCTTCCCTCATGTAAAGTTGCCTAAAGAATTTGGAGTAGCTTATTCTACCATCAAATACCAACACGAGCAAGCCTAAATTTATTAGAGAATCACACTGAGGGAGATCAAAATATTGCGCCTCGATACACTGGGTATCGGGGCTTTTTTATGCTTTAGTGTGAATGGTTTTTCATCAAATGAGCTATCTGCTAAATGTACAAAAATATCTGGATATATTGCTTTACAAAGTAACCATGCGAATGAGCTTTTTTTGTCATTTTTGGCAAAATACGGAAGAATACAGTCTTATATAACTGGCTGAATTACAGACTTGTTTAAGCTTATTGAAGAAAAATTTTTTGTCGAGTTTTTACGCTAAAAACTTGCTCAACTTTACCCATTTTTACCCAACCACAGGCATCTTATTTACCTAATTTTGAAGTGATGACAAGCTATGAATTGTCAAAAATTAAACAATCTCAAAAAACATTTTTTAAGTTATGAAATTCTTCAAATTAAATGCTTTGGTAATCATTGCCATGCTGTGCTTCGTTTCTATGGGATTTTCACAAACCTATATTCCAAATTCTAGTACCTTGGATGTAGGGTTTGACCCAAATGATGTGACTCAGCTTTTGGTACGTCCTCAAGGTACTCGTAACAACATTGGGCATTACGAGTTTGGTACTTACGGAAATATTTTTGGTAGTAGTAAATGGCTAGCCATTGGTTCAGCTCCAGCTGCAGCAGGTGCCAGTGTGTATGGCAAGCGTATACAATGGAACAGCAATTTTGCGGTGTTTAATCTACGCCAGGTAAATGCGAGCCAAAGAGATTTGGTAGTGCAGTGGGGTGGTACCACCAGCAACAACCGCTTGTTATTTGAGTATGCCAGCAGTCCTACTGGTGCTGCTTCTACTTTTATGTCTATCAACAATGCTGGAACCGTAGAAATTCCACGCGGTAGATTGATTCTTAGTAATGCTACGATTTCGTCTTCGGGTAGCGATGATGAAGATTTGCGATTTGCCCCAGAAGATGACTTTGTGATTGACTTGAGTGCCAGTCCAAACCCAGGTTTCTTTGTTTCGGACAATGGTGTATCATTATTGGCGCTTTCTAGTACGGCATTAACCTTATCGGGTACATTAGAAGTAGCCAACATCAACAATCCTAGCGGCAACCTTCGTTTGAACGGAAGAATACAAGTGGGTAGTGTAGAATATTTGGAAGATACGGGAGGAAACACGATTACTGTGGGATCAGCTCGTCTGGTACCTGATGTAAATGGTTCTCGTGATTTGGGAAGTACCACTTTCAGATGGCGTAGCTTGTTTGCGACCAATGGCGTTATCCAGACGTCTGATCGCCGTGATAAAGAAAAAATCAAAGGGCTTGATTATGGTTTGAAAGCTTTGATGAGATTACGTCCGGTGCAGTATGCCTGGAAAAATCAACCAGAAATGGGTACCCAAATGGGATTGATTGCTCAGGAAGTGCAACAAGTAATGGCCGAAGTAGTACATGATCCTGCCAAAGCCATGGTACGTAACGAAGAAGGAAATTTGGTAAAAGCGAATGTGTCTAAAGATGCACGTTTGGGAATAAACTATGGAGCATTGACCCCGGTATTGATCAAAGCTGTGCAGGAGCAGCAAGTGATTATTGAAAACCAAAAGGCCGAATTGAAAGAATTGAAGGCACAAATGGCCAAAGTTTTAAAGAAATTGAAGATGGACCGTGAAGGCGTAGATAAAGCTGGTAAGTTGTTCCAAAACAACCCAAATCCAGCTGGCCGTGGAACAAGCATTGGGTATGCTTTGGACAACAGCGTAAACAAGGCGACTATCACGGTGTATGACTGGAACGGTAAGCCAGTAAAGACGTATAGCTTGGCTCAACGTGGTGAAGGTAACTTGACCATTGGTGCCAATGAGCTCAAGCCAGGCATGTATACTTATGTATTGTTGGTAGATGGCAAAGCCCTAGATACTAAACGTATGATCATAACAGAGTAGCAAAAGTGTGATATAATTCTGTTTTCTGGAAAGCACAGTCAATACTATTGATTGTGCTTTTGTTGTTGGTTGGTAGAGGATTATAAAAATAAATATTTGAAGACTGTGTTAATCTTTTTGTTTTATTTGAGATAAATAAGGCCAGATGATTTGATAATACTCATTTTCAATCTTTAACAATTATGAACTTTACCATACCAAATCTGATCAAAGGACATCCATTTCGTCAGTGGCGACAATGGCAAATACCAGGAGCCGACCTCACCATCGAAGGTTACTCTCGTTCGGGTGACAAAACTTTTTTTTACCTTCCTCAACTCAAACTCTGCCTCGATGCTGCATTGGCAGAGGGGCGACAAGGCGACTATGTATTGGTTACCCATACGCACAATGACCACATTGCCGATATTGAGTACTTGTCGAGCCGAGATGGCGTACAAATGTATTTGCCCAAGCCTTCGGTACCTTATTTAGAGCAATATATCATTGCCCGCCGTTGTTTAAATCATTCGGCTCCTTATGATCCTGCTCGCCGAGGGGTGAGTCATATTCGTGGAGTAGAACCAGGCGATACCTTTTTTGTTGGTAAAAATGATCGATACCAAGTCAAAGTAGTAGAATGTGCACATAGCATTGTATGTGTAGGTTATGCTTTTTCGGAGAAAAAACAGCGACTCAAACCTGAATATGAGCAGGTAAAACAAGAAAAAATGGCGGAAGGCGATATGAAAGCGTTTGGCCAATGGATGGCGCAAAAGAAGCAAGAAGCACGGCAAAAAGGCGAAAGTGTAGAAGAAACCTATTATGCCCCTTTATTTGTGTTTATGGGGGATACCCATGCCTCGGTATTTGCTCAAAACGAATGGTTGTTTGCGTATCCTACCATTTTTACTGAATGTACTTTTATGAGTCCCGCCAATGAAGCTTATGCCGATGAGCGACGCCATACTCACTGGAATCAACTCAAGCCTTATGTGATGCAACACCCTGGCTGTCAGTTTGTATTGACGCACTTTAGTTTGCGTTACAACAACCAGGAAATTGTACAGTTCTTTGAAGAAGCGCTTCCTAAAGAGCAAATTGAAAACGTGAAACTATGGGTATCTGAAGAGAGTTTGTTGCCACCCCAACATCAGCATGGAAAGTGAAAAGTTTTTAGTTCGTAGGGCCTGACAGCTATTGGCCATTAGCTTTTAGCCTTTGGCTATAGTTGGGAGTGCTTATTAGCCATTGGTGGTTAGAAGTTGTCGCGAAGCGCAGCTAAAAGCCAAGAGCTAAAAACTAAAAGCCTATTCTTAGTCCACAGTTTTTTGTTGGTAGTAAGAAGTTGGGAGTTCGTAGTTTCTTTAGTCCATAGTGTTCAGTCCAATGCTGTTTCCTTAAGGGTTTCTAGCCAACGAATGCATCGAGTTTGTCATCCCGACGAAGGAGGGATCAGCTCATTTAACTGCATGTTCTGGGGTTCGAAGTGATCCCTCTTGACATCGGGAGGACAAGCACTCGTTAAGGAAACAGCATTGGCCGACCATCCACTGTTTACATGGTTAAGGGAAAAGCTTTTTTTGAATGAAAAATGACGCAAAGCAAAGATTTATCGAGTCCAGAGAATTCCCTCTTGCTTAGGAGGGCTAGGGTGGTATTTTAAGTGAAAATGGGCGCGAAACGAGGCTTTTTAAGTAAAAAACGTACCAGGGTATAAGATGATGATTTACTACATGAATGCCTATAGCTTAAGGCCCAGCCATAAGATATCGTCTCGTTGTTCGGTGTTTTTCATGTGGGTATTGAGGGCTTTTTCCAATAAGTGTTTTTGCTCTGCCATCGGGCGGTGAGCGTGCATTTGTAAGAATTTTTTTAAGTGATCTAGCCCAAACTTTTGTTTTCTTGCATTGTTTTGGTCAGCCAGACCATCAGACCCCAAATACAAAATACTTCCTTTTTTGAGCGTGATTACCTTTGACTCAAACTTTCGCTCTTTCAATTGTAACCCTCCAATAGATTTCCGGGAACCTCGTTGTTCATATATTTTTTGAGTATCAGGGTCATAATGCATAAAGCCGCTTTTGGCCCCGGCAAAATTGATTTGTATTTCGTCTTCTTTAGGTTCAAGTACGATTACGGCAGCGTCCATGCCTCCCTGGCTAAAACGCCCCAAATGGGGTTCATCTTGATGAAGCGCCAGTTTGATTTCGTGATTAAGCCTTTTGAGAATGCCTACTGGATGAGATACCCGTTCAATTTTTACGATATTGTCTAAGAGCTTGGTGCCAATAAGGGTCATAAAAGCTCCTGGAACGCCATGCCCGGTACAGTCGGCTACTACCAATACATGCTTTTTATTGATTTTATTCATCCAATAAAAATCGCCTGATACCACATCTTTGGGTTGGTACAGCACAAAACAATCTGCAAACAGACATTCCAGGTCTTCTTTGGTAGGCAAGAGTGAGTTTTGGATAAGACGCGCCGATCGGAAGCTTTGCTCAATTCTTTTTTGATACAATAGCAAAGACGCATTTTTATATTCCAGGTCATTACGCTGCGCCTCTATTTCGTCGTGATTTTGGGTCAATTCTTCGTTTAAGTTCTCCAGAGTGGCTTGGTGATACGCTAAATCTCGGGTTTGTTGGGTAAGCTTGCGGTTGAGTCGGTATTGCTTGCGTTGGCTACGATACACAAATCCGGCGAAGATGCCCATAGCCAATAATAAAGCCGAAATGAGCATAATGACGGTATGTTGAGAGTGATTACGTAGTTGTTCTTTTTCTAATTTTGCGGCCTGTAACAGATTGGTTTTATTGAGTACCTCTTTTTCTTTTTGGAATTCATACTCAGCTTCTAAACGCGAAATCTTCTGAATATTTTTCTGATTGAGTAAGCTGTCAGAGGTTTGTTGATATACCACTTGAGCGTCGTAAGCTAACTGATATCTACGGGTAGTTTTATAAAGTTTAGCCAAATAAGAAGCGGCTAAAGACCTACCTTTGAGATACTTGATTTTGGTAGCCAAGGCCAGCCCTTTTTGCAGATATTGCTCAGACAAAGAAAACTTTTTAAGCAATAAGTACGCTTGTCCCAAAGAAATGGAAAAGCTCGCCATCATTTTTTGATCAGTAAGTTTCGTGCTCAACACAAGTCCTTTTTCGAGAAATGACAATGTTTTTTGGAATTGCCCAAGCTCAAGATACACTTTTCCGAGACTTCGATAGCTCCATAGCAGGCGTCTTTTAGAGTTGATCTTCTGAGCCAAACTCAGGGCTTCGTTCAAATAGATCAAAGCCTTGGTATATGCCTTGCGTTCGACATAAATACTCCCAATGCTATTTAAACTACTCGTAATGCCTGGCCAATATTTGATCTCCCGACGTATTTTTAACGCTTTTTGAAGGTAATCAAGCGCTTCGTTATATTCTTTTTGACTGTAATGAACCGATCCTAAGTTATGATAAGCCAGGGCCACCGTATTTTGATCCTGGCGCTTCTCGGCAATTTTGAGAGTTTGTAAGTAATATTCCAAAGCCTGTGGGTAAAGCCCCTGATTGTGATAAATAACGCCCAGATCGTTCAGGTTTTTGAAGATGCTTAAGGTGTCTTTAATTTCTTTTTTAAGCTTTAAGGAATACTTATAATATTTTAAAGCCTCATCGTATTGGCCTTGAGCCCGATAAATCATCCCAATGTTGTAATAAATGGAGGCCTTATTTTTTTTGTTAGGGAGCGTTTTTCTAATGGCTAAGCATTGCTGGTAATATTCTAGTGCTTTGGGGTAGTTATCCTGAAAGTAAAACAGAATGCCCAAAGTATTGTATACATTCCCCAAGCCTTCTTGGTCTTTTAACTGTCGTTTGAAGTGAATGGCTTTTTCAAGATCGGTTTGTGATTGGGCATACTGGCGTTTTTTCATATGCCACCATCCTTTGTTATGCCATAGATCCGATTTTCCTTGGAGGTAATTGGTTTGTTGTATAAGTGTTGAGGCTTGGCGAATGAGCACCTGGGCTGGGGCGAAATGCTTTTTTTTGGTGAAGTTACGAATCCGACAATTCAGTGCATCTATTTTGCCTTCCAAAAAGTGGATACGATCAGCGATTTGGATTGCTTTGGAGGTATAAAAAGCGGTTTTGGTAGAATCAAAGCTTTGGTAAGCCTTTCCCAGAAGGTTATAAATACCCACTAGTTGGCGTGGTGATTTTTCCTTTGGCAGCAAAGCCAAAAGAGAATCCACCTTATCCAGTGATTGAGCCTGAATAGTGGTGCATGCCAGTAGCCCAACCAAGCATAACAACAGCTTGTTGATCATGAGAGTAGCTTTAATTGTTTAAAGATTAATCAAAGCTATGTGGGAAATAGGAATTTATCAGATGTTCTAGGGTAAACAAAAATACAAAAAAAGACGTATGTTTTTGGTCCATACGTCAATTTCTTAAAGGTAAGATCAATATTTGACAGGCTACCCGACTATTAGCCTTCGGGCAATATCAATTTCTTCATCCCGTATGGTGTGGTCATTGTCCTCAAAATAGCGTTTATCTACCTTGGCATTCATGGCGTTTAACCATTGCTCCGATTCATCTATTCGGCTGGCAGGCACCCAGGAGTCGGTTTTGCTGGCCCCCAGGTAAATAGGGGTATCGGCAAAGTTGCCAGCATAGCGGTCTTTTTCTAAAGTATCACCGATTAGCCCACCGCTAAATGCGACTATTCCACCATATTGCTGTGCATTGCGGGCGGCATAATCTACTGCCAGACAGGCCCCTTGCGAAAACCCAGCAAAATAAAGATTCTCGGCTTTTACTCCCGCATCGGTTAAATACCCATGCAACTCTTTCACCAATGCCAACCCATTATCTAAGAAGGGTTGGTTTTCGCTCATAGGAGCCATAAACCCTTTGGGATACCAGGCGTTACCTTCGGCTTGTGGAGCTACGCAAGCAAAATCAGGTAGATTGAGGCGCTCAAATACCTTCAGGATTTTTTCTGAGGTATCGCCTCGGCCATGGATCAATACCAGCACTTTAGCCTGAGCGGCTTCAGCCGGGTTAGAGGGTAGGTGAGTACCCGCCCATTTCCAGCGGCTATCATTTAATTTATCACTCATATTTTCAGGTATCTAAGCGGTTTGGGTTTTGCGGGCTATCGTAGGTAAGTTGGCTTCTATTTCAGTACGGTTTACCTCTTCCCATTCAGGTAATTTAAGTTCTTCGCCTAAATGATCTACTGGCTCATCTACTGCAAAACCAGGGTCAATCGTGGCTACCTCAAATAATACCCCTCCTGGAATACGGAAGTAAATAGATTGGAAGTATTTTCGATCTTTCAGTTTAGTCACTTTCAAGCCCAGGTTGTTCACCAAATGCTCACGTAACTGCATTTGCTCTTCGTTTTTCTCAATACGGAAAGCCACATGGTGTACAGTGCCCAAACCATTAAGCCCTCTTTCGCCATCTGCGTCATTGCGTATATCCAGTAGAGTACCTGCTTCGCCTCCATTCAAAGAACGGAATCGCTTTACGTTTCCTTCGGTCGCTACTTCTACAAAGCCAAAAGTTTCTGTCAAGAACTGATAAGTAGGTGCTACATCTTTGATAGATAGGGTTACTGCGTACAAACCTTTGATCGCATTTTCACCGCTGATATGGCCTTCGTTCCAGGGAGCACGATCATCGTGATCGTTACCTACTAATTCTAGTTCTAACCCTGAGGGATCCTCAAACAAAAGTACGGGGTTGCCAAATTTTTCTGCTTCAGTAAAAGCCAAATTATGCTCAGTAAAACGTGTTTTCCAAAAGCTAATGGCTTCTTTGGTAATCGAAAAAGAAGTAATCATTACCTGTCCAGTACCTTTTACACCATCGCGTACACCTTGTCCTTTGTAAGGAAAGGTAGTCATGATGGTACTAGGCTCTCCCAGTTTATTGCCATAGTAAAAGTGGTATACTTGGTTGTTGTCAAAGTTGACCGTTGTTTTTACCAATCTTAGCCCCAATAACTGGGTATAAAAGTCATAATCTTCTTGAGCATCGTTTACAGTAGCAGTAAGGTGATGCAAACCTTTGATAAAATTTTGCATAATATGAGTGTTTAAAATTTTGACAATTCAATATCTATATCTAGTGATTATTATTTTAATAAATTGTATTTACAATTAGTGTTTTTACATTGTTAAGAATACAACACAGTACTACTTGAATAGTTTGTCAGGCGTAGTATTGACAGCTACTAACTCCTGACTATGAGCTCCCAACTATTAAAACTTAAAATTCATAGAGGCCCCTAGTTGTAAAATATCAGCTCCGCTGGTCACTTCATTTAAGAAACCACCCGTAGTGAAGTAAAAACAAGACGTTTCTAGCTCCAGAAAGCGATTGACTTTGAAAACCACCTCACCACCGATCTGGTGTCCTATAAATTTTTGTTGAGAGCCTTGACTGGCTACATTTAACCTACCCGATGGAAAGTAAATGCCATCTTGGGTACTATATCGCCAAAAAAAATCCCAATCGAAGCTAAACTCCCAGCGCTCACCAAAACTGATTTGAAAAGATGGATGGAGGTCAATCAGGTTGGCAGGGCCAATCAATGCTAGTAAACCAAAGTATCCTCCTCTTGGGTACAAAGGATTAAATGTTTGCATTACTCCATCATTGGGTGATTCGTCCCCGCTAACGATGTCGACTTTGAGCCCTAATGTTGGACTCAAATGATCTTGGACCAAGGTGTAATATATCTCACTAGAGGCGGTCCAGGCGCTAATGGATTGATTACCAAAGCGACCAAATTGAAACAGAGCCTCGTTGTTGTAGCGAAGTTTACCCATTTTGCCCCAGTGTCTAAATCCTACCGAGTGTCGAGTTTCACGATCATTGCCCGACTCAAAACGCGTAGTTTCGTTTTGCACTCCGAGGTAATAAAAATCGAAATTGAGTTTTTTATCAGGAGTTACATTCCACACATAATATCCTCCCCACAAACGATTGTTGTTATCAAACCCATTGTCAAAGGCCATCATTTGTTGTGGGTTATAATAATAAAACAAGGCATCGAAACGATGTTGAGGTTTTTGCCATATCCAGCGTGCTCCATCAAACGATTGGCGAATGTTAGTGCCTTCCCGAATACTGATCAAGCGGCGAGAGCCATACCAAAGCTCACGACGGCCCACTTCCAGGCGCGTGCTTCCCAGTTGAATGGTGGCAAATAGTTGATGGACGTCTATTTCATCGGTATCCAACGGACTATTTTCGGCATTGCGATCTACCATAAAGCCATTTTTTAATTGGCCAAATAGCCTAAAGTGCTTACCCAAGTGTAAATCTAAATGGAACATAAAACGCTGAAAGAGCACCCCATCATCGTCATTGGCTTCGTCCCAATCCAGATTTTGTATTACCTGAAATTCTGACCGAATATCGCCCCCCAGACTTAAGTAAGCATCTGGATTTTGCCCCAAAGAGATATATTTCAGGCTTTCCCAAAAGTTTTTTAATGAACGATTGGCCAAAAAACCGTAGTCTTCGCGAGCCCTGCGGAATTCAAAATCAGGATAGCCTTCAAGTCTATTTTTAGGTTCAGAGGTTGTTTGTGCTTGGGCAGATAAAAAAAGCCCTGCCCATAGCCACACCATCAATACAAAGGATCGTTTCATGGGCCTAGAAATTTCGGATTAACAATACACCTCCAATGAGAAAGAGTACCCCTACCAGACGTTGCCAGTTGATATGGTGCAAAGGCACACCCAATAGCCCAAAGTGATCTAGTACCAGTGATAATACCATTTGCCCAGTTACAACCAGGCCAAAGGTAAGGGCTACGCCAATTTTAGGTACTAAAATGATAACAGCTGCTACGTAAAAAGCACCCAACAAACCTGCGGTCCATACTGTCCAGTTGACCGATTGGGCATTGGTAATTTGTCCTAAATCTACTTTGGTGGCCAATGAATAGATAAACAAGCCTACTGAGCCCACTAAAAAAGAAATAAAGGCAGCGTAAACTGGATCACCTACAGCTTTGCCCATCTTGGTATTGAGTCCAGCTTGAATGGGTAAAACGGCTCCTGATACAATGGCCAATATGATAAAGAAATAGATCGTTTTCATTGCTAAACAATGGTGAGTGATTAATTATGACTGATTAAATTTTAGTGTTATCCACAAAGGGGATAATACCCACACCTCTTACTTTTTTGAGTGAAAGAGCCAATGGTCTACCGAGTATTTGCCTGCTCCCAATACCATAATGAGGCTAAAAGCCAACGAATACATCAAGGGTACATCTTTTACTTTCCAGGGATCGTTGATATGCACCACCAGTAAACCTACCAGGGTTACCTGCAACACTACCAAAGCACTGAAACGAGTAAGAAACCCCGCAACCACAAATCCGGCAAATACAATGTCTGCCACAATGGCTATGACTACATTGGTAGCTCCTCCCAACCCAAAAGGATCGGGAATGTGGGCGGTATTACCCTCGAAATCCACCAATTTGTTCCATCCGTGGGTATTGATGATGCTCAAACCAACGGCTACTCGGAAAACCAGCAGGCTGGCATCTATCACTTGGGGTGAATTTTGAGTACTGAGTAATTTTTTGAATAAGCTTTTCATTGTTTTGGGAAATTGATGAGTGGTTGGATCCATACCATTTGCCTAGTGAAAGGAGGTAGCCAGAAAAACCGTGGTACCGATTAAGGTCGGTACACTACCTCCTTGATCTATCCAAACAAATGAAAAAATAAGGGTGGTTATTTTTTCACAAGCTGCACATTCATCAGCAAGCGAATGTCATTGCTTACCACTACGCTGCCAGCTTCCGTTACTGCGTTCCAGGTAAGACCAAAGTCTTTGCGGCTAATTTTGCCCGATAGCTCAAAACCCGCTTTGGTTTGCTGGTAAGGGTCTACCACGGTACCATTGTATTCCACGTCCAAAGTAACCGAACGGGTGATGTCACGAATGGTAAGATCTCCTACTAATTCATACTTGTCTTCTGACTTTTTGCGAAAAGAGGTAGAGTTAAAAGAGAGTTTTGGAAACTTGGCTGCATTGAAAAAATCATCTGATTTTAAGTGAACATCTCTTTGTACACTATTGGTGTGGATGCTATCTATATTAGCCGAAAAGCTAACCTTGGCATCTTCAAAAGTTTCAAAATCTTCGTTGTTGGTGTGAAGTGTCCCTTCAAACTCATTGAAAGCTCCGGTGACCGTTGAAACCATCATGTGTTTTACTTTGAAGTGAATTTCAGAGTGAGTTGGGTCAATTGCCCAAGTGGTTTGTACATCTGTAGTGTTCATTGTTTTAAATTGTTTAGGCGACAGTCCACCGTCCACGGTCAACTGTCCATAGGTTTTATATATGTTTTTAGTTGATAGAGTGTAGTCAGCAATTTGAAAGGCTAAAAGCTAATTGCCAAAGGCCAGAAAATTAACCATTCACCACTGACCACTCATAATTTTATTGATTCTGATAGCCTCCATACTTGATCACTGGAGACCAGGCAGGGATAGGAGCATCAATGGCCAAATCAAATTCTTTGAAATTGCCCGTGGCAAATACTATTTTGCCATGAACCGCAGTGAGTACCGAAGTCAAATCCTTGATCTTGTCCTCTGCTACCGTAAAGTAATCCTCTGGTAGGATGGCAAAATCGGCGTACATTCCTTCCTTGATAAACCCTTTGTCTTTTTCTTCACTAGAAAACCAGGCACTGCCGTTACTCATTAGTTTGAGGGCTTCGTGGCGACTGAGCAAATTATCTTTGTTGTATAATTGTAGCCCACCCCAGGTTTTGCCACTGACTGCCCAATAAAGCGATAGCCAAGGGTTGTAACTTGATACCCGGGTACCATCGGTTCCTAAACCTATCGGTATGCCTAACTCAATCATTTTGCGCATGGGAGGCGTGCGTAAAGCTGCCTTAGCTCCGTAGCGATCCACAAAATATTCGCCCTGGAAGAACATGCGATTTTGGATGGCAATGCCTCCACCCATCTTTTTGATGCGTTTTAGGTTGGCATCGTTGATGGTTTCGGCGTGGTCGATAATCCAGCGTACTTTATTGAGAAATGGGTACTTTTTATCTACCTTTTCAAATACATCTAGAAAGCGGGCAATGCTCTCGTTGTAAGTAGCGTGGATACGGAACGCCCATTGATTTTTAGCCAAAATTTCAATGATGGGTATCAGTTCATCTTCCATATGATCGTGTAGCTCGGGGCGCGGCTCCAGAAAGTTTTCAAAATCGGCAGCAGCCCAGGTTAAGTTTTCGCCCGCACCGTGCATCATATAGCCATTGGGCTTAAACATATCGGCGTTTTTACCAAATTCTAATTTTTTGGTCCACTCGGCGTAGAAATCTTTTTCTTTACCCTTTTCCTGGGCGAATAAATAATAAGCGGTGCGTACCATAAGCTTACCTTGCTTGGCCAATTCTTCGGCTACCGAGTAGTTGTTAGGGTAGTATTGCCCTCCTCCACCAGCATCAATCGCACTAGTAACTGCCAGGCGATTCAACTCACGATAATATTGAAGCGTAGAGTTGAGCTGTTGCGCTCTGGTGAGCTTAGGAAGCTTTACCAACGTTTTGTATAACAACAAAGCACTGGGTTTGGCTACCAAAAAACCAGTAGGCTTGTCATCAGCTCCAAGCTGAACTTCCCCACCAGGAAACTTGGTGTTCTTATCATATTTAAGCGTTTCTACGCCTTTTTTATTCAAATACCCCAAAGAGTAGAGGTAAAGAATGTACACAGGTTTATCAGGTACTGCGGCATTAATTTCTTCCAGTGTGGGCAAGCGTTTTTCTTCAAATTGATGCTCTCCCCAGCCACCTACTACCCTTACCCATTGTCCTTCGGGCGTACGAGCTGCTTGTTCTTTCAGCATTTGTAAAGCAGTTTTGAGCGACCTTACCCCGTCCCAGCGTAACTCCATATTGTAGTTGAGGCCAGCACGAATTAAATGGGTGTGAGAATCATTCAGCCCAGGAATGACGGTTTTGCCTTTCGCGTCAATTATCTGTGTTTTTTCACCCCTCAGTTTTTCTACATCGGTTTTGGTGCCTACTTTGATAAACTTACCGTCTTTGACTGCAAACGCTTTGGCAAACTCGCCTTCTTTTTCGGTAGCTACTTTGGCATTTACTACAATAAGATCAGCGGCAGTAGTATTTTCAGTTTCTTTAGTGTTGGTGTTGTCTTTACTATCCTGGTTGGTGGTTCCACAGCTCCATAATCCAACTGCGAGTAAAGCAATGAATATATATACAATGGTTCGTTTCATGTGTGTAGCCTTTCTTTGGTTTGTTGAGGTAGAGGAGCAAGGATTAGGAGGCAGGGAACAAGTTCGAGGGCATTACACTGCCCTTTCACCTGTTCCTTTTTCCTCCATTCTTATTCCTAATCCCTCTTATTTTTTACTCTCCTTTTGCCACTTTTGCATAGTTTTGATATAGTCTATACCGAGGCCATATCCACCACCATATCTCTTGGCCAAGTCGTTTACAGCTTTGTACTTTCCGGCGCGAGCCCAGTCACGGTGTAGTTCAAGCAAATATTGCATAGAAGTAATCGGACGAACACCCGCCTGGATCATACGCGCTACGGCCATATCGTGGGCTTCTTTTGACACTCCACCAGAAGCATCGGTGATGGCATATACTTCGTAGCCATCTTCCAAGGCAGAAAGTGCGGGCAATGTGATACAGATTTCTGTCCATAGACCTGCCAGTACAATGCGCTTCTTGCCTGTTTTTTTCACTGCTTCTACGATGCGCTTGTCTTCCCAAGAGTTCATGGTAGTACGGTCGATGTATTTGCTTTCATCTTTGAAATACTCTCTGATCTCTGGAAACAAAGGCCCACTAAAGCTTTTTTCAGCTACGGTAGTGATGATTGTATTGACATTGAACAATTTAGCCGTACCTGCTACTAATCCAGTATTGTTGCGAAGTGTTTGAATATCAATGGATTGTACAGCAAAAGCCATTTGGCCTTCGTGGTCAATCAAAATCAACACGTGATCATCTGGATCCAACAACTGTTTTCCGGCAAGGGATGGATCGTTGTTAGGGTTTTGAGCAAATACACTGATAGTGAATGCCATAAAAGCGAATAGGGCTAGAATACTCTTTTTCATTATTTTAGTTGTTTTAGAATGTTTGTAACTTGATTTTCAAATTTTGATTTAGACAAAGCATTGCCAGTGCAAGTGGAGAAAGCCTCTACTTGCTAAGCGAAGGACGAATAAGTTTATATGATTTAGTTTCTTTTTTTAGGCAAAAGGGTACTGGTTTGAGTGGAAAATACCTCCACTCAATGAATCAAGCCAGTCCCGATTTGCTATGAAATTTTTGTTGATGGGGTAGGAATGTTTCCTACACTTTAATATCTATGTTTTATACCAAAATGATGAACACCGATTAACGAATTTCTAAAAGTTTTTCGCTCTATATCAATTAAAACTTCAACATTCAGCGTTCGTTAATCGATATTCATTATTCAAAATTTATATGGCCATGGGTACTTCCATCAAAAGTACACGGGCGTTACTGTCAGCATTGAGGGTTATCTGGTCGGTATTCCAGAGGCCAAACCCATCTCTTTTTTCCAGCTTTTGGCCTTCGATGGTTACTTCGCCTTCCAGCACAAATGCATACACGCCATTGCCTTTTTTATTAACCTTATAAGTATCTCCTTTTCCTTTTTCAAACTTACCCAAGTTAAACCAAGCATCTTGGTTGATCCAAACTCCCTGATCATCTTTATTGGGCGAAAGCACTTGATAAAACTGATTGTCACTTTCTATTTTGTTCAGGGTGATCTGGTCGTAGCGAGGTGTTACGTTTTGCTTATTAGGGAACACCCAAATTTGTAAGAAACGTACCTCCTTATCCTTGTTTTTATTGTATTCACTGTGGTAAATGCCTGTTCCAGCGCTCATTACCTGAATATCTCCTTCCTTGATCACCGCCGAAGTACCCATACTGTCTTTGTGCTCCAAGTCACCCGATAATGGAATAGATATAATCTCCATATTGTCATGAGGGTGGGTACCAAAACCTCTGCCTTCAGCTACAATGTCATCGTTTAGGACTCGTAATACCCCAAAATTCATTCTCTCGGGATTGTAGTAGTTGGCAAAGCTAAAAGTGTGGTGTGAATCTAACCATCCGTGATTAGCGTGACCTCTAGTGTTGGCTTTGTGCAATACAGTATTCATAGTTTTTCCTCCTTTTAAATTTTGTTTGTCTAGATTGTTTCCTTCGTTTGGTAAATGATTGAACCCTACCTGAGCCATGAGTTTGTCATAAGTAGATTGGAGTGCTCCGTTGTTTTTGGCTTCAATTACCGAATAACCTGTCATTACTCCGGCTGCTCCTAATAATGATTTTTTTAAAAACTTTTTGCGATTCATGACTAGTAGAGATTAATGATGAATAATTGTTTTTTAGTGTTCTTCAATGGACTAAGTTTCACCATTTATTTCAATTTTAAATCCAAGCACTTTGATGCTTGCTGTGGTGACTTTGTCATTGATTACATTACAAAATTGCTACATTAATTTATCTAAAGAGATATAAAAAAGGAGTAGATACATATAAAAATGGCGGAAACGTTTTTTTGATGATCAGTGGTGAGTGGTGAATGGTTAATTTTTCTATTGTTTCGCTACGCTTATTGTTCCGCCTTCGGCTGATTGTTACATTGTTCTATTGTTTCGCGATGCGTCGCAAAACTATGGACTACCAACTAATCAGCCAAGAGCCAAAAGCTAAAGACCAACGGCCCTCAGGTGCTACGAACTACCAACTCCTGACTATCAACTGTCGACTGTGGACTAATTCTCGCTTCGCGCCATTTTTCACTTTACACTTTTAGCTTTTCACTTTGAAAAAGCCACCATTTGGTTTGCACACAAATAAAAGCCGCAGATAAAAAGCTTATCATAGAAAAGACAATGTACAATAACATAGCAACTAAACCATACTCTGGAAAATCCAACCTGCGATTGATATAGGTAGACAAAAAAGCAATGAAGGCAAATACTACGACTGAGGCAATGCGAATGCCGATGTTATCTGAATATACAGGATTACCCCATACCCTTTGAATAGTCAAATAGCCTAAGTTAAGCCCAATGAAAGTGCCAGTAGGGAAGGCCGGAAACCAAGCGTAAAAGGGGATAAGTATCAAAGGAAAGAGCATAAAGTAGGTAGCAGCATTAGAGGATTTATCGGTATAAAAAGTTTGTTGCCAAATAGCATATACCAAATAAGTAAATAGAAGACCAACGCCCAATCCCCCCAAAACATCGCCCAAATAATGACGAGCTAGGTACATACGCGAAAACATCATAAGTACAATGATGGTAGTGCTCAAAAACCATAGCCAACGACGACGGTATACCAAAGCAAGCCCAAACATAATGGCCGTAATAAGAGAGGTATGCCCCGAAGGAAAGCCTTCACGGGCTGCTTTTTGGCTTCGTATTTTGTGAAGCAAAGAGGTAGAAAATGTATCAAAAAAACCTTTAGGTTGCATTTTTAGAAGGTTTTCGGTATTGACTTTGCGGCCAAAGCCATTAAGCGTAGTATCTACTGCCATAGGGCGAGGATAATCTACGACCGTTTTGAATAGCAGCGTAAGCAAGATGACATAAAAGAACATGTTGGCCACTCCAAATCCTTTTTTCAGGTTGCCCCCAATCATAATAGAATAAAGTAGTACAATCAATACCAGAGAAGTACCCAAGGTAGATACTCCTTCAAAAAACCAGTACACAAAAGAATGATCCCATTGTTGAAGCCAGTGGTTTATATCAGTTCTAAACATAATCTTTTAGTTATACTTGTTGTAAGGGCATTAGGCCAAGGCTACTTCAATGATAAATGATTTTTTTTGGATAAGAAAAGTATTATTAAGATTAGATTATTCTTGTGGAAATTGACGCTTATATTTGTTATTTTTATCCAGACTAAAGCCTATCCTTTATGAGAGTCATTATATTATTACTAGCACTGTTTGTTACCCTTCTTGAAGCTCATGGACAAAAAAAACTTGACTCATTGATGAGTATTCTCGAGAGTTCCCCTTTCAACAAAAGTAGAGTAGATTTGTTAATAGAAATCGCACAAGAGTATAATCATAGCTTAGATTCATCTAAAACTTTTTATTATGCCTCTAGTGCAGCTAGATTAGCACAAAAAATCGGCTACCAACAAGGAATAATGAAAATTTACTTTTTAAAAGGCGAACTACTTATTAAGAATCAAGAATATTCAGTCGCAATAGATTTTTTTCAAAAAGCACTAAAAATAGCCCAAAAAAACAACTACGAGACTAATGTAATAACTACTTACCAAAAATTAGGAAGTGTATATTATAATTTAGGAGAGTTTAAAAATTCGCTTAAGACTTATGGTGAATTACTGAAATATGAAGAGCTCAATAATGGTCTTGTTTCACCAAAGACATTATTAGGTTTAGGAAGGACGTATTATAGGTTAGGAATACATGAAAAAGCTTTAGGTTGTTATTTACAAATGCTAGTGTCTTACAAATCTAAAAAAGATAGAGTTGGTGTAGCGAATGCTTATAATGCAATAGCTGTGATTTACTACACTCAAAAAAGCTACGAAAAATCGTTGAACTATTACTTTGAGGCTTTGAATATCCATAAAAGTCGAGGAAATAAAGAGAAGGTCATATTTATCTACATAAATATAGGCTATTCATATTATAAACTAAATCGGAATAACAAGGCATTAGAATATTTTACCGAAGCGCTGAGTTTAGCTAAATTATTAAAACATAAACATAGTTTAGAAGCTATATATTCAGCTCTAGGTGAGTTTTATTTTAGTTCAGGTCATTTACTAAAGTCGTTGGAATATTTCCAAAAGGGATTGAAAATAGGGCGTAATTTAAAAAACAAAGAAGGGATTGCTTTTTCCCAAGTTTATATTGGGAAGGTTTTCTTTAAAAAAGAAGAAAATATAGAATCAATTAAGTGGCTAAGGAAAGGAATAAGCATAGCATTAGAAATAGGTGATATCGAAACTGCTAAGGAAGGTTATGAATACTTGTCTAAATGTTATTTTGATGAAAGAAATTATAAAGAAGCATATGAGAATCAGTTGCTTTACAAACAAATTGCAGATAGTCTAAATAATCAAGAGACATCGAAAATGCTTACTAACCTTGAATTGAGTAATCGTTTTCAACAGGAAAAAGATTCTTTAAAACTCATTGATCAACAAAAACAACTTACTTTCGAAGCAGAAATCAAAACACGCAAAGCCCATCAACTAGTTACTGTCATTGGTTTAGGGTTTACCGCGATTTTACTAATAGTTTCATTATTTTTTTATCGTGATAAATATCGTAATAATCAAAAACTTAATCAGGCTAACGAAAAGTTAGAACTCTCTAATGATGAAATCAATGCTATTAATATTGCTCTACAAGAAACATTAACTACCCTGGAGAAACAGCATAAGGATATTCTAGGAAGTATTAATTATGCTAAAAGGATACAGCGAGCTGTATTACCATTAGACGACAGACTTAAAAATACTTTATCAGAATATTTTATTTTATATAAGCCTAGAAATCTCGTGTCTGGGGATTTTTACTGGTTGGAAGAGGTTGGAAACAAGCAATTTATTATTGCGGGCGATTGTACAGGACATGGAGTTCCAGGAGCCTTTATGACGATGCTTGGAACTCAAGCACTGACTAATATTATTGTTCAAAACAAAGTCCACGAACCTAATCAAATCCTTGTTTCTCTAGACAAAATATTACGTGATTTGCTTCAGACCGAAGATACATTGGTAAGAGACGGGATGGATATTGGGGTAGTTATGATTGATAAGATAGCTCGTCAATTACATTATTCAGGGGCACAAAATCCTCTTATCTTGGTTCAGGATAATAAGCTTACAGAGGTAAAAGCCGATAGGTATAGCATTAACGGTCATCGTAAGCAAAATCATACTACTATAAGTTACACCAATCATATCTTTGATATTGCTCGGTCTTCTACCTTTTATATATATTCCGATGGTTATCAAGATCAATTTGGTGGAGTAAACGGGAAAAAATTTATGAAAAGACGCTTTATAAGCCTTCTGGGAGATATTTCTCAATATCCTATGGCTCAACAAAAACAAATCTTAGAGCAAACATTGGAGGACTGGATGGAAGGGTATGAGCAAATAGATGATATTTTAGTAATGGGTATTAAAGTTTAGGAGTTTATGTTAAGATGCTAATTGACTATAAATGATTTTTTGAGAATAAGAAAATTAGTAAATTAATGTTTGGGTTAACTTTACTCGCCTATACCATTGAAAAACTATGATAATAAAACATCAAGCATTAACCATTATGAGAAGATTATCATATCTATTGGGTTGGCATACCTGCCAGCAGAGTATCTTGATGTTGCTAATTTTTTGCGTAACCATTTTTTCAGGCAAGGCCCAAACAACAGAAGACTCCCTCCAAAAAATACTCAAAAACGATATTTCTGATCGAGACAAAGTAAAAACCTATAATGCGCTTGCCAAAATATACAGCCAAAAAAGAGACTCGCTCAAAACCTCCCAATTTGCCCAACAGGCCATCCAATTGGCTCAAAAAATCAATGACTTTGCTGGTCAAGCAGATGCCTATTATTGGCTTGGGAGTTTGTTTGTCAGAAAACGATATCATGAGGTAGGTCAGCAACATTTAAGACAAGCATTGGGGAGTGCTCAAAAAACCAAGGATTTAAGTAGAAAGGGGCAAGCTTACTTTGGTTTGGGTGAAAGTTATCGCATTCAAGGACAGTACCCTCAGGCGCTTAAGTATTTTAATCTATCGATGGAAACTTATAAGACGCTTAAAAATGACCTAAGATTAAGTGAGGCTTATTTGAAAATATCTGGAGTACTTACTCGACAGGGTGCCTATTCCAAAGCATTAGACTATGGCCTACAAACATTGACGATTCGGGAAAAAGTTGGAGATCAGGTAAAACTAAAATCAGCCTATAATAACCTTGGGGTGATTTACTATTACCTGCAAAATTATTCTAAAAGCTTAGAATATTATGAGAAGACATTAAAAGTTAACTTGCAATTAGGCAGTAAGTATCGAGCAACCATCAGTCGAATCAATATTGGTTATGTATACTATCAGCTAAAAAACTACCCTAAGGCATTAGAGTATTTCAACCAGGCATTACTGGTCATGCAAGCGTTGAAAAATAAGCCGGGAATAGCTTCTTGCTGTTTTGCAATTGGAGAGGTACAAGTGGCCCAGCAAAAATATAATGAGGCGTTGCAACAGTTTAAGAAAGCAGCGGTCATAGAAGGAAACAACGATGATTCACAGGCGAGAATTAGTGTCTACTTAGGTAGGATTTATTATGCACAGAAAAAATATGCTCAAGCAATTCAAGCTTTGAACAAAGGACTAAGTTTGGCGCAACGCATTAAAAGCCTGGTACAACAAAATAAGGCTTATGAGGTTTTGGCTGAGACATATGATGCCCTTGGCAAACATCAATTGGCCTATCAAAATTATCGCTTGTTCAAACAAACTGCAGATAGTTTAACGAATGAAGAACTCACCAAGAGAATTACCCGCCTGGAAGGGGAGTATCAGTTTGCTAAAGAAAAAGACTCACTGCAATATATCCAGCAAAAAAAGCAACTGGCTTTTGATGCCGAAATTGAAACCCGTGAAGCCAACCAACGAGTAACCTTTGTTGGTTTGGGACTGGTATCTGTGTTGTTGTTGGTTTCCCTCTGGTTTTTTTGGGACAAGCAAAAAAGCAACCGCAAGCTAAGCATTGCCAATACTAAGCTAGAACAATCTCATGAAGAAATAAAGGCCAATAACGAAGAAATACAGGCGGCCAACGATCAGGTAATGGCAATGAATGATTCTTTGACAGATGCCTTGGATTTGGTAGAAAATCAGAAAAGCGAAATTGTAGCAGGTATTACTTACGCTCAGCGAATCCAAAAAGCCTTATTACCTTTAGATGAAAAGATGCAGACATCATTGGCCAACTACTTTGTATTTTTTAGATCGCGTGATGTGGTGTCAGGAGATTTTTATTGGTTCGAACAAATAGCACAAAGGCAATTTATTGTAGTGGCCGATTGTACTGGGCATGGAGTACCTGGTGCGTTGATGACAGTACTGGGCACCCAGGCATTGAATAACATTATTGTGCAAAATAAAATTTACGAGCCAGGTAAAATTCTCAATAGGCTAGATCAAACCCTACAAGAATTGTTACATACCCAAAATACCTCGGTACGGGATGGAATGGATATTATGGTAGATAACGCTACCCGACAATTGCATTTTGCTGGAGCTAAAAACTCTTTATTGTTGTTTCAAAATGGAGCGTTAAACGAGGTGCGTGCCGAGCGTTACAGTATCAATGGTTATCGAATGAGTGGACAAACCGAAATAGACTATACCAATCATGTCTTTGATCTTACAGTACCTACCACTTTTTATCTGTATTCTGATGGCTACCATGATCAGTTTGGTGGAGCAAATGGTAAAAAATTTATGAAAAAGCATTTCAAGGAGTTGTTACAGGAAATTGAGCCATTACCTATGGCAGAACAAAAACGGGTGCTTGGTCAAAAGTTAGATGAGTGGATGCAGGCAGAAGAACAGATAGATGATATTTTGGTAATGGGTGTCAGAGTATAAGTTTTGGTATTTTCGTTATTTTTCCGCAATTTTGCATTGCTATTCAATGATATACATATCAAAAGAGTTGTGATTTAAAAGGATAAATCCATTCAACCCCTCTCTAATACAAATTAATACTTCTTCAGGATAAGCTCACCACAAACTACCATCCAATCAATATGTTGGAAACGGCTTGGTATATATGTTTGCCAAGGATTGAAATTGGAATTAATAATTTATAAGGGATAAAACTAATTCACGTACTATGAGGTTTTTTCATCTGCTTTGGATGATTTGTTTGATACTTTCGCCAGGTCAAGGACAGCCAAACATCGATTCTCTGAATAAAATAAGAGAACAACTATTGTCAAACAATAGTGATACCTACTCGTTGGTATTGGCCCACAATTCCTTTGCTTTAAGCCAAGCATACGAAGGTAAAGGCGAGTATCCACAAGCCATTAACTATTTGAACCAGGCACTTTCCGTTTTTAAGGTTAAAAATGAGACTTTGGGTTTGGCCAAAACCTATTTTAGTTTGGCGCAAATACACCGGGAACAAGGGAAAAATGATCAAGGGCTTCGGTTTTATCAGCAGGCCTTGCGTGTGTACAAAAAGCTACGAAACTACAATGGTATTTTAGAATGCCTCATTGGGCAGGGAGTATTGCATAAAAATATCAGTGATTACTCCAAAGCTTTACAACTATTTGCTGAGGGGGTAACCATTGCTCAACAAACCAACAATGAAGCTCGCCTTGCCCAGATTTATAGAAATATGGGGACTGTTTATCGGTATCAAGGGTATCATGCCCAAGAACTTAAGTACCACTTAAAGGCCCTGGAAATGAATCAGAAGTTGGGCAAGACAGTACCTATTGCTTACAGTTATGGAGGCGTGGGCAATGCCTATGCAAGCCAAGGCAATTATCCAGCAGCCATTGCCAGTCACTTCAAAGCATTGGTCATTTTTGAGAAATTAGATCGCCAACCCAATATCGCTTATACTTATAAGTCCATAGCGAATATTTACACTGAACAAAAGAAGTATACATTAGCATTGAATTATTATGATAAAGCACTGAAAATAAGGCAAAAAGCGCAGGATAAACCAGGGATTGCCTATGCCCTGGAGAAAATGGGAAATATATATAGCTTACAAGGGGAGATAGAAAAAGCCCGCCACTATTTGCAAAGCGCTTTAAGCATTGATAAGGAAATTAATCAGACCAGTTGGATGGCTTATTGTTATGAAAAATTGGGCAAACTGGAGTTATCTATCCAACAATATGATGAAGCCTTGGCTTACTTCAAGAAATCATTTGAACTACAACAAGCACTAGGGGAAAAGATGAATATGGCCGCTTCGGCAATAGGCATCGGTAAAGTGTTTTATTATCAGCAAAAGTACCAGGCGGCGATTGATTATCTCAAGCAAGCCGTTACGCTTGCCCAAGCTTATAGAGGATTGTTGGTCATGAGAGATGCGAGTGAGATGTTGGCCAAGTCTTATCAGGCATTAGGTGATTATAAAAATGCTTTTCAATACCACTTGGTGTTTAAACAAATGACCGATAGTGTGTTCAATCAAGACAACACGGCCCAAATCACCCGTTTAGCTACATCTTATCAATTTCAAAAAGAAAAAGACTCTCTCGAGCATGTGCAACAGAAGAAACAGCTGGCTTTTGATGCTGAAATGCAAACGCATAGGGTTGAGCAACGCCTGACAGTCTTGGGGCTGAGTTTGGTATCCATTTTATTAATGGTATTGCTTTGGTTTTTCATTGATAAACAAAAAAGTAACCGTAAATTAAGCCTGACCAATGTGAAGTTGGAGCAATCTAACGAAGAGATTCTATCAGTAAACGATTCTCTCACCGATGCTTTAGACGTAGTCAGGGAGCAGAAAAACTCCATACTCTCGAGTATTACGTATGCCCAACGTATCCAAAAAGCGATTTTGCCGAGTGATGCCCGCTTGCGCGAGGCGTTTCCTGAGCACTTTATATTATTTAGGCCAAGAGATATTGTAAGCGGCGACTTTTACTGGTTTGCTGAGCTAGAGCCACGCCCTATTTATGCTGAAAATGAAGGTCAATATTCAAAGGCAGAAATCTCACAAGGTTTTTCTAACAAAAAATACATTTTGGCGGCGATTGATTGTACTGGCCATGGGGTGCCGGGAGCTTTTATGAGTATGATCGCCAATGATCTACTGAATTACATCGTGAATAAAAAGCACATCTGTAGTGCCGACCAAATCCTTAATCAATTACATGTGGAAGTTCAGCAGGCCTTGCATCAATCAGAAAATCATAACGAGGATGGAATGGAAATGTCGTTGGTAGTGGTTGAACCCGAAAGCAAACGGATGCAATTTGCTGGAGCGGGTAATCATCTTTGGTATTGCCAAAACGGTCATTTTAATCAAATAAAAGGTGACCGATGGCCCATTGGTGGCGAACATTGGACAATGAAGCAAGGGTTTACCCGATATGAAGTAGATGTGAGTAGCCCTACTACTTTTTACTTGTTTTCGGATGGCTACCAAGATCAGTTTGGAGGCGATAAAGGCAAGAAGTTTATGAGGCGATCTTTGCAAGAATTACTGGTCAAAAATGCTCCATATCCAATGGATCAGCAAAAATTAGCTTTGGAGCTAACCCTGAACGAATGGATGCAAGGCTACGACCAAATAGACGATATTTTGGTGATGGGGGTAAAGGTTTAAATCATTGACTTGAATGATTATACGGCCTAGTCATTCAACTAAGTTGGAGTACTTTTCTAAATTTATAATGCAAAGCCAAAAGCTTGTAGAGTCAGAGAGTCTTGACATTCCTGAATCAAAATCACGATATTCAGCCAATGATTCCTCTGTACCTCACTCACCATGACCGAAAAAACACCTAAAAAATGCGCGAACCCGTCCAAGCGTTCTTACCTTACCTATTCGATCCTCAATTAGTGGTGGCTACAATAGTGGTCATTACTAGTCTTTGTGTAGGGTAGTTACCCGGACTCATCAGAGGCGAAGAATCTACCTACCTCGTAAATAACTTCCAATACCTTCAAAGTGATTATCAAAACCGTTGAGTGAATGATAAAATATAATAGGGGTAAACTTCCACGCCATATTGAGCATATAGGTAAAATTGGCTAAGACAATCAGATGATCTTATAGGATTAGTACAACAGTTTGCTTTACAATAATGCAGGCTTTATTGAGTATCTAAATCCTCATTTTCCATTGCCAAAAGCGAGATAATCCCGAACATTCCGCTGCTATCCATATCAGTTGGCGTAATAATATATGAGTTTTGAGTAATACACAGGCAAACAAAATATGAAGCATTTTTGTACCATATATGCACAGACTTTTTATCCTTATATAATCCAATAATTGTATATGTAAACTTATATGTTTAATGGTAACGTTAGTTTCAGGTCAAAATTCTGAAGATTGTTGCTTAAGCTTTGCGGAGAGGCTCTTTGAGGAATAAAAAAGAGGATATCTTTGAGTCAAAATTTTTAATAATATACAACTATTCGTTGAGGGGTAGATTTTTTTTCTTATTTTTGATTACACTATTTTGGTTTACAAATATTAAAATTTTTGAGTAGTTAGGGTATACTCAATATATGAGAAGCATTTTGCTGAAAATCAGATATGACTCATGAAAACAAGAACAAATATTGTTTTAGTACTATGTTTATTTTTTAACATCGTATGTTTCAATCAACGTGCATTCAGTCAAGAACAACCACAAGACTATGAGGTAGCATACAAAAAAGCCATTCAGTTGATGGATGAGGGGAAGGCTCAGGAGGGATACGAATATCTTAATAAGGCAATTGGTATTAATCCCCGGTTTTATGATGCACTGTACGCACGCAGTTATTATTTTATGCGAGATGGCCAATATGCCAAAGCTATCCGTGATTATGATCTCCTTATTTTATTATATCCCAACGTGGCTTCCTTGTATCTTTATCGGGGGCAAGCCAAGTTTTATCTCGACGATTACGAAAATGCCGAAACGGATTATCGTAAGGGATATCAACTGGATTCTACTTATGTAGAAGTTATCAATGCTTTGGGGAGTTTGTACTTTGTAATGGATTTGTACAAAGATGCTGAAGCGTATTTTGACAAGGTAATTAAGCTGAACCCAGATAATATTTATGCTTATTATTATCGGGCCTCTACTTATTACTATACCAAAAGGTTTGATCTGGCCCTTAAGGATATTGCCACTTGTTTAAAGCTGGAGCCCAAAGATGCGGATGTAAAAAGACTTAAGGCTTTGGTATATTTGGGCAAACAAAAACCCAAGGATGCCATTGCGATTTATGATCAACTTCAGAAAGAGAAAGTAGCCTTTGAAGAAGAAGATTTTTATAATTGGGGCATTGCGTATTATCAGTTGCGTAAGTATTCAAAAGCTTTGTTTTATTTCAAAACCCCCCAAAAGCATAAGAATAGCAACTTGTATTATTACATTGGCAAAACCAATTATAAGCTTAAAGATACTCGTGGTGCTTTAGCCAATTTAAATAAAGCGGTGAGTATTGCTGGAAAAGACAACGAAGCCAGCGCTCCTATGTATTATGATAGAGCTGTGGTACAGTATCGAATGCGTCGTCCTCGTCAGGCACGCAGCGATTTTCTCCAGAGTATTTTTCTAATGCCAGAGTTATTGGAAAACCAAAAGCTGATTAAGTCTCTGAATTTATTGGGCAATGTACAGGTGATGCTCAAGTTGGATAAAAAATCAGAAAAACCTTTATTAGATAGCATACGCACCCAAGGTTATCAAGTGAGAGCCGAAGCGTTTATAGGCTCCGGAGATTCTAAAAATGCCTTGAAAGAATTGGATGCAGCGATTAAACTATCTCCTAATAATTCTTATTCTTATACATTGCGAGGCATTGCTTATGCAATGAAAAACACCTACAACGAAGCCGTGCAGGATTTCAACAAGGCATTGAAGTTGCCCAACAACCGTAATGCTGAAAAAACCTACTATAGCCGAGGGCTCACTTACAAAGAGTTAGGAATGTATAAGGAAGCATTGGGTAGCATTACCCAGGCAATTGCGATCAATGATAAGGTAGCCGATTATTATTACGATCGAGCCATTTTAGAATACGAAACCCGCAATATTGCTGGAGCCATTGATGACATTAATGCGGCCATTAAACTAGCACCTGCCAAGCTCAACTACTACACTGATCGGGCCTTGTATCTATCTGAAAATAAGCAATATAAAAAAGCTTTGGAAGACTGTAATTTGGTGCTCAAACAAGACGCTAACAATGTAATGGCGTATTACAGCCGAGGTATTGCTTATGAAGGTTTAGCTAAATATGCCGAAGCGGTGGCCGATTTCTCAAAAGTATTGACAGTATACCCCAATGATCGGGAAGTGAATTTATTGCTGAGAAAGGCGTTGAATAAAATGCACCAAGTGAAGAAATAAAGGAGCAGGAAAGTTTCTTACAATATAGATTGAGAGGTTGGTTTTTTGTAAACCAACCTTTTTTTATGACTTATACTTCTTCAAAATCCACGTATTCACCTCCCTTATAGTTTTGACTACGGCGACGATCTTTTTGTTCTTCTTCGGGCATATGGTCTATGTGCAGTCCTTTACGCTTGGTTCGTCTTTTACGACGTTTTTCCCGTTCGGGGGGCGTAAAACCCATTGTTTTGAGTACCCGACGAAATAAAAAAGAACTGAATTTATTGATAAGGTAGACGCTAAGCCCAAGGATTAATAAAAATTTGAGAAGAATCCCCATGAGTGATATTTAGTTTTGATAGCAGGCAAAATTACACATTTTAGGGAAGATTCTCAATAAAAGCCAACAGGAGACTGTCTCATAATATATGCTAAACCAAAGAATATTTTAGTTTTAACTCCAGACCTGACAGGTTTCCAAAACCTGTCAGGTCTAAAGTGCTTCAAAAAGCTTTTTTCTTAAAGAAAATTCTTTAGAAGTAAGTTTATGAGACGGCCTCGTATGACGCGACTTATTAAAATATTATTTCCCTTCTAATTTTTTGAGCTGTTGACTGGCGTGATTTTTCAAAAATTTAGAAGGGTTCATATTCAATACCTTTTTATAATAACGAATGGCTTTTTTCTTATCACCTTTCATCATATACCCTTCGGCCAGACTATCGTATACATTGGGAGCTTTAGGGTGCTTTTTTACATTTAATTCAAAAATTTGGATGGCTTCTTCAAATTTCTTTTGGTTCAATAAATAATAACCCCATTGATTGAGTTCGTTTTCATTAGCAATTGTATTGATCTTATACTTATCAAGCGTATTAGCTTCTTTAATGCGCCCCATTTTACGCAAAATGGCACTTTTTAAACTATAAGTATCCCATTTAGGATAGGTTCTTATGGCTCGATCAGCAATCAGAAGGGCTTCTTTAAGATATTTGTTATGTTTTAGATAATAACTTCCCGCAGTTGTAAGGTTTTGCCAGCTAAAACCATAAGCCCCAGTGAGCTTACTTCTAAAATCATTGATAACCAATTCTTGTGGATTAGCAATTGAAAATTTGATAGGTATGCGAAACTTGTCCCAGTCCAATGCTATGGTGGCCGATGTTTCGCTTAAATTTATAAAATGGTATAATAAAAATTCCTGATGCGTAGAACGATTCTCGGGTTTTACTTTTACACGCAAGGCATCATCTTTAGCATTATACCCGAGACTTCCCCAGGCTTCGTTTTTTTTAGAGAAAATTACTGTCCAATCCTGGCCTTTGGCAGGTAACATATGCAGGCCATATTTACCTGCCTGAAGCAATTGCCCTTCTATGAATACATCGTGGGCAAATTGAACTGTAGTATTTTCGTTGGCACCTGCCCGCCAGGGAAAACGGCTCTTATAAGGAATAAGTTTACCTAATACTTGTCTCCCTTTTACGGCTGGGCGAGCGTATTCAATCGTGATATCAGTAATGCCTATTCGTTGAGTTACGCTGGATTTTTGACTTACACGAGGGCCAATTAATTGGGCTTTGCTGGGAGTGATTTGAGCCAAAATCAAACAGAATAAAAGGGTAATTGATAATTGTACGTTTTTCATGATTTGTAATTTGTTTTTTAAAACATTCATTGTGCTACAAATGTATAGGCAAAGAGTAGAAGAAAAGTAGCCTTAGAAGCTCAGAAACGTACCAATAGGCGAATTGCTACATGAAATGCAAGGATTCCTGTGAGGTAGTTGTTAAAATGAAAAGGAATGATCTTAAGAAGGCGTGTTATACTTTTTTCGATATTGGGAGGGAGTGAGTTCAGTATGTTTTTTAAAGGCCCGATTAAAAGTAGATTTAGAATTGAATCCTACCTGATGAGCAATTGCCTCGATTGTGTATTTTTGGACATCGGGAGAATGTAATTTCTTCTTAGCTTCTTCTATGCGATATCCGTTCACGAAATCATAAAAACTTAGTTTTAATTGTTCGTTGATTACCTGAGAAATATAATTACTATTGACCTCCATTTTTTTTGCCAGCATTTGCAAAGTAAGTTGGGGGTTGGTAAACAATTTTTCCTGTTCCATCATTTGGATGAGCTGGATAGTATATTTTGTAGCTTGGGTTTGGTTGAGCGGTGAGTTTTTGTATTTCTCATTTTCATTGCCCGACTTTATGGGCTGGAAGTCGGATTGTTGTAGCCCACGATAAGCAATGGTGATAATAAATACCGAAAGTACCAGAATAAAAATCATGACATGTTGAGCCATGGTAAATATTTGGAAAAAATAGACCAAAATCATGTAAGCAAATACGTGGATAAAGATGAATATAATGTAACCATAGAGGATCGTTTGCATCCATTGTAAACTTATCTTATCAGTATTCGAAAACTGGGTCTTGATTTTTTGTTGGTATTTATATAATAAGCGAAGAGCAAAAGCAAGGTAAGTGACTTGATGTAATTGATAGGGTAAATTATAAAGAAGGTAAGTAAGATTGGGTAAAGTATCGAAATGAGCTTGGTAGAAATTGGTGAGAAACTCAATCCGCAGATTAAATGGCTGAAGATATACTGGAATTTGTTTGATATTAAAGTAAATAAAAGGAAGTAAGTGCAAAGCATCATACCATTTCCAGGGTTTTTGCTTCGTTAATGACCTTACATAAAAGTATAGCAATGGGCCAATGAGGTAAATAAAAGTACCTCCTGTACCTAAAAAATGAGGGAGCTGAAGTAGATAACGGGAGTGAAGCAAAAAATGATGGGTAAGCATAAATGCCAGCACAAACATAATGATCCCTGACAGGATTTTGGCTCGGGTAAGTGGCTGTGGTTTGGTAAATATCAGGAAAATCAAAAAAATGGCCTGACCAATTGCAAAAATGCTTACAAAGGAAAAAAC
The DNA here is from genome assembly GCA_003483885.1 of Microscillaceae bacterium. Classification (GTDB taxonomy): domain Bacteria; phylum Bacteroidota; class Bacteroidia; order Cytophagales; family Microscillaceae; genus Microscilla. Next base: position 41,836 of record DMXI01000218.1, read on the forward strand.
ATCTAAAAACGGTTCTGTCATAAAGTTTAACAGGGTTTGTACAAATTTCGGATTATAAAGTGGAATGCACAAACCTGTATTGGTATAAACAAAAAAACGAGACCTCAACAGATCCCGTTTTATATTGCTTAAACTTGCCAAAGTCTTAAGCCTATAATTATTCCCGTTATTTTTTGATAAAAAGCCAACTATCCAGCAACGAGTTAAAAACTTGAGGGCTGCAACCTGAGGTTACAAACCCCCAAGATCCTTCAACCAGTTATGCTATATAAGTATATACTCATTTAAGAATATAGAGTGCAGATTTTTAGATAAACGGTATTTTTTGAGCGGCAAATGAAGGCTATAAAACGATAATACCCAGCTTACAATTGATAAACTGGGTATTTTGACTGTAATACAAGGGCTAGCCTCTTTACAGTGTATGTGGTTAGAATAAAAATATTGTACATAGAATACTGAATCTTGACTTCTCTTAGCACTCGAGATTCATCGCTCATCATTATTCCAAAGGTAGCTGTAAGGGAAGGGTTCGA